>JBEPUC010000033.1:0-48264 GCA_041691675.1 Hyphomicrobiales bacterium | reverse complement strand
AGATCGAGGAAACTACCTCGGACTACGACAAGGAAAAGCTGCAGGAACGTCTGGCCAAGCTCGCCGGCGGTGTTGCGGTGATCCGCGTCGGCGGCGCCACCGAAACCGAAGTGAAGGAGCGCAAGGATCGCGTCGACGACGCGATGCACGCCACCCGCGCCGCGGTTGAGGAAGGCATTCTGCCCGGCGGCGGCGTCGCACTGCTGCGCGCCACCGAAGCCCTGAAGAAGATCAAGACCCAGAACGACGATCAGAAGGTCGGCGTCGAAATCGTCCGTCGGGCGATCCAGGCTCCGGCGCGTCAGATCGCCTCGAACGCCGGTGAAGACGGTTCGGTCATCGTCGGCAAGATCCTCGAGAAGGATCAGTACAGCTACGGCTTCGACGCCCAGGCCGGCGAGTACGGCAACCTGGTGTCGAAAGGCATCATCGACCCGACCAAGGTCGTGCGTGCGGCGATCCAGGGCGCGGCATCGGTCGCGGCGCTGCTGATCACCACCGAGGCGATGGTTGCCGAGACGCCCGCCAAGAAGGGTAACGGCGGCGGCGGTGGCGGCATGCCGGGTGGCATGGGCGGAATGGGCGGCATGGACTTCTAGTCCAATCGCTCTCACGCACGTTACAAACAATGAAGGCCCGGGATTTCTCCCGGGCCTTTTGTTATCGTGAGCTTTGCGTTGTTGCGTCAAACCCGCCATTCTGAGGCGCGAGTGAAGCACTCGAAGGACGACGGATTTGAATCGGATCGGGTGGCTTGAAAATAGAAACGACCACAAACGAGATAGGCGCGGGTACATCCGCCGTCGCCAAATATCTCATCGTGGCCGTCGAGCGAGGACCATACGAAACGCGGTCCGTCACTGCTTGCGATTATAGATAGACCAGTAGTGTGACCAGAACATGACGAAAAGCTTAACCAAACCTTACTCCGCAAAAGCAGGCCACCCGACTAAGACGTATGTCGGCATCGGCGGCTGGACCTATGAACCATGGCGCGGCGTCTTTTATCCGAAAGGCTTGGCCCACGCCCGCGAACTTCAATACGCGGCGCAGCATCTGACCTCGATCGAGGTCAACGGCACTTTCTATTCAACGCAATCGCCGAAGACGTACCGCAAATGGGCGTCGGAAGTGCCCGACGGATTCGTGTTTTCGCTCAAAGGACCCCGTTATGCGGTCAATCGTCGCGTCCTCGCGGAAGCCGGCGACTCGATCAAACGTTTCCTCGAGTCCGGCATCACGGAGTTGGGACCGAAGCTTGGTCCGCTGCTCTGGCAATTCGCGCCGCATAAGAAATTCGATGCCGCCGATTTCGGCGCGTTTCTGGATTTGCTGCCGGAAAAGTTCGACGGCCATGGCCTGCATCACGTCGTCGAGGTGCGCAACGAC
Organism: Hyphomicrobiales bacterium; assembly: GCA_041691675.1. Lineage (GTDB taxonomy): Bacteria > Pseudomonadota > Alphaproteobacteria > Rhizobiales > Xanthobacteraceae > Pseudolabrys. The sequence continues at coordinate 46,875 of JBEPUC010000033.1, read as the reverse complement.
ACGTTCAAGACGCCGGAGTTCATCGCGCTGGCCCGCAAGCACAGCGTCGCGATTTGCTATGCCGAGCACGACAGCTACACCGAAATCGCCGACGTCACGGCCGACTTCGTTTATGCACGCCTGCAAAAAGGCTCTGAGAAACTCAAGAGTGGTTATGCGCCCAAGGCGCTCGACGCCTGGGCTGCGCGCGCCAAGGCCTGGACCGAAGGCGGCGAACCGAACGACCTGCCGCGCATCGACAAGACTCACACAGCGAAAAAACCGCGCGATGTCTTCATCTATTTCATCCACGAAGCCAAGGTGCGGGCCCCGGCGGCGGCGATGGCGTTGATCGAAAGGCTGTCGTGAGCGACTACTTCACGCCGGTGCCCCAGCGCCGGTGCAGGAAGCGCTCCCACGGCGAGAACAACAGCTTGTCGGCCATCAATCCGATCAGCACGATAACGACCATGACGCCGATGACCTGATCCATCGCGCTCAACTCGCGGCCGTATTGCAGCAGATGACCGAGACCGAAGCCAGTCAGGATGGTGACGAAGATTTCCGCCGCCATCAGCGAGCGCCAGGCGAAAGCCCAGCCCTGCTTCATGCCGCTCACGACATAAGGCAGCGCCGCCGGCAGGATCACCCGCGTCCACTTGTCCAAGCCTTCCGAACCCATGGTGCGCGCGGCCCGCGCGTAGATCGGCGGAATGTTGCGGGCGCCCGTATTCGTGGCCAACACGACCGACCAGACGGTACCCATCACGACCACGAACAGCAGGGCGGATTCAGTCTGACCGAACCACAACAGCGCCAGCGGCACCCAGCAGACGCTGGGCAGCGTCTGCATGCCGAGCGCCAGGGCGCCAATCGTGTCCTCGAAATAATCCGACGTGCTGGTGAGAAGCCCGAGCGGAAGGCCGATTGCGATGCCGATGAAATAGCCCGTCAGCAGTCGAGCCAGCGTTACGCGCGTCGCATCGAGCAGACTGCCGTCCTCAAGCGCGATCCAGAGATAATCGGCGACAGCAACCGGCGGCGGCAGCAGCACCGGCGACCAGCGGCCGGAAGCGGTTGCCATTTGCCAGATTGCCAGCAACACCCCAAAGAAAACGATAACGACCAGCGCCCGCTTCATTCGGCCGCAACCTTCGACAATGTCAGGTAGGATTTGAGCACCGCCGTGATCCGTTGCGTGAGCGCCGCCACTTCGGGACTGTCGATATCGCGTGGCCGCGGCAGCGTCACCTTGAACTCCTCGCGCATGCGGCCCGGGCTCGGCGACAGGACGAACACCCGGTCGCCGAGGCACACCGCCTCGCGCACATCGTGCGTGACGAAGACGATGGTCTTGCGCCGCTTTTGCCAAATGTCCTGAAGATCGCCATAAAGCTGCGCCCGCGTCATGGCGTCGAGCGCGCCGAATGGCTCGTCCATCAACAGTACGCGCGGCTCCGGCGCCAACGAGCGCGCCAGTGCGATGCGCTGCTTCATGCCGCCGGACAATTCATGGACGAAGGAATGCTTGAATTTCTCCAGCCCCACCAGCCGCAGATGATAATCGGCAATGTCGCGCCGCTCGGCATCGGTCAGCCCCGGCTTGCGCTTGAGCCCGAACATCACGTTGCCGAATACGGTCAGCCAAGGAAACAACGCCGGCTCCTGAAACATGACCAGCCGGTGCCTTCCCGGTCCTTCCACGATCTGATCGTCGGCCAGGACACGGCCCTCGTCCGGCCTGGTCAGTCCGGCCATGATATCGAGCAAGGTCGTTTTGCCGCAGCCGCTGGGGCCGACGAGGCAGACGAACTCGCCTTCCTCGATACGCAAATTGATATTGTCGAGCGCCCGCACATCGGCACGGGCGCTGCGAAACCATTTGGAAACCCCGTCGACGACAAGTTTCGCCGGCGGGGCCGCCGTTAGCTCAACGCTTGCAGCGTTCATGGCGCCTCGACTAGCCGTGACACATCGGGAGCATTGCGCAGAAATCCGACCGATTGCGCGCTCACAATAAACTTCTTTAGAGCATCAAGTGATACGTCGCTTGTCAAGACGATCCCCTTGAACGACGAGCTTACCAGTTCCGGCGTGAACTTAGCACGGGTTTCGGCATCGAGTTCTTCGCGCGCGATCCGCTGGGCTTCTTCCGGATTGGTCTTGATCCAATCCGTCAGTTCGCGATGCGCTGCCACGAGTTTACGTACCAACTCCCGTTTCTTGTCGAGGAAGTCGGCGCGCGCAACCAGAATGGTCGTGATGGCGTCACGATCGTCGACCAGCACCTTGCCGCCGGCATCTTGTACAAGCCGCGATATCCAGGGCTCGACCGTCCATACCGCGTCGAGTTGCTTCTGCTTGAACAGCAGCAGTTGATCGGGATTGGCGGTCGGCAAAACCTGCGCGTCGCCGCCGGTCTGCGTAACACGCAGCCCGCCCGCCTTGAGCCAGGCGCGTGCGGCAACATCCTGGGTGTTGCCGAATTGCGGCGTCGCGATCTTTTTGCCCTTGAAATCGGCGGCCGTCTTCAAGGCGGAGTCGCCCTGCACGACGAGCGCCGAACCGCCATTGACCGCACCGGCGATGACGCGCACTTCCTGCCCCGCCGATTTGAAGTATGCGTTGATCGCGGGGTTGGGACCGACATAGGTCACGTCGATCGATTTGGCGAATACCGCCTCCATCGCGCTTGGACCGGCGTTATAGACATACCACTCGATCTTCACATCCGGCCCGAGCCGCTGCTCGAACCAGCCTTTGCCGGCGCGCGACAGCGCATGCGCCACCAGTCCCTGAATGTGCGTGATGTTGGGGAAGTGGCCGAAACGCAATGTTGTTTGCGCCGCCGTCGCCGCCGCCGCCGAGTTGGCAAAAAATGAAAATGACATCAGTATTGACGCTAAAACGACCATCCTGTTTGCGTGCCGCGCAATATTATTGTCTTGCTGGCGCAAGGTAAGAAATTTCTCAAAACGCTTTCTCATGAGAATCCGCCTTTCCACTCGATCTAGCGATAGAAACCGCCGGCAAGTGCGCGGAGAGTTACGAAGACCGTATTCGGAAGCAAGAGCTTCAACGAAAATAAGAACAAGTCATCCGCCGACAAACGCCGAAACGAAGAATTCGTTCCGGCGCTTTGCTCTAACTAAAAAGACTATTCTTGTGCGGTAACGACTATTCCGCCGGCTGAACCGCCGAATGCCGGCTTTCGATATTGACGATCAGCGACACCAATCCGAGCGTCGCCAGGAACAGCAGCAGCGCGATGATCGCATTGACGCCGAGCACCAGGCCGAAACCGCCGGTGTTATGCAATAGCGCGATCATGCCGATGGCGATGCCGGCGCTGATGAACAGCGTGAAATAACGCACGGCATAGACCCGGCCGCGCCAGGCATCGGCGGTATAGCGCGCGAGAATCATGTCATTGACCGTCACCTGCCCGTAGATCGCGGCGACCGAAACCGCGAGAGCCACCAGCAGCGGGATGCCGGTGGCGTATGACGCCCACAGATTGCCGACAAAGCCGATGCCGGTGACAATGACGAAGAGATAATGCGGCGCGATCCATTCGACGAGGCGGCCGACCGAGAGCTGTGCAAGCGCGCCGCATAGAAGAACGACGGTGGCGACGCTGCCGACCAGCACCAGCGGCACGTCCTTAACCATGCCTTCATCGACGATCTTCGGCAGCGCAATGGTCAGGACATTGAAGACCAGACCGGCCGTGAGCGCGATCACCAGGAACAAACCAAACAGCATGATCATCAACTTCGGCGTCAACGGCACCGCTGCTTTCGACACGCGCGTCTTGATGGTGTGGGCATCGTCCGGCGTCATCCAGACATAGAAGACGCCGGAGGCGATCAGCACGAAGGCCGGCGCGAAAAACGCCATCCTCCAATTGACCCAGTAGGCCAGCGCGCCGCTGATGCCGGCGGCAAGCGACACGCCGAGATTGCCGCAAACGCCATTGAAGGCGAGCGTGCGGCCTTTCGCGCCGGACGCTTCGATCAGCATCGCCATGCCGACAGGATGATAGATCGCAGAGAACACGCCCAGCGCGAACATCGAAACCGACAGCATGAAAAGGTTCGGCGACAGCGCGACGGCGATCAGCGAAACGCCGCAGCCGAAGAAAAATGCCGCCATCATGTTGCGGCGGCTCCAGCGGTCGGCAAGCCAGCCGGCCGGTAGCGAGAACGCGCCGAAGGCGAGGAACGCCGTGCTCGATAAGGCGATCAACTCGCTATAGGGCCGGTTGTAGATCACCTCGAGCCCGATCACGACCGTCGGATAGATCAGCAGGATGAAGTGATCGAGCCCGTGCGCAAGGTTGAGGAACGAGATCGAGCGCAGACGGGCGGCTTCTTCGGACTGGGCAGCGGTCATGGTGCGTTTTGTTGCTCGGGTTAAGCGACGGGATCGGACAGCCGCCCAACCAGAGGTACGGCAGCCGAATCCATTTAGTCATCGATATAGCGCTTGCCATTTGGCGATGTTCGGTCGATTTTCGTCGAGAACGGGCCACGGAGCATGTCATGCTTGAAACCCTACCCTTATACCGTCAAAACCTCGATGACGCTCCGCGCCAGATCGCGGTAATGGCCAAGGCTTACCCTCTCGGCGAGCGCATCCCGCTGCACATTCACAGACGGGGCCAGTTGCTTCATGCCCTTAACGGCATCATGCGCGTCGAAACCCTCGATGCGGCCTGGATCGTGCCGCCGGCGCGCGCGCTATGGCTGCCGCCACAATTGCCCCACAGCGTGACAATGCGCAGCAACGTCGAGATGCGTACCGTCTATATCGATCCGTCGCAGTGCGAGACGCTGCCGGGCCAAGCCCTATTGGTAGAGACCACCGGCCTATTGCGTGAGCTGATCCTGGCCTTGCTGGAAGAACCGGCCGATTACGATGAAGGCGGCCGGGCTGGCATCGTCGCCAAGCTCATCCGGACCGAACTCGGCCGTCTTCGCGAGCGGCGGCTGGACGTGCCGATGCCGCGCGATCCCCGGGTCTTGCGGGTTGCCCGCGCGCTCCTCGACGATTCGAGCATCGATCATGGCCTCGACCGCTGGGCCGAAACAGCCGGCGCCAGCCGCCGGACGCTGGCCCGGATTTTCCGCGCCGAAACCGGGCTGGGCTTTGCCGAGTGGCGCGCCCGCCTGCGCGCCATCGACGGGCTTGCGCGCCTGTCCGACGGCGCCTCAGTCGCCGAAACGGCCGGGTCCGTAGGCTATGCCAGCCCGAGCGCCTTCTCGGCGATGATCCACCGCACGCTGGGAAGTCCGCCGCGACGCCTCGCGCGCGGCTAGTTGTTCCTAGAGAAAATTCAGCCCTATCGCGACAATCGTTTTGCGATGGACACAACCAATTAACCCTCTTAGGTTGCATTATGACCCGATGCGGAGGTATCGGGGCGTTCCGGGGTGCGGGTGGCGTCCATGGGGTATCGAAGGCGCGTACGCGCGGCGATCTCAATCGCCGCGGCCTTCATTGTTTGTGCTCGTTGCTTCCCGGTCGGCCCCGCTTGTGCCGAGGAGGATGACGATCCGCATGCGATGCAGTTCTCCGGCCGCGATATCTGGCGCAACGGCGCTTTCGCTTATGCCGGATTGCTGCTCGCGCCCGGTGGCTTCGAGCGCGACGGCCTTATGCTCAAGATCGTTACGTCGGGGGGACTGTATCGCTATTACGCCGGCAGCCTCGGCGGCGAACGTGTGCTCGGCGCCGAATGGCTGGCCGACGTCCTGCCCGGCTTCCGCATCAAACGCGGCAATGCCGAATTCAAGGTCTTCTTCGGCCCGGAATTGCAGCGGCATAAATTATGGCCTGACGATCCGGGCAATCGCTTGCGCGGCAGCCAATTCGGCGTGCGCTTTGCCGGCGAACTCTGGTACGAACCGACGCCATTGACGCTGATTGCCGGCGATGTCGCGCTGGCATCGGTTGCCACCAGTAGTTCGGCGCGGCTCGCTTACGGCTGGCGCGTGAACCAGGACCTTTTCAGCGATGGAATCTATGTCGGGCCGGAAGTGCAATATTTCGGCTCCGACGGTTATCGCCAATTCCGCGTCGGCCTGCACATCACCAGCATGAAGACCGAAATGACGGAATGGTCGGCTGCCGCCGGCTGGGCGCGCGATTCCGACGGACAGACCAGCCCTTATCTCCGGCTGAACATGTCGCAGAAGCTTTAGTCCAGCGTGCGGCGGAAGCGCGTGACCGCGATGGTCATCGCAATCAGCATCAGCACCGCCATCGCCGTGGCGTCGTAACGCAGTTCGCTGACCGAGGCGCCCTTGAGCATGATCGCGCGCACGATGCGCAGATAATGCGTCAACGGCAGCGCCTCGCCGATCCATTGCGCCCAGAGCGGCATGCCGGCGAAAGGAAACATGAAACCGGACAATAGAATATTCGGCAGGAAAAACATGATCGACATCTGCATCGCCTGCAACTGGTTCTGCGCGATGGTCGAGAAGGTGTAGCCGATCGCGAGGTTTGTGGCGATGAACAACGTACTCAGGCCGGCAAGCGCCGCGAGGCCGCCGAGGATTGGCACCCCAAACAAGAAGACGCCGATACCGATAATCATTGCCGCCTGCACGAAGCCAACAACAACATAAGGAATGATCTTGCCGAGCATGATCTCGAACGGCGTAATCGGCATCGCCAGCAGATTTTCCATGGTGCCGCGCTCGATCTCGCGCGTCACCGACAAGGCGGTGAAAATCAGCATCGTCATGGTGAGAATGGTGCCGACCAGCCCCGGTACGATGTTGAGCCCGGTCTTGCCGGACGGATTGTAGCGCGCGTGGCTGAGAATCTGGAACGCCGGCTGCCCGGCGCCGGGAACGGCATGATCGTGTATCAGCGCGGTCTGCATCACGCGACCGAGCGCGCTCAACGCCGACCCGGAGGCGACCGGGTCCGTGGCATCGGCGACGATCAACATCGACGGCATCTCGCCACGCCGCAACGACCGCTCGAAATTTGCCGGAATTTCGATTCCGAACAGGACCGTGCCCGACGCCAGCAAGCGGTCAAGTTCGGCTTCATTCGCCGGCAACTGCGTAACCTTGAAATAGCCGGTGTTCTTGAGCGCGGCCAGGATAGACCGGCCGACGTCGCTGCGCTCCTGCAACAGGACGGCAGTCGGCAGATCGCGCGGCGTGGTGTTGATGGCATAACCGAACAGCAGCAACTGGATCAGCGGGATCATCACGATCATGGCGAACGAAACGCGGTCGCGGCTGAGTTGAATGAACTCCTTGACCAGCATGGCCCAGGTCTTGCGCCAGAAGCCATTGCCGGCGATCCGGCGCGGCGCCTCGCTCGGGATGATGTGTGTCACTGGAAATTATCCTTGGCCCGGCTCATCAGATCGATGAACACGTCTTCCAGCGACGCTTCGGATCGCTTCCAGTCGAGGTCGTTGCGGTCGCGATAGGGCGCGATCGCACTCTCCAATTTTCCGGCGTCGCGGCCGGAGACATGAAGATTGGTGCCGAAGGGTGCCACCATGTCGATGCCGGGTTGGCTTTCCAGTTCCTGCGACAGGACATTGAGCGCTTCGTTGCTGTCCGCGCTCACCACATAAGTGGTCAGATGCGACGCGGCGATCACCTCCGCGACGGTGCCGCGCACCAGCAATTCGCCGTAGGCGATATAGGCGATCTCGTGACAGCGCTCGGCCTCGTCCATGTAATGGGTCGAGACCAGCACCGTGAGACCATCGGCGGCAAGCGCGTGAATCTCGTTCCAGAACTCGCGCCGCGCCTTGGGGTCGACGCCGGCGGTCGGCTCGTCGAGCAGCAGCAATTGCGGGCTCGGCAGCGTGCAGGCGCCAAGCGCCAGGCGCTGTTTCCAGCCGCCCGATAATTCGCCGGCCAGTTGCTCCTCGCGGCCCGACAGACCGAGCCGCTTGATTGCCGCACGTGCGGCGGCGGCAGGCTTCGCCAGCCCATAGATACGGCCGATGAACTCAAGGTTCTCGCGCACCGACAGATCCTGATAGAGACTGAAACGCTGGGTCATATAACCGACCTGGCGCTTGATCTTGTCGGTCTCGGTGAGAATGTCGTAGCCGAGGCAGGTGCCGCTGCCCTCGTCCGGCGTCAGCAATCCGCACAGCATGCGGATGGTGGTGGTCTTGCCGGAGCCGTTCGGTCCGAGGAAGCCGTAGATGGTGCCGCGCTTGACCTGCATGGATACGTCGCGCACCACGGCGCGGCCGTCGAAGCGCTTGGTCAGATGCTGAACGTCGATAACGATTTCTTCGTTTGCGTTGACGCGCGCCGCCGTTTCGCCCGCTGTGACCGGGGTCATGGCGCGGCATCCTTCACCAGCGCGACGCTGACCGGTTGACCGACGCGGAATTTCGATGGATCGTCCGGCCGCGCCTCGATCAGATAGACCAGCTTGGCGCGCTCCTCCGTGCTGTAGATCACCGGCGGCGTGTATTCGGCGCTGCGGGAAATGAAGGTAACCTTGGCCGTGAGACCGGCCGCACAAGCATCGCATGTGACCGTCACCGCCTGTCCGACTTTGATCGCGGCAAGGCCGGTTTCGGCTGCGAAAAACCTGATCTTGAGATTGGCGGGCGGCAGCAGCGCCACCACCGGCCGTCCCGGCTGCACGGTTTCGCCCGGCCGGAAATAAACCTCCTCGATCGAGCCCGCCTCCGGACTATGGGCGCGCCGGCGCGACAGCCGCGTTTGCGCGGCATCGAGATTAGCCTGGCCTTGCGTCAAATTCGCCCGGGCATCGTCGAGCGTTTTCTGCGTCCCGGAAGCCGACTTCAATAATTCCTGGGCGCGGTCGAAACCCTGGCGCGCCGAAGACAACGCCGCCTGCTTCACGGCGACGTCGGCGCGTTGCAGATCGTCGTCGAGCGTGAACAGGAGATCGCCTTTTGCCACGGTGTCGCCCTGGCGAACCTTAAGCGTTTCGACACGGCCCTGCTCGTCAGGCGACACGAACACCGTGTCGCCCTCGACCCAGCCTTGCAGCTCGTTGTCCTTGGAGCGGTCGCAACCGGCGAGCGCCAGAACGGCCAGCATCAGCGCGGCGCATGCTTGGATCTTCATGGTCGTGCAGCCCTTTCCGGTGCGAACAGCAACTCGACATGCGCCGTCAACATCTTTCGCACGTCGAGCGGCGCGAAGCGCTCGAACAGACCGCCCCAGACAATCGCAATCAGACCGGGCGCGGCGATGAGTTGGGGAAACTCGATCAACGCTTCGGGCACGCCGCCGTGCGTTGCGGCGCGCTTAAGGGCGGCGCGCATCGCTTCCATGATGCGCGCCAGCACTTCGCGGTAATAGAATTCGGCGAGCTTGGGAAAGCGACGCCCTTCCGCGATCATCAGCCGGACAATGTCCTGACGGCGAGTCCCGTATATTTCGTTGACGAAAAGATCGACAAAACGTTTGGCCAGTTCATAAGCCGGCATTTCGACGGCGGCCATCGCTTCGATGCCGCCGATCATCGGCACGAGCAAGGCGCGCACCAACTCCTGAAACAGCGTCTCCTTGTCGCGGAAATAGAGATAGATCGTGCCCTTGGCGATGCCGGCGCGCCGGGCGACATCGTCGAGCCGTGTCGCCTCGAAGCCCCGGGCGGAGAATTCATCCAGCGCGGCGTCCAGAATCGCGGCGCGGCGGGTGGCACGTTTGTGGTCGGAGTTACCACTCGTTTTAGAAGCGCTAGTCTTGTTGGGAGTAGCAGTCTTCTTGGAAGTCTTGGTTGCTGCGCGGGGCGCGCTGTCCGATGGTCCCGCGTGCTGCGGCTCCGCCGGCGCTCCTGTCGGCGCGGGCGTCTTTACCCGTACCTTTGCGCCCGTCCGTGCCGGGGCGTTGACGCGCGCCTTTACCGGGGCCTTGCCTGCCGTCCCCGAGGCGTTGGCCTTGGCGCCGCCCGGCTTTCCTACAGCAGATGAGCGGACTTTTTTCATCGGGTGCCTGACTGACCGGATGCGCATGACTGACCGGTCAGTCATTTTAAACCCGGTTGCCGCCCGTTGCAAGCCGCCGGAGGGCAAGGCTTTGTCCGTAGCCATGGCTTCGATCCGTCATCCTGAGGTTCGACCCCCGGCGTCTTCGGCCGAGGGGCGCCTCGAAGGATGGACTGCCCGACGCGCCAACTGCCGCACGTCGAGGCGCCCTCCGTCACAGATCGGAGACCGATTGTATTGAAGATACGGGGAGAGGTTTTAGCCTCAGCCCTTAGCGTCGCAAGAGAACGTGCGGACCACACATTCCTTGCCGCCATCGTGGTAGCCGCCGTCCACCGCCCCGGCGGCCCGCGCCGTCGTAACGGCAACGAACATCAGCGTCGCCGTGGCAAGCAAAAGGCTTGCAGCCACAAACGCGCGCACGGCTGGCGTATAGACGTCCGTCATCGGCCCGCCCCCAATCCCCGGCCCTTCCGCGTGGGCCAATTAGGCGGCGAGTCGCATCATCCGATCAATGATTCGAATCTCAGGCGCGTTCGATTTCCGCCTTGACGGTGGATAGCGACTCGGGCGTGTCGATGTCGGTCAGCGCGGCGTCGCCCGTGAGCGGCACCTCGACCACCGCCTCGGCATATTGCCCGATCAGGTGGCGCGCCCCGACATCACCGGTCACCGCCATCAATTCGCTGAAGAACCGGCGCGACCACACCACCGGATTGCCGCGCCGGCCGTCGATCGATGGCACCACCACAAGCGCACCGCGCTCCGGATCGAAGACCGCCAGCAATTTGTCGATCAGCCCACTATCGACCTGCGGCATGTCGCCGAGACAGACGATCGCGCCGTCCTTGTCCTCCGGCACGGCGCCGATGCCGGTGCGCAATGAGGTGCCGAGCCCGTCGGCATAGTCCGGGTTATGCACGAACTTTACCGGCAATCCGGCGAGCGCCTTTTCGACGCTGTCGTGTTCGTGGCCGGTGACGACGATGACCGGGCTCGCGCGCGACGCCAGTGCCTGCTCTGCCGCAATACGCACCAGCGGCTTGCCGCCGATCTCGGCCAGCATCTTGTTGACCGCGCCCATGCGGGTCGAACGGCCGGCCGCCAGCACCACGGCGGCGACGCTGTAATCCTTGCGCACGCCGGGCGCCGGCTCGCTGCGCGGCTGCGGCCGCGTCACGATTTCCATCAGCAACCCGCCGACACCCATGCCGGTGATGTCGTCGCGGCTGACGGGGAGACCCGCCAGCAATCGCATCAGCACCCAATCGAAACCATTTTCTTTCGGCGAGCGCGCGCAGCCCGGCGCGCCGATCACCGGCTGCCCGTGCAGACGGCCGATCAGCATCAGGTTGCCGGGATCGACCGGCATGCCGAAATGTTCGATCTCGCCGCCGGCGGCTTCGATAGCCATCGGGATGACGTCGCGGCGGTCGGCAATGGCGGAAGCGCCAAACACGATCACCAGTTCGGCGCCGGCGGCGCGAACCTCATCGATCGCCTTTGCCAGCGCCTGCTGATCATGCGGCACGCGGCGCTCGGCCACGATCTCCGCGTTCGACGGCGCGATGCGCGCGGCGGTGATCTTGAGCGTCTTCTCGATCACCTTCGGCGCCAGCCCCGGCAACAACGTCGAGACGATGCCAACCTTGCGCACTTTGTACGGCGCAACCCGGATGACGGGTTTCGCCTTGGACGCCTCGTCGATGGCGCGGTCGCGCGCCGGGCGTGTGACGGCGAAGGGAATGATCTTGACGGTCGCGATCATCTCGCCCGCCACCACCGGCTTGAACGCCGGCAGCGTCGCCATGGTCACGGCTTCGTCGATGCGGTTGAGCCGGTCGATCGTCTCCTTGTCGATCACCAGCACGCCGGCCGTCTCGGCGAACAGATTGCAGCGCCCGGTGAAGGCGCGATCCGTGCGCGTGCCCTCGCCCGCGGTCGCGGCGGCGATTTCGGCGGCGGCTTGATCTTCCGATACGTCGCCCGGCTCGATCCGGGCGACAACGATCTCACTGACGCCGGCCGCATCGAGTGCAGCGACTTCCTTGGCGCCGATCAAGGTGCCCTTCTTGAGCACGAGGTCGCCCTGGCGGATCGAATGTACCGCCGTCGCGCCGAGCGCATCCTTGGGAGCAACCGGCCCGAATTTCATGCCGCTTCCGCCTTATCGGCTTTGACGCGCAGCCGTTGCGTGACCTCGCCCATGATGGCGACCGCGATTTCGGCCGGCGATACCGCGCCAATCGGCAGGCCGATGGGCGCGTGGATGCGGGCGAGTGCCGCGTCGGTCGCACCGGCTTCCTTCAGCCGGGAGAGCCGCTTCGCGTGGGTCTTCCGCGAGCCAAGCGCACCGATATAAAAACAGTCGCGTGCCAGCGCATGCAGAAGCGCCGGATCGTCGATCTTTGGATCATGCGTAAGCGCAACGAACGCGGTGTAGTGATCGACATTGAGCGGCGGCAACGCCACGTCCGGCCACTCGGCGATCACCTTGACGTTCGGAAAGCGTTCCGGCGACGCAAACGCGGTGCGCGGATCGACCACGGTGACGTCGTAACCCAGCATCTGCCCGACTGGCGCCAGCGTCTGACTGATGTGGACCGCGCCGGTGATGACGAGTTGCGGCGACGGCACATGCACGGTGATGAAGACGCGGCCCTGCGCCGTCTCTTCCATGCCGCTCTTGGCCATACGCACGTGCTTCTCAATGACGTCGGCGAGCGGATCCGTGGCGACGTCGCTCGATTTCACCAGCCGTTGCTCGCCGCTTTCTGTATTGGTCACCAGCACCACGGCGCGGCGCGCGGCACGCTCCGCATTGATGGCCTCAAGGATGTCGAGTTTCACGTCAGCTCACCTTCTCGACATAGACCCGGATCGTGCCGCCGCATGACAAGCCGACCTGCCAGGCCGTCTCGTCGGCAACGCCGAATTCCAGCACCCGCGGCTTGCCGCTTTCAATCACGTCGATGGCTTCGGTCACCACCGCGCCTTCGACGCACCCGCCGGACACGCTGCCAAGAAAATTGCCCTCGTCATCGATCACCAGATTGGAGCCGGTCGGACGCGGCGCCGAGCCCCAGGTTTCGACCACCGTGGCGAGCGCCACGCCGCGGCCGGCCTTGCGCCAGTCCTCAGCAGCTTTGAGGATGTCTTCATCACGACCCAGCATAGCGGTCCTCCATTAGGCGACATTCTTCAGCATCATCTTCGGATCATAACCCTTTGCCGGCAGGCCGGACAGCGCCCGCACCAAAGTCTTCATGGACTCCAGATTGTGTACCGGGCGCAATTCGTCAACATGCGCCAGAATGGTTTTCACGCCCTTGGCGCGTGGCTCGAAACCGTCGAAGCGCAACAGCGGGTTAAGCCAGATCAGACGCCGGCACGACCGATGCAGGCGGTCCATCTCGAAGCCGAGCGTATCGTCGGCGTCGCGCTCCAGCCCATCTGTGATCAGCAGCACCACCGCGCCCTGCCCGAGCACGCGCCGCGCCCAATGCTTGTTGAAGTCGTGCAGCGAGGTGGCGATGCGCGTGCCGCCGGACCAATCGACAACATGCGCGCCGCAGGCGGCCAGCGCCTCATCCGGATCGCGCTGACGGATCGCGCGGGTGACGTTGGTCAGCCGCGTGCCAAACAGGAACGTCGTGACGCGCTTGCGCTCGTCGGTTATCGCATGGAGAAAATGCAAAAACAGCCGCGTGTACTGGCTCATCGAGCCCGAGATATCGAGCAGCGCCACGATCGGCGGCTCCTTCACGCGCGGACCCAGATATTTAAGATCGATCAGCGCCCCGCCGGCCTTCATGCTGGAGCGCAGCGTGCGGCGAATATCGATCAGATGGCCATGCCGGCTCGGCGCCACGCGGCGGGTTTTGACCTCGTCGAGCGGCAGCGCCAGCTTGGTAATCGCTTCCTTGGCGGCGGCGATTTCCGCCGTCGTCATCTGCGCGAAGTCTTTTTTCTGCAGCACCTCTCGGTCGGAGACGGTCAGCCGCGCATCGACCTCGACTTCCTGTTCTTCTTCCTTGCCTTTGTTGGCGCCGGCAAACAGCGCGTCCTGGATGCGTTGCGCACCGGCTTCCGGCGCCTTGGGCGCGGTCGGCAACGTGTCCGGCAGCATCGCGGCGATCAGCTTGTCGATATAGCCGCGACGGCGGAAGAAAATGCGAAACGCCTGATCGAACAAAATCGAATGCTCGTGCCGTTTCACGAACACGGCATGCAGCGTCCAGTAAAAATCATCGCGCGATCCGACCTTGGCGACGCTCACGGCTTCGAGCGCGTCGAGCACCGCGCCGGGGCCGACCGGCATGCCCGCGGCGCGCAGCGCGCGCGCGAAGTAGACGATGTTTTCGGCGAACCGACCTTCGTTTTCTTCACCTCCCCCCTTGAAGGGGAGATCGACCGTCGAAGCCGGAGGCGAAGACGGTCGGGAGGGGGATAATTTCTCAGCCATTGTCACACCCTTCCGCTCGTCCCCGCGAAAGCGGGGACCCAGAATTGGATTCCCGCTTGCGCGGGAATGAGCGGAGTTTGTTGCATCGGTTTTCCTGATTTACTCAGCCGCCCGCAATTCCGACTTCACCTCGTCGAGCAGAGTCTTGATCTTGGTGCCGTCCAGACGGGCGATGTCGTCCTGATATTTCAACAATGCGCCGAGCGTGTCGGACACCATCGCCGGGTCGAGCGCGACGACGTCCAGTTCGGTCAACGCGCCGGCCCAATCCAAAGTCTCGGCAACGCCCGGCGACTTGAACAGGTCTTCCTTGCGCAGCGCCTGCACGAAAGCAACGACCTGCGCCGACAGCTTCTTCGGGATGCCGGGCACCTTGGCGCGCAGGATGTTCAATTCGCGCGCCGCGTCGGGATAGCCGACCCAATGATAGAGACAGCGCCGCTTGAGCGCATCGTGCACTTCGCGGGTACGGTTCGAGGTCACGATCACAATCGGCGGCGCCGCCGCCTTGACGGTGCCGAGTTCGGGAATGGTGACCTGAAAATCGGCCAGTACTTCGAGGAGGAACGCCTCGAACGCTTCGTCGGTGCGGTCGATCTCATCGATCAGCAACACCGGCGGACCGGCCGGATCGGGCTCCAGCGCCTGCAACAGCGGCCGCTTGATCAGATACTGCTCGGAGAAAATGTCGTGCTCGATGCGCGAGCGCTCGCCATCACCAACGCCTTTATTATGTTGCGCCTCCGCGAGACGAATGGCGATCATCTGAGCGCCGTAATTCCACTCGTAAACCGCGGCCGAAACGTCGAGCCCTTCGTAGCATTGCAGCCGGATCAGCCGCCGCCCGAGCGCCGCCGACAAGACCTTGGCGATCTCGGTCTTGCCGACGCCGGCTTCGCCTTCGAGAAACAGCGGCCGTCCCATTTTCAACGCCAGATACAGCACTGTCGCCAGCGAGCGGTCGGCGACGTAATCGGCCTTGGCCAGCATGTCGAGGGTCGCCTCGATGCTGGCAGGGAGCGGTATCATGGACATAAGTCGGTATCCTCGGTGACACTTTAACCGGGTGGCGCGCTATCATACATCTAGGGAACCAAAGCGCCCCCGGCCAGCCAAGTTGGCGCAAAATTGGCCTGAAAAGGATAGCTCCCATGTCCACGACCGCCACCAGCGAAACCACCCTTCCCCGCTCGCCGACCATCGATGCCGGGGTGAAAATCGGCCATGTCCACCTCAAGGTGGCCAACTTGCAACGGGCGCTCGATTTCTATTGCGGCGTGCTGGGGTTCACCATGACCACCAGCAGGCCCGGCGCGGCCTTCATCTCGGCCGGCGGCTATCACCACCACATCGGGCTCAACACCTGGGAAAGCAAAGACGGTTCGCCGCCCGCGCCGGGCACCACCGGCCTCTACCACACCGCGATCCTGTACCCGACCCGGCCGCTTCTGGCCGATGCCTTGCACCGCCTGATCGTTGCCAAAATCCCGCTCGACGGCGCGTCCGACCACGGCGTCTCCGAGGCGCTCTATCTGCGCGATCCGGACGAGAACGGCGTCGAACTGTATTGGGACCGCCCGAAGGATCAGTGGCCGCAGAAGCCGGACGGCTCGTTGCAGATGTTCACCAACCCCCTGGATCTGCACAATCTTCTGGCTGAACTGGATCGAAAATAGAGACCGACGTCGGCCAGCACTTCGTGCGGCAACACGACGGCAACGCACTCCGCGAATGTCGCTGCGGGATGCGCGTTGCTCAATTGTTAATTAGCTTTGCGGACCTGTGCCCGGATCGGAGATGGTCCGGCTGGCCACCAGCCTATGCCATACGAACAGCACGATTATCGCGCCGACCGTAGCACCGATAAATCCCGCCCCTTGGTCGGGCCCGTACCAACCGATCGCTTGGCCGATAAACGTGGCGACAAATGACCCCACGATGCCGAGCACAATGGTCAGAATAAACCCACTCGGATTATTGGGACCGGGCGAAAGCATACGTGCGATAATGCCGGCAACACCGCCGATCAGAATGATCCACAAAATTCCCATGGTCGTGCTCCCAACGAAAATGACTGTATCAATCACGAAACCAGATCACGATCCGTTTAGGCGAAACGGCGTAAGTCCCGCCATTCGAGAACGGTCTTCTCTGAATATCAATCGTCCGCCGGGACTTACGCCCTAGAGCAAACGCGACGCTTCATGCTCGTCCGGCACCCGCCCGGCCGGCGTCAACTGATTGACCACCTCGGGCAAATGCTGGCTCAGACCCGCCATTAAATCATCCCGCGACAGGCCACTCTGCCCCATCAGCGATTGAATCTGGTCTTCGCCGAGAACCTTTGAAAGCTCGTTGGGATCGATCGATTTGTTCGGTCCCAAGCCGACCCAGGATTGCGCGGTCTCGCCGTGACCGCTGTCCTGAAACTGCTTGAGCAGATCGCCGAGGCCGCCGCTCAATACGCTGCCGGCGGCGCCGCCCGCCAGCAGACCGCCGAGCGGCCCTTGAAGCAAACTGCCAAGTCCACCGCTGCCGCCAAGTCCACCAAGTAAACCTCCGAGACCGCCGCCCGCACCGCTCGATGCGGGCGGCGCGTCGGGTACGGCGTTGCCGGCGTTCGCCGTGTTGGATTGCCCGCCGAAATGTTTGACCGCCTTGTAAGCCAGCAGACCGAGGATCGCCATCGTGATCGGCGACATGCCGCCGCTGCTGCCGGATGACGGCGATGCTTGACCGCGCGGCCCGTTCTGCATGCCGTTGAGAATATCAAGAAGTCCCATGCGATCTCTCCTGCGTTACATGACCGTTACATAGCAAACGCCGCGAACGGCGCGGCGTTTGAAAAGGTAAAATCAGGTCTTGATGTCGGCGGGCAATTTGCCGCCATTGGCCGCCAGCTTGCCCATGATCTGCTTGTGCAGCCAGACATTCATCGTCGCGGAGTCGTTGGTGTCGCCGGTATATTTGAGCTCTTTCGCCAGTTCTTTGCGCGCCGCGAGACTGCTGTCGAGACCAAGAGCCTTCATCAGATCGACAATCGAGGTTCGCCAGGCAAGCTTCTCGCCGCTTGCCGCCGCAGCCTTATCGACGATTTCAGCAACATCGACAGTCTGCGCCGGAGGCTCAGCCGGGGCTGCTGCCGTGGGGGCCGCGCTGGCCTGCGCCGAACCATGTCCGAAAATCGCACCCATAATATTCGAGAATACGCCCATCGGTTTTCTCCACGTTGTTTGACTTCGTTATTATTGACTCCGTTATTTTATTGTAGCCGCTAGTGCGATCCTCCACCCTTCAGATGACGGCGTCAATTCACGGCTGGTATACGGGCAATCCAAAATAGCTCTAAAGGACCCTCAAACAGTCGCAAAAGTTTAGCGTTCAAGTTAATTTGAAGCGCGGCACGCAGGTGTTGCTGGAGATGACAAGTCAGTGCCGCCGAGCACAAGAGGAACGCCGTGAGTTCGCCAGCATGTTGAAACGCACAATGCGTTTTAGTCTGCGATACTCGCTACCGGTCCAAGGCAATCAATGTTATGCCGGCAAAACTGAAAACCCGTCCTGAGAAAGGTCGCCCTGAAGTCTTCAAGGTGCGCCAGCAGACATCAAGACGTAACCTTTCTGCGCGACCCGAATGCGACCGGCGTTTCCGCTTTGCCAGATCGGGTGAAAGCCACCGCAGCCCGGCCGTCCTATGCAGGTGTTCACCAACCCGCCCAGTCGATCGCATCGCTTGCCAGCGGGCTGATCGCAAAGCATGCAATGGTTAGCGGCGGAACGCTCAAAAGCCTAAGTTTGAGCCACTCTGGCGATCCCTGTGCAAAGCTGCCATTCCGCACATAAAGCGTTAATTGACCCACCTTAGTCTGCTTTACAGGCGAGGGTGGGACGCTTCAAATGGCCAATGTGCGCGCGATTCGAACGGCCGAAATAGATCCTTTCTCCCACGATTCCACCGCCGCGGCGCTTGAGCGTTTGACGGCGCTGGTCGAGGCGCAGGCGCGCACGATCCGCCAGTACGAAGCCAGCCTTGCCCATAGCCGCTATATTTTCGAACATGCCTCGGCCGCTGCGCGCCTCGGCCTGTGGGAATGCGACCTGACTACGGAGACATTGAGCTGGTCGAACGGCACCTACGATCTGTTCGAGTTGCCGCGCGGTGTGCCGCTCGTTCGCAAGCAGACCTTGAAGTGCTATCCGGCAGAATCGCTGAAAGCCCTTGAGAGCGTCCGCAGCCGCGCGCTCGCGGAACGGCGCGGCTTCAGCCTCGACGCCGCCATCGTCACCCCGAAAGGCAGCAAGCGCTGGATTCGTATTCATGCGACGGTCGATTGCGCCGGCGACAGGCCGTCCCGGCTGTTCGGCGTCAAACAGGACATCACCGAGGAAAAAATACGCTGGGAACGCACGCGGTATCTCGCCGAATTCGACGAGATGACCGGGCTTGCCAATCGGAACAAATTCAAGACACACCTCGAAGATGCGTGTCGCTGCAACGATGGCGTTCCCCGCGCCGGGGCCTTGCTGCTGATCGACCTCGACGGCTTCAAGGATGTCAATGACTCGCTGGGGCACACGACCGGCGACGAATGTCTCAAGGAAACCGCGCGGCGGCTGACGGCCGTCTGCCGCGACGCGGGCCTCGTTGCCCGTATCGGCGGCGATGAATTCGCGGTCATTCTGGAGACGCCGGTGCGCGGAGAAGCGATCGCACTCGCCGCCCGCATCATCGCAGCGATGAAGCCACCGATCGCCCACGGCAGCCATTGGTTCAATATCGGCGCGTCGGTCGGCATTGCCGCGATCGATGGATGCCGGCCGGTCGAACTGTACCGGCGCGCCGACACGGCGCTTTACGCGGCCAAAGCCGGCGGCCGCATGACGTTCCGCGTCTATGATACGGTGGGTGCGCCGGCCTGACGCGCTGGGTTTATAGCGTTTTCGAGCGAAGTGGGCACCGGTTCGCGTGAAGAAAACGCGTCAAAATAAAAAGTTAGAGCCTCGGCTTTGATGCCATCAAAGCCGGAAAGGCTCTAAGCCGCAGCGGTCTTCGGCTTGCGCAGCATCAGCGACAACAAAGCCGCCACCAGCGAAACCACCAGCATGGTCGCAAAGGCGGCATTGTAATTGCCGGTGGAATCGAACAATGCCGCGCCGAGATAAGCGCCGAGACCGCCGCACATGTGATGGATCATCGTTATAAAGCCGGTCAACGCGCCAAGATGACGGGGCCCGAAGCTCTGTACGACAAAGATGACGCAGAGCGGCGCCGTCATCAAAAAGGTCACGCCGAAGACCAGCGCGAATATCGTCACCGAGATAGCCGACTGGTCGACCAGCACCAGGGCAAAGGCCGCCACGCGCGCGACGAATGAAAGAACCGCCGGCAAGACCGGACCGGACCGGTCGCTCAGCGAACCGGACAGGACAACGCCCAGCAATCCGGTCAGGCCCATCACCGCCAGCAGGTTGCCGGCCAGAAAGGTGCTGATGCCGCGATCCTGCGCGAAGGCGACAACGTGGGTGGCGACAAAGAAGTCGTTAAAGCCGCAGATCGCGTAGACGCCGATCAAGAGCCAGAACTGCCGCGTGCGCGCCGCTTCGCGGATGCCGATGCCGGCGGCCGGCCGCGCTGCTTTCGCCTGCGCCTGCGAGGGATTGGGAAGGGCGAACAGCAGCAGCGGCACCAGCGCCAGGTGCACGATGCCCAGCCACAAAAAGACCGAATGCCAGCTTACGGTCACAAGCACCGCCGCCAGTGTTGCGATCACCACCAACTGGCCGACGCTCATTCCCGATACCACCATCGCATTCGCCATGCCGGTGCGTTCGGGAAATGCGCGCGTCACCATGACGCCGACGGGAATAATCGATGCCGCGCCATTGCCGAGCGCAAAGATGACGCCGTAAAGCACCAGCGCGTGCCATGGTGCGGAGATCATTCCCATGAAGCCGATGCCGAAGGCGCTGACGAGCATGCCGCCGCCGAGAACCAGCCGCGGACCGATGCGGTCAACGAGATAGCCGGCGGCAAACATGGCCGCCGCCGACATCACCTGAAACAGCGCAACCGCAAGTCCGAGATCGCTGCGGTGCCAGCCAAACTCATCGACAATGGGCTTTAACGTCAGGCCGACGGCAAAGCGGGCGCCGCCACCGATGAACAACACGACGAAGCCGATCACGAGCACCAAGGCGGCGCCCGCGCGAACCGGATTTCGCGTCGGCGATGCCGCGCCCGAGGTCAAGACCGGATCACCGGCGCAACCGGCCTTAAGCGTTCGCCTTGGCGAGCGCGCGCCGCGCCAATACGCCGACGAGATGGGCGCGATATTCGGGACTGGCGTGAATGTCGGAATTCATGCCGTCCGCCGGAATGGTCATGCCTTCGATCGACTTCGCCGCAAAGCGCTTCTTGAGCGCCTCCTCGAACGACGTGACGCGGAACACGCCATTGCTGCCGGCGCCGGTGACGGCAACGCGAATATCGGGGCCGCGCTTCGACACGAACACGCCGACCAGCGCAAAGCCCGACGCCGGATGCTTGAATTTCTCGTAAGCCGCCTTCTTGGCGATCGGGAAAGACACCTTGACGATGATCTCGCCGTCTTCGAGCGCGGTCGAGAACATGCCCTGAAAAAAATCGTCGGCGGCGATGCGGCGCTTGTTGGTGATGATGGTCGCGCCGAGCCCCAGGCACGCGGCCGGATAATCGGCGTTCGGATCGTTGTTGGCGATCGAACCGCCGATGGTGCCGCGATTGCGCACCTGCGGATCGCCGATCGAGCCCGGCACCATGGCGAGGCCCGGCATCGCGTCTTTCAGCACTTGCGAATTGGCGACGTCGGCGTGGCGCGTCATCGCCCCGATCACCACCGAGCGACCCTTGAGTTCGACCCCGGTCATGCCCTCGACCAGCGACAAATCGACCAGCGCCGATGGCGAGGCCAGCCGCTGCTTCATGACCGGCAGCAGCGAGTGCCCGCCGGCGAGCAACTTGCCCTCGGGGTTGCGCGCCAGAAGGCCGGCCGCCTGGCGGACCGTGGTCGGGCGATGAAAGGTGAAGTTGTACATGTCAGTCTCCTTGAATTCCCTTAGGCCGCCTTCGGCGCATGAGTCCGTTGCAATGCCGCCCAGATCGCATTGGCGGTCGCCGGCATCGCGATATCTTCCGTCCCGATCGCGTCGGTAATGGCGTTGATCGCCGCCGCCGGCGACGCGATCGCACCGGCTTCGCCGCAGCCCTTCATGCCGAGCGGGTTCGACGGCGATTTGGTCTCGGTCAGCCCGACGTGGAACGACGGCAGGTCGTGCGCCCGCGGCATGGTGTAGTCCATCATCGAGCCGGTCACCAGTTGGCCGTTGGCATCGTAAACCGCGCCTTCCATCAGTGCCTGCCCGACGCCCTGCGCGATGCCGCCATGGACCTGGCCCTCGACGATCATCGGATTGATGATGGTGCCGAAATCATCGACCGCCGTCCAGTTGACGATCTCGGCCTTGCCGGTCTCGGCGTCAATTTCGACCTCGCAGATATGGCAACCGGCCGGGAAAGTAAAATTCGTCGGATCGTAGAACGACGTTTCCTTCAGGCCCGGCTCCAGCTCCGCGCCGGTGAACTTGTGCGCAACATAGGCATTAAGCGCAACGTCGCCGAAGGCCGCCGACTTGTCGGTGCCGGCGACGGTAAACTTGCCGTCCTTGAATTCGATGTCGCCCTCGGCGGCTTCCATCATGAAGGCGGCGACCTTCTTGGCCTTGATCTCGATCTTGTCGAGCGCCTTGACGATGGCCGACATGCCGACCGCGCCTGAACGCGAACCGTATGTGCCCATGCCGAACTGCACCTTGTCGGTGTCGCCGTGAACGATCGAGACGTTCTCGATCGGAATGCCGAGGCGCTCCGACACGAGCTGCGCGAACGTTGTCTCATGCCCCTGCCCGTGCGCGTGGCTGCCGGTCAGCACTTCGACGCTGCCGGTCGGATTGACGCGCACTTCGGCGCTTTCCCATAAACCGACGCCGGCGCCGAGGGAGCCGACGGCCTGCGACGGCGCGATCCCGCAAGCCTCGATGTAGGTCGAATAACCGAGACCGCGCAGCTTGCCGTGACGCGCCGCGTCGCGCTTGCGTTTGGGAAAACCCTTGACGTCGGCGATCTCCATCGCCTTTTTCAGCGAGGCGTTATAGTCGCCCGCGTCGTAATTCATGATCACCGGCGTCTGATGCGGGAAGCTCTTGACGAAATTGCGCCGGCGCAGGTCGACCGGATCGATACCCATCTGGCGCGCCGCTACTTCAACGAGACGCTCGACCACGAACGTCGCCTCGGGACGCCCGGCGCCGCGATAGGCATCGACCGGCGCGGTGTTGGTATAGACGGCATCGACCTCGCAATAGATCGAGGGAATGTCGTACTGCCCCGATAGCAGCGTGGCATAGAGATAAGTCGGCACCGATGACGAGAACGTCGACATATAGGCGCCGAGATTGGCGATAGTCTTGGCGCGCAGCGCAAGAATTTTGCCGTTAGTGTCGAGCGCCAATTCGGCATGGGTGACATGGTCGCGGCCATGCGCGTCGGTCAGGAACGCTTCCGAACGGTCGGAGGTCCACTTCACCGGCCGCTTGACCTTGCGCGCCGCCCACAGACAGACGACCTCTTCGGGATAGATGAAAATCTTCGACCCGAAGCCGCCACCGACGTCGGGCGCGATCACGCGCAATTTGTGCTCGGGCGCCATGCCGACGAAAGCCGAAATGACGAGCCGCGCGACATGCGGGTTCTGCGATGTATTCCACAGCGTCAGATTGTCGGTGCCGGCATCGTAATCAGCCAACGCAGCGCGCGGCTCCATGGCGTTCGGCACCAGCCGGTTGTTGATGATGTCGAGCTTGGTGACATGCCTAGCGGCGGCAAAGGCGGCGTCGGTCGCCTTGGCGTCGCCGAGATGCCACTGATAAATCGTGTTGTCGGCGATGTCGGGATGAACCTGCGGCGCGCCTTTCGCCTGGGCTTTTGCCGGATCGACCACCGCCGGCAGCACCTCGTATTCGACGACGACTTTCTCGGCGGCGTCCTTGCCCTGCGCCACGGTCTCGGCGATCACAACGGCAATGGCATCGCCAACGCAGTTGACCTTGCCGGACGCCAGCGCCGGATGCGCCGACATCTTCATCGGCGAACCGTCCTTGGAATGGATCATCCAGCCGCAGATGAGATTGCCGATCTTATCGCCGGCAAGCTGTGCTCCGGTGAGAACATCGACCACGCCCTGCATTTTCCGCGCCGCCGTCACATCGATGCTCTTGATCCTGGCGTGAGCATGCGGCGACCGCACGAACACGGCGCGGGTCTCGCCCGGCCGCGTCACGTCGTCGGTGTATTGACCCTGGCCAGTGATGAAGCGGAAGTCTTCCTTGCGGCGCACCGGAGCGCCGATCCCCGTCGCGGTCGTCCCACTCGCGGTCATTGGCGGTATCCTCCCATTGCCGTTTTTATCGACGCCGTTCAGAAGCCAAGTTTCAGCCGGCTATTCTTTGGCCAAATTATTTGGTCAAATTATTTGGCCATGGCCTTAGCGCCGGCTTCGATCGCCTTGACGATGTTGTGATAGCCGGTGCAGCGGCAGATGTTGCCGTCGAGCTGTTCGCGAATGGTGTGTTCTTCGAGGTCGTTGCCGTTGCGGCGCACGATATCGAGCGCCGACATGATCATGCCGGGCGTGCAATAGCCGCACTGGAGGCCGTGATGCTCGCGGAAGGCTTCCTGCATCGGATGCAGCTTGCCGCCAGGTTCCGCCAGGCCCTCGATGGTGGTGATCGAAGCGCCTTCGCACTGGAGAGCCAGCGTGGTGCAGGCCTTGGCCGCGATCCCGTCGAGATGGATAATGCACGCCCCGCACTGCGAGGTGTCGCACCCGACATGGGTCCCCGTCAGGCGGAGATTTTCGCGCAGGAATTGCACCAGCAAAGTGCGCGGTTCGACATCGCCGGTGACGGCCTTGCCGTTCACCGTCATGGACACGGCTGCCATGACTTTCTCCTAGATTCGGGGCCAAACGCCCGTTTTTCGCTCTCGCCACGCCTGGCGAAAGCTTCACACATTCAAAAGCGAGCCGTTTTTAGCCCGGACGCACTTTGGAACAAGACTAACTCTGAACCCCGAGCGGTGGCTGGGTCAAGCCATCGGACGCGGTTTTCGATCAATGGCGCTGGTTGCCATGCGGAACTCAGTCGCGTTGCCGTCGATTTCCTCGGTAACGGCAATCTTACCGCGATTTCACGGAACGACACGCGCGTAAGCGCTTTATCTCCTTGAACAATTTACTCAAATCAAAGGGGCTTTCCCATGCGTACCAAAATGACCGCCGCCGTCACCGCGTTGGCGCTGGCCGCTTCGACCTTAGTCGCCATCTCGCCGGCCAGCGCCCGCTGGTACGGCCACGGCGGCTACCATCATGGCTATTACGGCCATCGCCATCACGGCGGCGGCGGTGCGCTTGCCGGCTTCGCAGCCGGCGCGATCATCGGCGGCGCCCTGGCCGCGCAGCGGCCTTATTATGGTCCCGGCTACGCCTACGCCCCCGCTTACGGTGGCAACGAGGTGGCCTACTGCGAGTCGCGGTTCAAATCCTACGATCCGGCGTCGGGCACTTATCTCGGCTATGACGGCGATCGGCATCCCTGCCCGTAATCGTCAAGCCTCGATCCATCACGCAAACCGCCCCCGGCATCGGGGGCGGTTTTTTTCTATGGTCGCAATACGATCAAGCCGATGGGCTGACAGTCGCGGCGAAATTCTTGAAAAAATCATCGGCCGTCTTCTTGGCCGCGCCGTTGACGAGGCGCTGACCGAGTTGGGCGAGTTTGCCGCCGATCTGGGCCTCGACGTTGTACGTCAAAAGCGTGCCACCGTCCTTTTCGGTCAGCGTCACGGTCGCGCCGCCCTTGGCGAATCCAGCGACGCCGCCATCGCCCTCGCCGGAAATCTTGTAACCGTTCGGCGGATCGAGATCGGTCAAATGGACATTGCCTTTAAAGCGCGCCTTCACCGGCCCGATCTTGGTCACGGCGACGGCCTGGAATTCGGTTGGCGAACTCATCACAAGCGTCTCGCAACCCGGGATGCAGGCTTTGAGCACTTCGGGATCGTTGAGCTTGGCAAAGACCACGTCGCGGCTCGCCGGGAGTTGGACCTCGCCTGTCATCGTCATCGCCATTGCCGACATCTCCTTCGCGCCAACGGTCCGTCCGGACCTGTCGTCACCGACTTAAGCCCTCGGGTCGTTCCTGAAAAGGGCTTTGCAGCAAGCGCCGGGCCGATTAAGGGTGGCGGCCGCGCCTTAAACGGCGATCAGAATAGATTTCAAGGGAGTGCATTTCATGCCGATGATCAATGCCGACGATGGCTGCCCCCTCCATGTCGAAGTCTCGGGGGCCGAAAGCGCGCCGGCTTTGATGCTGTCGAACTCGCTCGGCACCACGCTCAATATGTGGGACCAGCAGGTCGACGCTTGGTCGCAGCATTTTCGCGTCATCCGCTACGACCGCCGCGGCCACGGCGGCTCCGGCGCGCCGGCCGGGCCCTATTCGATGGAGCGTTTCGGCCGCGACGTGATCGCGGTGCTCGACGCGCTCAAGGTCAAAAAGACAAACTGGTGCGGCCTATCGATGGGCGGCATGGTCGGACAGTGGCTTGGCGCTTACGCTCCCGACCGGGTCGAGAGACTGGTGCTGTCCAACACCAATTCCTATTACGCGGATAAAGCACCGTGGAACGACCGCATCAGATTCTTGCAGAACAACGGACTCGGAAAACTGGTCGATCCCAATATGGAGCGCTGGTTCACCGCCGGCTTCCGCCAAAGCGCGCCGGAGGTTCTCGCCCGCATGAAAGAGATTTTCCTGACGACCAACCGGGCCGGCTACATCGCCTGCTGTGAGGCGATCCGCGACATGGACTTCCGGACCTCCAATCCGTCGATCAAGGTGCCGACTTTGGTGATCGTCGGCGCGCAGGACCCCGCTACGCCGCCGTCGGCCGGTGAAGCCATCGCCAATCAGATCCCGGGCGCGAAGCTCGTGAGCCTCGACGCCGCGCACATCGCGAACATGGAGCAGCCGAAGCTCTATACCGAAACCGTGCTCGATTTTTTGCGTGGCTGACGGGCGCGATACAAACTCCGCTCATTCCCGCGGAAGCGGGAATCCAGTTCTTTGACCAAAGCGCTGGGTCCCCGCCTCCGCGGGGACGAGCGGATGAAAGCAACCGGAGCAAGTCGACAATGGACGAAAAAGAACGCTACGACCAAGGCATGGCCAGGCGGCGCAAGGTGCTCGGCGCCGCGTGGGTCGATCGCGCCAACGCCAAAAAGACGCCGTTCAATACGGAATTCCAGGGCTTCATCACCCGCGGCGCGTGGGGCGAGGTCTGGACCCGGCCGCATTACGACGAACGCACCCGGCGGATATTGGTGATCGGCACCATGATCGCGCTGGGGCATTGGGACGAGTTCGTGATGCATGTGCGCGCAGCGCTGGTCGAAGGCGGTTTCTCGCAGGACGACATCAAGGAAATCATCCTGCAACAAGCGGTCTATTGCGGCGTCCCGGCGGCCAACCACGCTTTCAAGGAAGCGGCCGCGGTCATCGCCGAGATCAATAAATAAGGCTCTGGCTTCGGCGATTTGCCCTCCTTGTGCGTTGTCGGTCCAACGCGAGAGGAGCATGCAATGGCCGAAGCCGGGACGCCCAAGGTCGAGGTGCGCAAGGGAATGCCGAGCGCGCAGCTCGGCAAGGACGAATTCAAGCAACGGTTTCTGAAAAAGTTTTTCGATCCGGCCTTCGACGCGGTGGCGGCGGAGTTGGACCGCATCGCCGAGATCGCCTGGGACAGCTACGACAAAGGCCGCAAGGCGCCGCGCACCGTCAAGGCGGGGCCGGAATTTTCCGATCCGGACTACGACCTCTCAATCGAATGGCTGGAAGCCCATCGCGCCATTCAGGCCGCCCAGCACCGCCAGCAGGACCCGGCCACGCCGCTTCGCATTCTCATCATCAACGGCGCAACCCGAAGCGAACATACTTGCCCCGGCGAGATGTCGAAGACCTGGCGGCTGGCGACGCTGGCGCGCGAGATCGTCGAAGCAGAAAACGGTCTTGAGGTCGATGTGCTCGACCTTTCGCGCACCGCCTCCGAATACGGCCGCGTCATCTACCCATGCAAGACCTGCGTCTCGACGGCGATGCCGCTGTGTCATTTTCCGTGCTCCTGCTACCCCAACCATTCGCTCGGCCAGGTCAACGACTGGATGAACGAGATTTATCCGCGCTGGGTCGCGGCACATGGCGTCATGCTGATCTGTCCGGTCAACTGGTACCAGGCGCCCTCATCGCTGAAGCTGATGATCGACCGTTTGGTTTGCGCCGATGGCGGCAACACCGATCCTTCCTCCACCCACGGCAAGAAACCCGAAGAAGCCAAGAAGCTGGAGTTGGCGGGCTGGCTCTATCCGCGCCATCTCGCCGGCCGCGTGTTTTCGGTGATCGTCCACGGCGACAGCGCCGGCGACGAGAACCTGCGGCGCATGTTGTCGGATTGGCTCGAAGATATGGGATTGGTGCCGGCGGGCGCGATGGCCGAACTCAATCGCTATGTCGGCTATTACGAGCCTTACGCCACCAGCCACGAGGCGCTCGACCGCGATACGGCGTTTCAGGAGGAAGTCCGCAACGCGGCGCGCACGCTGGTGCAGGCGGTGCGCGATCGCCGCGCCGGGCATTACCAGTCGCCCGATCGCGGCCTTAAGGAGCCACGGCAGAAATAATCAGGCCGGAAGCTGCGGCGCGGACGCCTCGTTGTGGGTAGAGGCGGCCAGCCGGGCTTCGGTCACCGTCCTGCTGCGGTCATAACTGCGCTCCACCATGCAGAGCGCGACGCCGAGCGCCGCCAATGCCAGTTGAATGATCTGCCCGCGGACCAGATCGGTATTGTGCACCCAAGCCGCCGGCCCGGCCGATACGATGCTGACCGCGACCACCACCATCAGGCCGCCCTCAAAAACTTCCGAATTGGCTTTGCCGCCCGCGAGCGCCCGCACGCGAGTAGCCAGATGGATCGCGCAAACAAAGGCGACCACCAGCTTCACGGCGCCGAAGAAGGCCGCGAGCTTGAGAAGTCCGGTGGGTGCGAGCGCGAAATGGCTGCCGATGCCGAAGACAAACTGGGAGCGCCAGACATCGTCCAACCCGAAAGTCGGCGAGGTCAGCACCCGGATGGCGTCGAGACCCCAGAACACGGTGAAATAAAGCGCAACGCCCATGATCATGGCGACGGTCGCGCCGGAAGTCTTACGCATGATGTCCTCCCCAATATCAGGCCACCATGGTTAGGCGCGTCAAATGCCGAATTCAAAAGAAAGCAAAACTTTACCTTACCGCGCCGCTTAGGGTTAACCGACACCGGACGCGAAAAGCCCCGCCGTTTCCGGCGAGGCTTCCGTTAAAACTAAACGCGTTGCTCAGCGCTTCTGCTGATCACCCTGTTGGCCGCCCTGTCCCGGACGATCCTGCTGCTGTTGCTGCTGCTGACCGGGTTTCTGCTGGCCGCCCTGCTGCTGCTGCTGCCCCGGCTTCTGGCTCGGGTTCTGGTTGGGATTGGGATTCTGATTCTGGGTCATTGAAATTCCTTCCGAGGTTGTTTCTCCCGGCCCGCAGATTAACGCGACCGAGGTGAGGTTCGTTCCCGAAAACGCGGCACCACAATTCGTGACTCAATTGATGACCCGGACGGAACTTCATGCGCCTGCCCGAGTTCCTTTCCCACAACAATTCGGGACTGAGGAGAATGAGATGGGACGGTATTTTTTGCTCTGGTTTCTCGGCATTCCGCTGCCGATCCTGCTTCTGATCTGGGTTTTTGGCGGCTTGCACTGACGTTACAAAGCCGGGTCTTTGTGTCCGGCATCGTTGCGGAACGGCTGCGTTAGCAAATTGACGACGCGCCGTTCCGCAGCCTCCCTGAAATCCGGCAAGCCGATGACGAGGCCCTGCTCACCGGCGGCGGGGGCGGCGCGATACGTGCCGAACAGCCGGTCCCACCACGGCAGATTGAATCCGAAATTGCTGTCTGTCTCGCTGCGGACGATGGAGTGATGGACCTGGTGCATCTGCGGCGTCACGACGATCCAGCGCGCGATCTTGTCGAGCCATGACGGCAGCGCGACATTGCTGTGATTGAACATCGACGTCGCGTTGAGAAGCACCTCGAACACGACCACGCCGAGAGCCGGAACGCCGAGCAACACCACCGCCGCGATCTTGATGCCGAGCGACAACAATATCTCAAGCGGGTGGAAACGCACGCCGGTGGTGACATCGATATCGATATCGGCGTGGTGCATGCGATGCAGCCGCCACAGCACCGGCACGTGATGGAAGACGACATGCTGGGTATAGATGACAAGGTCGAGTGCGATCACGCCGGCGACGAAGGCAGCCGCGGCCGGCAGCCCGATCAGCGGAAATAATCCCCAACCTCGCTCGGTCGAGATCAGCGCCATCCCGACGGCCGCGGTCGGCACCAGCAGGCGCACCGCCACGATATCGATGGCGAAAATGCCGAGATTGCCGACCCATCGCGGCCGCCGTCCGGCGCTCAAACGGCGCCGGGGCGCATACCATTCCCACAACGCCATACTTACGAAAACGAGCGCCGCAGCGCCGACGCGGACAACCATTTCGAGGCCAGGGGTCAAACTCGTGCTCCAGAATAATGCGCGCCGCCCGGACTTGTGCCCCGATGTTGGCACGGCGCTTGCCGAACAATAACCTGATAACATGGCGCGAGCGCGGCGTTGCCGCTGCCGCTGCTCCCTGTTAAGGATTCATGTCAGGGGCAAACGACCGGCGGCCGGGCCGATCTTTTGGGAAGGCGAGCGCACCGCATGGAAGTGTTTGTCCAGCAGCTCATCAACGGCATCACGCTCGGCTCCATCTACGGTCTGATCGCCATCGGTTACACCATGGTGTTCGGCATCATCGGCATGGTGAATTTCGCCCACGGCGACGTCTTCATGGTCTCGGCTTTCGTCGCCTTGATCGCGTTTCTGATCCTGACCACCTGGCTCGGCGTCTCCTCGATCGCGGTCGCGCTGCTCATCGTGCTCATCGTTGCGATGCTGTTCACCTCGCTGGTCAATTGGGTGATCGAGCGCCTCGCCTACCGGCCGTTGCGCGGCTCGTTTCGTCTCGCGCCGCTGATTTCGGCCATCGGCATGTCGATCTTCCTGTCGAATTTCGTCCAGGTGAGCCAGGGCCCGCGCAACAAGGCGATCCCGCCGATGATCCAGGGCGAATTCGTGCTGTGGACCAACAACGGCTACGCCGTCACGCTGTCGTTCAAGCAGATGATCATCTGGGGTGTAACTGCCGTGCTGCTCGTCTGCTTCTGGTATCTGGTGGCCAAACCTATCTTTGGGCGCCGGCCCGGGGGGGGTCCGCAGTACAATATGTGGGCCGCGCTGCTCGGGTAAAATGCCCACCACAACCTGTCGATCGCCCTGGTGCGCGAGGCGGCGTTGGCCGCCGTCGCCGGCACGCTGTACCTGATGTATTACGGCGTGGTCAGCTTCTCCGACGGCTTCGTACCGGGCGTCAAGGCGTTCACCGCGGCGGTTCTTGGCGGCATCGGTTCGTTGCCGGGAGCCGTGATCGGCGGTCTGTTGATTGGCCTGATCGAAACCATGTGGTCTGCCTATTTTTCCATCGACTACAAGGACGTTGCCGCCTTCTCCGTGCTCGCCATCACCTTGATCTTCCTGCCGCAGGGCCTGTTCGGCCGGCCTGACGTCGAGAAGGTCTGACGATGCAAAACGCAGCGGCAAAAGTCCCCGCGACAAAACCCGGCATCGCCGAAGGCGACTCCAGCGGACGCATCGATGTGACAGCCGCCTTGCGCGATGCCGGCATCACAACGCTGTTGGCATTCGGCCTGTTTCTGCCGCTGATCGGCTTCAAGACGGTCACCAATATTCGCAACGAGCTGATCCTGACGACGCGCTGGCCGTTGCTGTTTGGCCTCGCCGCTGTCATCGGTATTTGCCGCCTGCTCTATTCGCTGGTGTTGCATCCGTGGATCGAGAAGCGGCGGCTGCGGCCGGTGGCCGTAAGTCAGCCGGCCTGGAGCGGCTTTGTCGGCAAGTGGTTTGTGCCTTTCGCCATCGGTTTCGCCATCGCCTATCCGGTCATCATCATCCTTACGACGGGCTGGGGCGGCGCGCTGAAATGGGTCGATAATTTCGGCATCCAGATTCTGATCTACGTCATGCTCGGCTGGGGCCTCAACATCGTCGTCGGCCTCGCCGGCCTGCTGGACCTCGGCTATGTCGCCTTCTATGCCGTCGGGGCCTACGCCTACGCCCTACTGGCGAACGAATTCGGCCTCTCGTTCTGGGTGCTGCTGCCGCTCGCCGGCACCATGTCGGCATTCTGGGGCATCCTGCTCGGCTTTCCGGTGCTGCGGCTGCGCGGCGACTATCTCGCCATCGTCACGCTCGCCTTCGGCGAGATCGTGCGCATCGTGCTGATCAATTTCGTCGACCTAACCAATGGCTATGCCGGCATCGGCAGCATTCCGCGGCCGTCGTTCTTCGGTATTCCGTTCAACGCCGACGATAACGGCTTTGCCGCCGTGTTCGGACTGGAGTTCACGCCGGTCCACCGCACCATCTTTCTTTATTACCTGATCCTCGCGCTCGCTTTCCTGACCGCCTTCGTCACCGTGCGGCTGCGGCGCTTGCCGGTCGGACGGGCGTGGGAAGCCTTGCGCGAAGACGAAATTGCCTGCCGGGCGCTCGGCATCAACACCACCAACACCAAGCTGACGGCCTTCGGCATCGGCGCGATGTTCGCCGGCTTCGCCGGTTCGTTCTTTGCCGCGCGGCAAGGCTTCATCTCGCCGGAAAGCTTCACCTTCCTCGAGTCGGCGACGATCCTGTCGATCGTCGTGCTCGGCGGCATGGGTAGCCAGGTCGGCGTCGCGATTGCCGCCGTGGCGATGATCGGCGGCACCGAGATCATGCGTGAACTGAATTTCCTCAAACAGATATTCGGCGACTCGTTCGATCCGACCCAATACCGCATGTTGATCTTCGGCTTCGCCATGGTGATGATCATGGTGTTGCGCCCGCGCGGCCTGATCTCGACCCGCACGCCGTCGGTGTTCCTCAAGGAACGCAAGACAATTGCCGCCGACCTCGTCGGTCAAGGGCACGGTTGACGCGCATGGCCCAGAAAAGCGGACACCAGTTTTCCGACGAGACCATGCGCTCCCATAAAGCGGGCATAAGGGGCGACGTCCTGCTTCGCGTTGAACACCTGACGATGCGTTTCGGCGGTCTCGTTGCCGTCGACGATCTGTCGTTCGAGGCGCGCCACGGCGAAATCACCGCACTGATCGGTCCGAACGGCGCCGGCAAGACCACCGTGTTCAACTGCATCACCGGCTTTTACAAACCGAGCGAAGGCCGCATTGGCCTGTGTCACGGTAATCCGGCAACGTGGTCTGCCCTCGACGCGCTGACCGAAAGCGGCAAACGCGGTATCAGCAACGCCGACGGTTCATTGTTTCTGCTGGAGCGCATGCCGGATTTCCTGGTGACGCAGCAGGCCCGCGTCGCGCGGACGTTTCAGAACATTCGGCTTTTCCCCGGCATGACGGTGCTGGAAAATCTGCTGGTCGCCCATCACAACAGCCTGATGCTGGCGTCCGGCTACACCTTGCTCGGCATCTTCGGCATCCCGTCTTACCAACGCGCCGAGCGCGCCGCGATCGAGCACGCCCGCGACTGGCTCAACCGCATCGGCCTCCTCGATCGCGCCGACGATTCCGCGGGCACCCTGCCCTATGGCGACCAGCGCCGGCTCGAGATCGCCCGCGCCATGTGTACCGATCCGATCCTGTTGTGTCTCGATGAACCCGCCGCCGGTTTGAACCCGCGCGAAAGCGCGCAACTTAATGAATTGCTGCTGGGCATCAGCGACGAGCACGGCATCTCGATCCTGCTGATCGAGCATGACATGTCCGTGGTGATGGAAATATCCGACCACATCGTCGTGCTCGACTATGGCGTCAAGATTTCCGACGGCGCACCGGAAGCGGTGCGCAACGATCCGAAGGTGATCGCCGCTTATCTCGGCGTCGCCGACGAGGAGGAAGTTGCGAAAATCGAGGCGGAGATCGGGTTATGACCGCCCTTCTCACCGTCCGCGGGGTCAAGACCTTCTACGGCCGCGTCATGGCGCTCAAGGGCGTCGATCTCGACGTCAACGAAGGCGAGATCGTCACGCTGATCGGCGCCAACGGCGCCGGCAAGTCGACGCTGATGATGACCGTCTGCGGCAACCCGCGGGCGCGCGAGGGCACGATCGAATTCGCCGGCCGCGACATCACCCACATGCCGACGCATGAGATCGCCCGCCTCAAGCTGGCGCAAGCGCCGGAAGGCCGCCGCATCTTCTCACGCATGACCGTGCTCGAAAATTTGCAAATGGGCGCGCTGGTCGCCGACGAAACAGAATTCGACCACGACCTCGAACGCATGATGACGTTGTTTCCGCGCCTCAAACAACGCATCGGCCAGCGCGGCGGCACGCTGTCGGGCGGCGAGCAGCAGATGCTGGCGATCGCGCGCGCGCTGATGGCGCGGCCGCGCCTCCTGTTGCTCGACGAGCCCTCGCTCGGTCTGGCGCCGCTGATCGTCAGACAGATCTTCGACGCCATCCGCACGCTCAACAAAATGGATGGGCTCACCGTCTTCCTGGTCGAGCAGAACGCCTACCACGCGCTCAAGCTCGCCAACCGCGGTTACGTCATGATCAACGGCCTGATAACCCTGTCGGGCACCGGCCGCGAACTGCTGGAGCGCCCGGAAGTCAGGCAGGCCTATCTTGAAGGAGGCGCTTGAGTCATGATCCCGGAGCCGACTGGCGATTTCTCGTTTTGGATGCTGCTCTACGAGGAAGGCTCGTTCGGCGTCTTTTTGTTGGTGACCATCATTCTTGGCGGCGGCGCCGCCTGGCTGTCCGGCCGCGCCATTGCCCAAACCTGGCGTCCGGTCTGGCAGGTCTTCGCCTATAGTCTCATTCTGGGCTGCGCCGTGCGGTTTATTCACTACAGCCTGTTCGGCGGCACCCTCCTGTCCCTACATTATTACGCGGCGGATACGGCCATCTGCATGATCCTCGGTTTCCTCGGATTCCGGGCTGCCCGCGCGACCCAGATGGTAACACAATATCGCTGGGTCAATCAGCCGAACGGCCCTTTGCGCTGGCGCCGTACCGGGCCCTGACGTAATATGAATTTCAGCTACGTGGACGTTCGCTGCTAATTGAAACATCGTTTCAGTTGAAGGGGAAAAGCGTATGAAGAAGATAACAACACTTGGGCTTGCGTTGGGTCTCGCGGTCGCGATGGCGGGCACCGCGTCCGCCGAAGTCAAATTCGGCATTACAGGCCCGATCACCGGGCCGAACGCCGCGTTCGGCGCCCAGATCAAGAACGGCGCGCAACAAGCCATCGACGACATCAACGCCGCCGGCGGCATCCAGGGCCAGAAGATCAGCGCCGAAGTCGGCGACGACGTTTCCGATCCCAAGCAAGGCGTCTCGGTCGCCAACAAGTTCGCCGGCGACGGGGTCAAGTTCGTCGTCGGTCCCTTCAACTCCGGCGTCACCATGCCGGCGTCGGAAGTCTATCAGGAAAACGGTATACTCGTAGTCACGCCCGCGGCCACCAACCCGAAGATCACCGAGCGCAAGATGTGGAACATCTTTCGCACCTGCGGCCGCGACGATCAGCAGGGCGCGGTCGCCGGCGGTTACATTCTCAAGCACTTCAAGGGCAAGAAAATCGCCGTGGTCCATGACAAGACCACCTACGGCAAGGGCCTCGCCGACGAGACCGTCAAGGCGATGGCCAAAGGCGGCATGAAGCCGGTGATGTATGAAGGCATCAACATCGGCGAAAAGGATTATTCGGCGCTGGTGTCGAAGATCAAGTCGTCGGGCGCCGACCTCGTGTACTGGGGCGGCCTCCACACCGAGGGCGGCCTGATCGTGCGTCAGATGCGCGACCAGGGCGTCAAGGCCCCGCTGATGGGCGGCGACGGCATCACCACCGACGAGTTCGCCTCGATCGGCGGCCCCGGCGTCGAAGGCACGCTGATGACCTACGGCCCGGACGCGCGCAACAATCCGGCCGCGAAGGAAGTCGTCGCGAAATTCCGCGCCGCCAAGTTCGAGCCGGAAGCCTACACGCTGTACAGCTACGCCGCCGTGCAGATCATCAAGCAGGCCGCCGATGCCGCCAAGTCGCTCGATCCCAAGAAGGTCGCGGAGAAGATGCACTCGGGCATGAAATTCAAGACCGTGCTCGGCGACATCTCCTACGACAAGAAGGGCGACCGCACCAACCTCGACTACGTGATGTACATCTGGAAGAAGAACGCCGATGGCAAGATCACCTACGTCGAAATGAACGCGACGCCGACCAACTGAACTGTTCTCGGCTATCGCTGAGATAAGGGAGGCCCGCCAGGTTGGCGGGCTTTTCTTTTGGCCACGTGTCATTCGAGGCGCTCTCTTGACCCTCATGGTGAGGAGCGCCGCCTTTGGCGGCGCGTCTCGAACCATGTGGCCCATCCTTCGAGACGACCTCCGCAGCTTACGCCGCGTAGGTCTCCTCAGGATGAGGGTCGCTCTACCCGATATTTCCCAAAGCCGGAAATGTCTCCAGCAGCCACACGCTCATGGTGCCGATGCTGCCGGTCAGGAACGCGACGCCGGTCAGGATCAGCAACGCGCCCATCGCCTGCTCGACCCGATGCAGATGCCGCTTGAAGCGCGCCAGAAACGCCGCGAACGGCTCGATGGCGAAGGCCGCCAGCAAAAACGGAATGCCCAGGCCCAGCGAATAAACCGCCAGCAGGCTCGCGCCCTTGGCGACCGTGGCTTGAGAAGCGGCGACGGCGAGGATGGCGGCCAGGATCGGCCCGATGCAAGGCGTCCAGCCGAACGCGAAGGCCAGACCCATGACGTAAGCGCCCCACAGGCCGACGGGCTTGGCCATCTCGGCGCGCTTTTCGCGCATCAGAAAGGCGATCCGCGTCAGCCCAAGAAAGTGCAACCCCATGATGATGATGAGAACGCCGGCGACGGTTGCGAGCGGCCCCGAATAAGTGCGGATCAGAGAACCGATGGCGCTGGCGCTGGCGCCGAGCGACACGAACACGGTGGCAAATCCGAGCACGAACAGCGCCGCCGCGATCACGGTGTCGCGTTTGACCATTCGATCCGGCTCATGGTCGGCCAGCCGCTCCAGCGACGTGCCGGCCAGATAGACGAGATAAGGCGGCACCAGCGGCAGCACACAAGGGGAAAGGAAAGAGACCAGCCCGGCGATCAGGGCGGCCAGATATGAGACGTCACCATGCATCGCGGCTACATGCGCCGGGCAAGCCGGCGATGCAAGCATCGCCAGCACACGCTCGCCCTATTGTGATGACGGCGTGTAGTGCTATTCAGGACGCAACTCCGGCCATGGGGAGACCCCGCTTGCCGCGCAATCTGATCACCGATGTCGAAGGCGTGACGGTCGGCCATGCCGGCGACGCCGCGCTCGGCTCCGGCACCACCGTGGTTTTGTTCGACCGTCCGGTCGCGGCCAGCGTCGACCTGCGCGGCGGCGGCCCGGGTACGCGCGAGACCGCCCTGCTCGATCCGGCGCAGACCGTCGAAGGGGTCGATGCCATCGTACTGTCGGGTGGCTCGGCCTATGGTCTCGACGCCGCCTCCGGGACGCAGGCGTTTTTGCGCGAGCAAGGCCGCGGCTTCCGCGTCCGCGAGGCGCTGGTGCCGATCGTGCCGGCGGCGATCCTGTTCGACCTGTTGTCGGGTGGCGACAAGAACTGGGGCCGCTATCCGCCCTACCGCGAATTCGGTTACGATGCGACCAATCAAGCAAGCGAGCAATTCGATCTCGGTAGCGTCGGCGCGGGTGTCGGCGCGACCACGGTCAACCTCAAAGGCGGTATCGGCTCGGCATCGGCGCAAACGCGCGATGGCATTACTGTCGGCGCGCTGGTTGCGGTCAACGCCGCCGGCTCCGTCACGGTCGGCGACACGTCGCATTTCTGGGCCGCGCCATTCGAGCAGAATAACGAATTCGGCGGGCGCGGCTTGCCTGCAAACTTCGGCGCCGACGCGCTCGCCTTCCGCAGCAAAGGCAGCCCGCGCGAGAGCACCACGCTAGCGGTGATCGCCACCGACGCCAAACTCACCAAGGCGCAATGCAAGCGGCTCGCCGTGATGGCGCATACCGGCATGGCGCGGGCGATCTATCCGGTGCACACGCCGCTGGATGGCGACATCGTGTTCGCCGCAGCGATAGGCGACAAGGCGCTCACCGATCCAGTGTCGTCGTTGAGCGATCTCGGCATGGTCGCCGCCAATGTGCTGGCGCGCGCCATCGCCCGCGGCGTCTACGAGGCGACCGCGCTCCCCTTCCCGGGCAGCCTGCCGAGTTGGCGCGACCGGCACGGTTAGGCGGACGAGCGAACCAACGCCAAGGTGGCGCGTTGTTCCCTCATGCCATCGAGCGTTATCGCAAAGATCGACTACGAACCGCAGCACAGCCGCCTGACCGTGACCTTCACGAGCGGCCGGGTCTACGTCTATTACATGGTGCCGGCTTCGATTGCCGCGTCCTTCCAGGTAGCGTTGTCCAAGGGCACGTTTTTCAACAAGCGCATTCGCGACAAGTACACATGCCGCGAGGTTGAGCCGGTCGCCCGCACGACGGCCCGGGTCAGTTAATTCTAACTTTTTGTTTTGAACGCGTTTTCTTCATGCGAACCGGTATCCACTTCGCTCGAGAACGCTCTACTTGAAAAAACGCTCGGCCGCGTAAGCCTTGGGATCGCAGAACGGCGTCTCGTTCATCACCATCTCCGCGATCAGGCGTCCGGTGACGGGCCCAAGCGTCAGACCCCAATGGGCATGGCCGATGGCGAGCCACATTCCCTTCTGTCCCGGCGCGCGGCCGATCACCGGCCGCGAGTCCGGGAAGCACGGCCGCGCCCCGAGCCAGGTCTTCCCGGATAAGGTCTTGTCGTCCGCACGCGGACCGATGCGATAGAGTTCGCGCAAATGCGGCGCGATCCGGTCGAATTGCACCGGCGTCGGCGCCGCATCGCGCGCGGCGAATTCCGCGCCGGTGGTGAGCCGGATGCCCTGCTCCATCGGCGTGATCAGATAGCCATAGGCGACATCGACCACTGGCCGCGACAGCGGCGCGCTGTCGGCGGTGCTGAAGTGACGGTGATAGCCGCGTTTGAATCCCATCGGCAGCTTGATGCCGAGAGGCTCCAGCAGGTCCGGCGCCCATGGGCCGAGCGCGACAATCACCTCGCGCGTATCGAGCGCCCCGTCGCCGGTCTCGACCCGCCAGCCGTTGCCGGAGCGATGCAGCGTGCGGGCGTCGCCCTTCAGCGTCATGCCGCCGAGCGCGGCGAAGCGCGCCGCGTAAGATTGCGTCACCGCCAGAGGATTGCTGAGGCTCGCCACCGCCGGCCAGTACAGCGCATGTTTGAACACCGGATTGAGCGACGGCTCCAGCTTGCGCGCGCCGGCAGCGTCCATCGTTTCGACCGGCACGCCGAATTCCCTGGCCAATTCCAGTTCCGGGGCCAACGCGGCGAACGCACTCTCGCTGCGGTAAAGCTTCATCCAGCCGTTGCGGCGTAGATAGCGCGTCGCGCCGGATTCGAGCATCAGCGTTTCGTGCTCGGCGATGGCCTGGGCAAAAATCGGCCGGTTGAGCCGCGCCGTCTCGATGATGCGTTTCGGTTGCGAGGCGGCGCGAAAAGCCAGCAGCCACGGCGCCACTTTCGGCAGGAAGCTCATGTGATAATTGGCGTCGCTGGCCTGCTTGAACGCGACCCGCATCAACGCATTCAATCCGCGCGGAAAGGCCGGCGGCATGATGGTGCTGCCTTCGATGACGCCGGAATTGCCGTAGGAGGTCTGCTCGCCGATGCCGGCGCGATCGATCAGCGCCACGCTGACGCCGCGCTTGGCCAGTTGCAGCGCGATCGAGGTGCCCACGATCCCGGCACCCAGGACGATTGCATCGGTGCGTGCCATGGCCTTTTGTTCGCCTTTTCCGGCATGAGTTCAAGCCCCGCCGGCGCGAAGGAGGATTGCAACCCGCTTATGGATCATCGGCGGCGAAGACGCTATTAAGGCGCTGCCGTTGCCGGGAGACTGTCTGCAATGAATATTCTGAGCCTGCCTTGGGCCGCGCTCGCATGGCTCGGCCGGCAGGGCACGCGCGGGCTGGCGGTGGCGGTGCTTGTCGGCGTCTCCGCGCCGCAGCTTGCGGCGTATCTGAAGCCTCTTCTCGGCGCCACCGTCTTCGTCCTGCTGCTGTTTTCCTATCTGCGCACCGATCCGGCGGCGTTCCGGCGCTATCTCAGGGCGCCGGGCCTTACCATTCTGGCGGCGCTGTGGGTCATGGTGGCGGTGCCGCTGCTGTTCGGCGCGATCTGTGTGCTGACCGGCGTCGGCAAAACGATACCGGCGCTCTACACCATCATGATCCTGCAAAGCGCTATTTCGCCGATCACGTCCTCCGCGGCTTTCGCGGCGCTGATGGGGCTCGACGTCGCCTTCTCGCTCGCCGCGCTGATCGTGTCGAACGCGCTCGCGCCGCTGACCACCGTGGCGATGAGTTATTTATTTCTCGGCTCGTCGCTGTTCTCGCCGATCGATCTCGGTCTCAAGCTGGCATTCTTTTTCGCCGGCGCCGGCATCGTCTCGTACGGCATCCGCCGCATCGCCGGCCAGCCGTGGATCGAAAGCCAGAAGGAAGCGATCGACGGCCTCAACGTTATCGCCGTTTTCGTCTTTGCCATTGTCGCCATGGAAAGCGTGCCGCGGCATGTCATGGCCGATCCGATTTTCGCGGTTGAATTGCTGGCAGTGATCATGGCGCTCAGCCTGGCGCTGATCGGTCTCAGCATGCTGGTGTTCTGGCGCGCGGGGCGCAACCGGGCCCTGGTGGTCGGCCTCCTCGCCTCGTTCCGCAATCTCGGCGTGATCATGGCGGCGCTCGGGACGACGCTGCCGGACCTCGCGTGGTTCTATTTCGCGATGGTGCAGTTTCCGATCTTCCTGCTGCCGGCACTGCTGAAACCGCTGGCGAGACGGTTTCAGCAGACCAGTTGACGTCAGGCGATGGCCGACATCGTCGAAGTCGCGAAGTTGAGCACCTGCGACTGCATCTTGATCAACTGCTGAATCAAGTTCGCAGCGGTCTTGTTATTGCTGCTGCTCCCGGAATCGCCGCTCGAACTGTCGCTCCCGCCGGAAGGCGCCGCCGGCGTCGTCATATCGACCTTGCTGCCGTCGGCGTAGGTAACGCTTGTGGTGGTCGAGCCGTCGGCGTTGGTCGCCGTCGTGGTAGTTGCGCCGTCGGCCCCCGTCGCCGACAGCAAGGCATCGAGCGGATCCTGCGACCCGCCGCTCCCCTGCGCACCGCCTCCGCCGCCACCGGCGTGGCCGACGTGGTGGTGATGGTGGCCACCGCCGCCATGGTCAACCTTTGCCAGTTCGCCCTGGCTGACCGAGCCGCTGCCATCGCCATCGATCTTGGCGAAGACCGCGTCAGCCGTCGAACTATCGACGCCGGCCTTCTGCGTGGCGGTGTCGAACTCGGCCTTGCTGATCTGGCCGTCGCTATCGGTGTCGAGCTTGGAAAACAACTTCGACGGCTGTCCGCTTGCGCTCTGGCTCTGTGCCGACAGCAGCGCCGACATCGCGTCGTTGCCGAATTGCGGACTGCTTGGCCCGCTCGCGGTATTGGCCGCGGGCGCACTGGTTTGCCCGGACGACGAACCGTCGCCCGAGATTTCTTGCATCAGCATCGATAACGGATCGGATGCGCTGGCCGCGCTGCTGGCGCCGGCAGTGGCTTGCTGCAACAATTGTTGCAGGTAGGACATCGCATTTGAAGACGATGCGCCCACTGACATGGACATGACTGGATAACTCCTGCAACCTGACGGCCAGGCGCGTGCTTGGCCGACGGTCATCGCTCCCGGCGTTGGGAAAGCAAGGGCCGCGCCAGTTCTTGAGCCCTCGCGAAAAACGGTATCGCCTCTGGGTTTTCCACAAATTGTGCCATTCCGGCTCGGCTTTGCGCCAAGGGCCACCGGCAATTTCTGCCGGAAAAACCGGGACGGCGGCGACCAATTTGCCGGGCGAAACCGCCCGCGGCGCGGCCACGTTGCGTTGCCCCCGAGCGTTGCCCGTGTTACGCGAACGGCGATTTTGGAGCCCTGACATGACCCGCCCGCTGCTCATCGCGCCGTCGATTCTGTCGGCGGACTTCGCCAAGCTTGGCGACGAGGTGCGCGCCATCGACGCAGCCGGTGCCGACTGGATTCACGTCGATGTCATGGACGGTCATTTCGTTCCCAACATCTCGTTCGGACCGGCGGTCATGCAGTCGGTGCGCGGCGTATCGGCGAAGCCCTTCGACACCCATCTGATGATCTCGCCGTGCGATCCTTATCTCGAAGCCTTCGCCAAGGGCGGTTCCGACGTCATCACCGTTCATGCCGAGGCCGGCCCCCATATTCATCGTTCGCTCCAGGCGATCCGCGCCCTCGGCAAGAAGGCCGGCGTCGCAATCAACCCCGGCACCTCGGTGAGCGCGCTGGAGAACGTCATCGACATCGTCGATCTCATTCTCGTCATGTCGGTCAATCCCGGCTTCGGCGGCCAGTCGTTCATTCCGGCGGCGCTCGATAAAATAAAAGCGGTGCGCGCGATGGTCGCCGGCCGTCCGATCGATATCGAGGTCGATGGCGGCGTCACCGCCGACAACGCCGGCTCGGTCGCTGCTGCGGGCGCCAACGTGCTGGTCGCCGGCTCGGCGGTGTTCAAGGGCGGCAAGTACAAAGAAAATATTGCCGCGATCCGCAATGCCGCGGCGCTGGCGCGTGGAGAAGCTGCCTGATGATCCCTCGTTATTCGCGTCCCGACATGGTGGCGATCTGGTCGCCGGAAACGAAATTCCGCATCTGGTTCGAGATCGAGGCGCATGCCGCCGACGCGATGGCCGAACTCGGCGTCATCCCGAAAGAAGCGGCCAAGACCATCTGGACCAAAGGCAAGGACGCCAAATTCGACGTCGCCCGCATCGACGCCATCGAAGCTGAGGTCAAGCACGACGTCATCGCCTTCCTGACGCATGTCTCGGAAATCGTCGGCCCGGAAGCGCGCTACATGCATTCCGGCATGACCTCGTCGGATATTCTCGACACCTGCTTTAACGTCCAGCTCGTGCGCGCCGCGGATATCCTGATTGCCGATCTCGACACCCTGCTCGCCAACCTCAAGCGCCGCGCCTTCGAGCACAAACTGACGCCGACGGTCGGCCGTTCGCACGGCATCCATGCCGAACCGACCACCTTCGGCCTCAAGCTGGCGCAGGCCTATGCCGAGTTTTCGCGCGGCCGCGAACGCATGGTCGCCGCGCGCAAGGAAGTCGCGACCTGCGCGATCTCCGGCGCGGTCGGCACCTTCGCGCAAGTCGATCCGCGCGTCGAAGCCCATGTCGCCAAGGCGATGGGGCTGACCGTCGAGCCGATCTCGACGCAGGTCATTCCGCGCGACCGCCACGCCATGTATTTCGCAACGTTGGGCGTCATCGCCTCCTCGATGGAACGGCTCGCCATCGAAGTCCGTCACCTGCAACGCACCGAAGTGCTGGAGGCCGAGGAATTCTTCTCCGAAAAGCAGAAGGGTTCGTCGGCGATGCCGCACAAGCGCAACCCGGTGCTGTCGGAAAATATCACCGGCCTCGCCCGGCTGGTGCGCGGTTACGCCCTGCCCGCAATGGAAAACGTCGCGCTCTGGCACGAGCGTGACATTTCGCATTCATCGGTCGAGCGCATGATCGGGCCCGACGCCACCGTCACGCTCGACTTCGCGCTGGCGCGGCTTGCCGGGTTGATCGACAAGTGGCTGATCTATCCGGCCAACATGCAGAAGAATCTCGACAAGCTTGGCGGGCTGATCCACTCGCAGCGCATCCTGATCGCGCTGACGCAAAAGGGCGTCGCCCGCGAGGACGCTTATCGCCTCGTCCAGCGCAATGCGATGAAGGTGTGGGGCGGCGAGAGCAACGACTTCCTCGCGCTGCTGAAAGCCGATCCCGAAGTCCACGCCGCTTTAAGCGACAAGGAGCTTGAGGCCAATTTCGATCTCGGCCACCACTTCAAGCAGGTCGATACGATTTTCGCGCGCGTGTTCGGCAACGAATGATGCGCGGCTTGCGATCTGCCGGGCAGTTGCTGGCGCGCCTTAAAGACCAGGCGCGCCAGTCTTCATGTTAGCGGTGGTGGTGTCCGCCACCATGATGGCCGCCACTGTGATGGCCGCCGCTGTGGTGCCATCCACCGCCACGATGCCCACCACCGCGGTGCCATCCGCCGCGATGGCCGCCGAAACCGAAGCCAAAGCCGAAAACCGGCGCCGCGTAATACGGTTCGCTATAGTACACAGGCGCGGAATAGACCGGCGCCGCCGCCACGTATCCACCGCCACCGAGATAGCTTGCGCTGGCGTAACCGACCTCACCGCGGAAGTTCACGCGGCACCACGAGCCGGTGCAGCCAAGCACATTGACGTGCGCGCCGGCCGGCATGGTATCGATCACACGATAGCCGGTGCTCGGTCCGCTGCGCAGATTGAGGTC
The DNA here is from genome assembly GCA_041691675.1 of Hyphomicrobiales bacterium. Lineage (GTDB taxonomy): Bacteria > Pseudomonadota > Alphaproteobacteria > Rhizobiales > Xanthobacteraceae > Pseudolabrys. Next base: position 2,643 of record JBEPUC010000033.1, on the reverse strand, counting down.
GTTGGTGACGGTGGCCGCCGATGCAATGCCCACGGAAGCGAGCAAAACCGCAGCGGTCAGTACCAGTTTTTTGCCCATTTTCGGGCCTAATGTCTTGAGTGTCATGTCATCTCCATCGCGTTCAAATACCGCCCGTTTTCTCTCTTGTTGAGAAAACGGTTGAACGTGGGCATGGTTCGGAAATTGCCCGCGCTCCGGCTCGGTCTTTCAATAATTGAACGGCTCAACCGCGCGGCTCCGGCTGCGACCCATTGTCACCCATGGCCCGCCGTGGCTTAAACTTTGCCGGCATGCCGAATCGCACCGATCCAGACGCACACCAATCTCCCGCCGCGCCCACCATCCTGATTTTCGATTCCGGGGTTGGCGGCCTCACCGTATTCCGCGAGGTGGCGCGGGCGCGGCCCGACGCGCGCTATGTCTATGTCGCCGACGACGCCGGATTTCCTTACGGCAACCAGCCGGAAGCCGCGCTAATCGCGCGCATCGTCGATGTCATCGGCCAGGCGATTGCCGATCACGCCCCGGATCTGGTGGTGATCGCCTGCAACACCGCCTCGACCCTGGCGCTGGCGCAGTTGCGCGCGGCCTACGCGGTGCCCATCGTCGGGACTGTGCCGGCGATCAAGCCGGCCTGCGCGCAATCGCGATCGAAACGCGTCGCGGTGCTCGGCACCCGATCGACCGTCAGCCGCGAATATACCAAGGCGCTGATCCGCGAATTCGCGTCGGGCTGCGACGTCATCCTCATGGGCTCACCAAACCTTGCAACGATTGCGGAACGCGAACTATCCGGAACGCCGGCCGCCGATGCCGACATCGAAAGCGAGATCGCCGGTTGCTTTGTCGATGGCGACGGCCGCCGCACCGATATGGTGGTGCTGGCCTGCACCCATTACCCGCTCCTGACCGAACGCTTTCGTACCGTTGCGCCATGGCCGGTTGAGTGGCTCGATCCGGCGCCGGCGATTGCGCGGCGCGTCGCCAATTTGCTGCGTGATCGCGATACCGGCGCGGTGACGACGGCGCCGCGCATCGTCTTCACCTCCGGCCGCGCGCCGCCACCTTCGCTCGCCGGCGCGTTGTCGAAATACGGTTTTTAATCGCCGAGCAGATGCGGCCAGACTTCTCGCGTGCCGCGCCATATCATGTCGCCCGAGACATAAACGATGATGGCCAGACCGACATAAGCGATCCACCGATGCCGGGTCAGCAGCTTGGCGATGAAATTGGCGGCGACGCCCATCAGCACGATTGACAACGCCAGACCGAATATCAACGCCTCGATATGGTCACGCGCTGCCCCAGCGACCGCCAGCACGTTGTCGAGCGACATCGACACGTCTGCGACGACGATCTGCCAGGCAGCCTGGGCAAAGGTCTTGCGCGTGGCGTGCGCTTCGGCCTCGGCAACGGTGGTATCGGGATCGGCATGGCCCCCGCGCAGTTCGCGCCACATCTTCCACGACACCCACAGCAGCAGAATGCCGCCGGCCAGCAGCAGGCCGACAATATCGAGCAACTGCACGGCGAAAATGGCGAACAGAATGCGCAGGCCCGTGGCCGCGATGATGCCGATCAGAATGGCGCGGGTGCGTTGAGCCACGGGCAACCCCGCAGCCGCCAGCCCGATCACCACGGCATTGTCGCCGGCCAGCACCAGATCGATCATGATGACCTGGACAAAAGCCGCCAACGCATCTGGTGTGAAGAAATTGAAGAATTGGCTCACGGCAGCCCCTCCGGGTTGAATCAATCCGACATCGCAGCCATTTGGCTGCCAGAGGGGCCCGGTCTGACGCTCGCAAAATGGGGTGAAAGGCCGATTTCGGCAAGCAAAAACGGCTAATATCAGCTCAAATTCGCGCAATCTGTACTAAAATACCACTGCCGCAGACCCGCCCTTGACTTTGTTTGACAGAGGCCCGGTTGCCCCCTAAAACCCGCCCACCTTGCGGGGCATTTCGAGCCCGCACGGCGTTTCGCGACCCGAGGCATCTCCTGACGCTTTAAGGACTTGCCTGTCGGTTCCGGGGAGACCCGGGACAGAGGAGGGCGCGGTTCCTCACAAAATCGATGCACAAAACGAGGACGCGATGACCAAGCGTATGGAATCCAAGTACAAACTCGACCGCCGGATGGGCCAGAACATCTGGGGCCGTCCTAAGAGCCCGGTGAACCGGCGCGAATACGGCCCCGGCCAGCACGGCCAGCGCCGCAAGAGCAAGCTGTCGGACTACGGCGTGCAGCTCAAGGCCAAGCAGAAACTGCGCGGCTATTACGGCAACATTTCCGAGAAACAGTTCCACGGCATCTATTTCGAAGCCATTCGCATGAAGGGCGACTCGGGCGCCAACATGATCGGCCTGCTGGAGCGCCGGCTCGATGCGGTGATCTACCGCGCCAAGTTCGTGCCAACCGTGTTCGCGGCGCGCCAGTTCATCAACCACGGCCACATCAAGGTGAACGGCAAGCGCGTGAACATCTCGAGCTACCGCGTCAAGATCGGCGACGTCGTCGAGGTCAAGGAAAAGTCGCATCAGATGAACTTGGTGCTGGAAGCGCAGGCTTTGTCCGAGCGTGACGTCCCCGACTACATCGATGTCGATACCGGCAAGCTGACCGCCAAGATGTCGCGCGTGC
>JBEPUC010000032.1:0-50228 GCA_041691675.1 Hyphomicrobiales bacterium | reverse complement strand
GCAACACCATCCCGCTGCCCTGCTGGGGGGCGGGGCTTTGTTTAAAACCCCCCGCAAACGCAATACGTGGCCCGTCTAAGCGCCCCGCACGGTCACCCCGGGGGGCGCGGTGGCTTCTCTCTTCCCATGCGAGGGACACGCAGCCATGAAACTCATTCCGCGTCCGGTATTGTCGATGGGGATAGTTGCTTTTGTGCTGGCCGCACCGGCGTTTGCCAGCGACGACCGATCTTCCAAAGACAATGTTTCAAATCCGAACCACTGTCAGGTTGTCGAAAGACAGCCCGGCGACAGCGCTAACAACAGCGGCTCCCTTTCAACGACAGTGACGGCTGGAAACGGCCACGTATCCGCTTCGTCAAGCGGACCAAATAGTGTGACCGTGCATTCTGGCAATGGCGGCACCAGCAGCAGCAGTACCAGCAGCAGCGTAACGACCGGCAGCGGTGGTCAATCAACCACTGTCACCACGGCTGACGGTCATTGTGTGATTTACGTCAATCCCGGCGACAAGAAGGATCACTAGCGATGAGAAAAATTCGACTCGTCTTGCTGGCGGGTGCGCTTAGCATCAGCTCCATTTCAATGGCGGCGGCGCAAAGCGCAACGGGCGGCAGCGGCGGAAGTGCCGCGGTGGGCGGAACGTCCGCATCGACACTTGGCGTTGGAGCGACCTCGACCGGCGCAAACGGAACGTCTTCGTCCATCGGCAGCGGCGGAAGTGCCGCAGGCGGCACGAAGGACAGAAGTTCGACAAAAATCCACGGCAATGCCAACAACCTGCACGGCATGTCGAAGGCCCGGGCGCAAGACGGCGGCACCTGGAGCGACTCGAAGACCAAGACAAAAATTCATAAGGGCGAAGTGTCGTCCCGGACAAAGTCCATGGCCCATCAACCGGGCGGGCCGCCGACGAAATCGACAACCGGTACGTCGTCAGGCCAGTAAAAGGCCGAGCGAACTGACGAGCCGGTCGCACTCGCGACCAAGAGCGGCGCGGCCCAAAATGCGGTTCGCGCCGCTTCGGCATGCGCTTGTGAGCGACTTGTCGGGCCGGTTTTAACGGAAACGACCGGCCGGGTTCCAAAATTAACCGGACGCTAACCATATACTGGGCAAAACTTGCCGGGTGGCGCGCATTCACGCGCGGCTGGGTGGGAAAAGCCAGTGCAAGGCTTCTTTGATTTTGTGAAATCGCTGGGTGCGGCGCGTATGGCGGCGATGGCGGCCGTAACGCTGGCGCTGATCGGCTTCTTTTCGTTCCTGATGGTCCAGATGACGACACCGACTATGGTGCCGTTGTTCACCGACCTGTCGATGGAAGACTCCAGCGCCATCATCAAGGACCTCGAACGCCAGGCCATCGCCTATCAGATGAAGAATGACGGCGCGATCATCATGGTCCCCAAGGATCAGGTGGCGCGGGTGCGCATGAAGCTCGCCGAAGGCGGCCTGCCTAAAGGCGGCGGCGTCGGTTATGAAATCTTCGACAAGTCCGATGCCCTGGGCGCGACAAGTTTCATCCAGAATATCAATCATTTGCGGGCGCTCGAGGGCGAACTGGCGCGCACCATCCGCGGCCTCGACCGGGTGCAGGCGGCGCGCGTCCACCTCGTTCTGCCGGAGCGCCCGCTGTTCTCGCGCGACAAAATCGAAGCCACCGCCTCGATCGTCCTGAAGGTGCGCGGCCAGTTGGAGCCGGGTCAGGTTCGCGCCATCCGTCATCTGGTGGCGACGGCGGTCAACGGCATGAAGCCCGAGCGGGTGTCGGTAATCGACGAAACCGGCCGCCTGCTCGCCGACGGCGCCGCGCAGGACAATCCCCTCAGCGGCGGCAACGCCGACGAGCGCAAGACGGCCTACGAGAATCGCCTGCGCGGCCAGGTCGAGTCCATCGTCTCCTCGGTGGTCGGTCCCGGACATGCGCGGGTCGAACTCAACGCCGATTTCGACCTCAACCGCATCACCCAGACCTCCGACAAATTCGATCCGGACGGCCGCGTGCTGCGCTCGAGCCAGACCCGCGAAGAGCAGTCGCAATCGAACGAGGGCAAGGATTCAGGCCAGGTCACGGTCGCGAACCAGTTGCCCGGCTCCAATGCCACCGGGGCGGCCGGCGCGCCGAACGGCGACAATTCGCGCGAGCAGAGCAAGAAGACCGAGGAAATCGTCAATTACGAAATTTCGCGCACGACCAAAACCGAAGTGATCGAAGCCGGCCGCGTCAATCGTATTTCGGCGGCCGTGCTGGTCGACGGCAACTACGTCAAGAACGACAAGGGCGACATGGTCTACCAGCCGCGCTCGAAGGAGGAGATCGATCGTATCGCCGCGCTGGTGCGCACCGCGATCGGCTTCGACGCCAAGCGCGGCGACCAGGTCGAGGTGGTCAATCTGCGCTTTGCCGACACCGCGCAGATCGCTTTCGCCGAGCCCGGCTGGATGAAATACTTCCAGTTCACCAAGGATGACATCATGGGCGCCGCCGAAAAGGGCGTGATGGCGCTGCTCGGCCTCATCGTGTTGCTGATGGTGGTGCGGCCGCTGGTGCGCCGCATCGTGACGCCGGACCGTCTGGCTTTGGGCAACGCGGGCGCTGCCGGTTACGCCGGTGTTGCCGGTGCTCTCGGTACCGACGGCGGCGTCATGATCGGCGCCGACGGCAAGCCGGTGATCACCGGCGGCGGCGACAACACGCTGACCAACAGCAGCGGCACCAACATCGCCATCGTCGGCGGCGAAGACACCGTCGCGATTTCCAATCGCACCTCGTCGATGATCGACGTCGCCAAAGTGCAGGGCCAGGTGCACGCCCAGTCGGTGCAGAAGGTCGGCGAATTGGCCGAGAAGAACCCGCACGAGGCGGTGTCGATCATCCGCAGTTGGCTCCACGAGGAAGCGGCCTAAATGCCCTCAGCCTACGACAAACCCGAAAAAGGCCGGGGCGACGGCGAAGTGCGCCAGGATATCGGCGGGCTGATGGCCGAACTCGCCAGCCGGCCGCATATTTCCACCAGCAAGCGCAAGCTCACCGGCCCCGAACGCGCGGCGGTGCTGATGCTGGCGCTCGGCGACCAATATGGCGGCAAGCTCTTCAGTCTGCTGGACGACGACGAATTGCGCGAGATTTCCATCGTCATGTCGCAACTCGGCGCGATCCAGGCCGAAGAGGTCGAAGCCTTGCTGCTGGAATTCGTCGGCCGCCTCTCGGCGTCCGGCGCGCTGCTCGGCAATTACGACGCCACCGAACGGCTGCTTCAGCAATATTTGCCGAAGGATCGCGTCGGCGGCATCATGGACGAAATTCGCGGGCCTGCCGGCCGCAACATGTGGGAGAAGCTCGCCAACGTCCAGGAAGAGGTGCTGGCGAATTATCTCAAGAACGAATACCCGCAGACCGTCGCGGTGGTGCTCTCCAAGCTGCGGCCGGAACACGCCGCCCGCGTTCTGTCGATCCTGCCGGAAGAAATGTCGCTCGACTGCGTCGCCCGCATGCTCAGGATGGAAGCGGTGCAGAAAGACGTGATCGAACGCGTCGAGCAGACGCTGCGCACCGAATTCATGTCCAATCTGTCGCAGAAGCGCCGGCGTGACGCGCACGAGGTCATGGCAGAGATCTTCAACAATTTCGACCGCCAGACCGAGACCCGTTTCCTGAACGCGCTGGAAGAGGAAAACCGCGACGCGGCCGAGCGCATCAAGGCGCTGATGTTTACATTCGACGACCTCATCAAGCTCGACGCCGGCTCGGCTCAGACACTGATGCGCGCCATCGACAAGGACAAGCTCGCGATCGCGCTCAAAGGCGCCAACGAGAAAGTGCGCGAATTCTTCTTCAGCAATATGTCGACGCGCGCCGCCAAGATGCTGGTCGACGACATGGGCGCGCTCGGTGCGGTGCGCCTGCGCGATGTCGACGAGGCGCAGACGCTGCTCGTCAATATCGCCAAGGACCTGGCGGCCAAGGGTGAAATCCTGATCGCCAAGAGCCAGGGCGACGACGAACTTATTTATTAGCGAGCAAGCGCAGACAAGAGCGACAAAAGAGACAAAAGAGACAAGAGAGCATTTGAGCAGATGAGCGCAGCGGCCAAATTCATGTTCGACGAGGACTTCGCCGGCGGCGTCAAGCCGACCATCACCATGGTCGAGCACGAACGCCGCAGCAAGGACGCCGAGGCCGTCGCCCATCGTAACGGCTTCGAGGCGGGTCAGGCGCAGGCGCGCACCGAGACAAACGAACGCATCGCCCGCGCGCTGACGCAGATCGCCGACAGCATGACGAAGCTCAACAATGCGCTTAACGGCATCGAAGCGCGGCTCGAAACCGAAGCCGTCGAGGTCGCGGTGTCGGTCGCCAGCAAACTGGCGCCCGAACTGATTGCGCGTGAGCCCATGGCCGAGATCGCCGCGCTGGCCGGTGAATGCTTCCGGCAATTGATCGCGACGCCGCAGATTTCAGTGCGGATCGGCAACGACATTCTCGAAGCCGCCACCGGCCACCTCGAAGAGATTGCGCGGACGCGCGGCTTCGATGGCCGTCTCGTCGTCCAGGGCGACGCCACGATGAAGCCGGGCGATTGCCGCATCGAATGGCTCGATGGCGGCGTCGCCCGTGACCGCGACGCTACGTTGGCCGCGATCGAAGACGTGGTCGGCCGCTATGTCGCGGCGCGCACCACGGCACCTCATTAAAGAAGCAGGACTCCGGAGACCGATACGATGAGTGACGACAGCAAGGTGCCCCTCCCCGATCTTGAGAACGGCGAGAGTACGGCGGTCATGGAGACCCCGGCGCTGGCGGCGTCGGCCGAAAGCGATTCCGTGCATCGCGGCGCCGCCGATCTCGAGGCACTGTTCGACGTGCCGGTCAAAGTTTCCGCCGTGCTCGGCCGCGCCCGCATGGATGTCGGCGAACTATTGAAGCTCGGGCCCGGCGCCGTGCTCGAACTCGACCGCAAGGTCGGCGAAGCCATCGATATCTACGTCAACGACCGGTTGGTCGCGCGCGGCGAAGTCGTGCTGGTCGAAGACAAGCTCGGCGTGACCATGACGGAAATCATCAAGTCGGACAGGAACTAAAGCCATGCGCCTCCTCATCATTGGAACATTGGGCGGCCAGCTCACCATCGCCAGCAAGATCGCCATGGAAAAAGGCGCCTCCGTCATTCACGCCGACTCGAACGAACAGGCGCTCGCGGTGCTGCGCTCCGGGCGCGGCGCCGATCTCCTGATGGTCGATGTCGCGCTCGACATTCGCGATCTGGTGACGCGGCTCGATGCCGAACGCATCCACGTCCCGATCGTCGCCTGCGGGGTCACCAACGACGCCCGCGCGGCGGTGCGCGCCATTCACGACGGCGCCAAGGAGTACATCCCGCTGCCGCCCGATCCGGACCTGATCGCCGCGATCCTCGCCGCCGTCACGGCCGACAACCGCGACATGATCTACCGCGACGAGGCCATGGCCTCGGTGGTCAAGCTCGCGCAGCAGATCGCGGGCTCCGACGCCTCGGTGCTGATCACCGGCGAAAGCGGCACCGGCAAGGAAGTGCTGGCGCGCTTCGTTCATGCGCGCTCGCAACGCGCCAAGAAGCCGTTCATCACCGTGAATTGCGCGGCGATCCCGGAAAACCTGCTGGAGTCCGAACTGTTCGGCCACGAGAAGGGCGCCTTCACCGGCGCGCTCGGCCGCCGCATCGGCAAGTTCGAGGAAGCTAATGGCGGCACGCTGCTGCTCGACGAAATTTCAGAAATGGACGTGCGGCTGCAAGCCAAGTTGCTGCGCGCCATTCAGGAGCGCGTCATCGACCGTGTCGGCGGCGCCAAACCCGTGCCGGTCGATATCCGCATCATCGCGACCTCGAACCGTAACCTGACGGAAGCGGTGCGCGCTGGTCAGTTCCGCGAAGACCTCATGTTCCGGCTCAACGTCGTCAACCTGAAAATCCCGCCGCTGCGCGAGCGTCCCGCCGACATCGGCGAACTCGCCACGCATTTCATCAAGAAATATTCCGAAGCCAATGGCCTGAAGATTCGTCCGCTGTCGGCGGAGGCGCGCCGCGCGCTCAACACGACCCGCTGGCCCGGCAACGTCCGCGAACTGGAGAACACCCTGCATCGCGCCGTGCTGTTGTCGACCGGCGTCGAAATCGGTGTCGACGGCATCCTGTCGCCGGACGGCCTGCGGCTCGACGCGGCACGCGGAACCGGCATCGCCGAACAGGCTGCGATGGCGGCGGAAACCGTTACACGCAATCTGGTCGGTCGCACCGTGGCGGAAGTCGAACGCGATCTCATTCTCGAGACGCTCAAGCACTGCCTCGGTAACCGGACGCACGCCGCCAATATTCTTGGCATTTCGATCCGCACGCTGCGCAACAAGCTCAACGAATATTCCGCCGACGGCGCGCCGATTCCCTCGCCCCATGGCGGCGAGATGCGCGGCGCTGCGTAAACACCTCCGCATTTTGGTGCATGCCCAATAAATTAGCCGGCGGGGTCCCGCCGGCTAATTTGCATTCAAGCCCACAGGGAACCCGGCGCGATCCCCGCCGTTATGCCGGGATGGTAAGGGCGCTTCTCTGCCACAATGCGAATGCTGGCACCGACGGCAAGGACAAGGACAGCATTCTCGCTGCCCTGAAACTGGCCGGCTATGAGACATCCTATGTCTCGGTAAAGGCGGACAATTTCAAAAAGACGCTCGCTGAGGGCACCAACCTGGTCGTCGCCGCCGGAGGCGACGGCACGATTGCCAAGGTGCTCGTCAGCCTTCAAGACCGATCCAGGCCGGTGGCTATCCTGCCGCTGGGCACAGCCAACAATTTCGCCCGGTCGTTGGGTATTGGCGGTACGCCGCAGGAATTGGTCGAGACCTGGAATCTGGATCGATTCTGCGAGGTCAACATCGGCTCGGTCAGCGGCTTCTGGGGCACGACCTTGTTTCTCGAAAGCTACGGCGTCGGTGCGTTTCCGGCTTTTCTCGAAGACGTCTCCAAGCGCAAGAAGCCGAAAGGCGCCGATAATCTGCTCAAAGGCCGCGAAGCTTTTCAGGACACCCTCAGGAACGCCAAGCCGTTCGATGTTGTGGTCAAAATCGACAGCAAGACTTACGAGAAAACGCTGCTGGGCATCGAAGTCGCCAACATCGCTTTCACTGGCCCCGGCCTGCCGATCGCGGCGAAAGCCGACCTCGGCGACGGTAAGCTCGATGTTGTCTATTTCGAGACCGCGGAGCGCAAGAAACTGATCAAGTGGATCGACGCACCGCAAGCGGAAATGCCGCCGGTTGCGTTGCGCAAGGCCAGCAAGGTGACCATCACCTGGACCGGCCAGCCGGCGCGCGTCGATGACGGGTTCTTTCCGGCGACCGACAAGGAGCAGACGGTCGAGATCGTCTGCGAGGAAAAACCGGTTCGCGTCCTGATGCCGATGAAGCATCCGGTGCAGAAGGCTCATGAAAAGAAGGCGGGAGCGGCATGACGACAGCCGTCCGCGATCCTGTTGTCGAGCAGACCTACGATAAGGCGATGCGCGACGAGTTGCACGACATCGAGCGCCTCGCCATCGAGCTTGCCGGTATCGCCGGCGCCGAAATCGCCAAAGCGCTCGGTAGCCTCTTGGCAGTTCGTTACAAAACCGCCGCTAAGGAGGACGAATGGCGCGACCCGGTGTCGGAGATCGACCATAAGGTCGAACGCATGATCCGCGAGCGGCTCGCCGAGAATTTCCCCGAGCACGACATCATCGGCGAGGAAATGAACGAGCGCCCGAGCCGCGATCACGATTTCATCTGGTCGGTCGACCCCATCGACGGTACTGCCAATTTCGTCAACGGCCTGCCTTTATTTTCGGCCTCGATCGGCGTGCTGCACAAAGGCGTGCCCGTAGTGGGCGCGCTCTGGTGCTCGGTCAGCCACGCGTTGCGCGCCGGCGTCTACCATGCCACCGCTGTCGGCAAGCTGCGCTTCGACGGCGCCGACGTTACGCCGAAGATCAATCCGCAGGTGCGCCGTCGTCTCATCGGCGTACCGGTCGCGACGGAGAGCGACGGTCTGTGGGAAACCCGCAAGACCGGCTCGGCAGCGCTCGAGTGCGCGATGGTCGCGGCCGGTTTGTTGCAGGCGGCGCGTTTTGCAAGTCCGAACATCTGGGACATCGCCGGCGGGCTGGCGCTGGTCAAGGCAGCGGGCGGGATCGCACGCCGGCGGGACGGCAAAGCCTGGGTACCGATGACGCAATTCGAGGCGAGCGCCGACAACCCGGATTTACGCTTCTGGCACGGTGAGATCATCGTCGGCGAACGCAGTGCCGCCGATACGTTATGCGAAGTGCTTTCGAGTTGATCGGCAGTGGCGGATAAGCGCCACGGCGACACGAAAAAGCCCGGCCGCAAAGCCGGGCTTTTCCAGATTTGTAAAAGCCGCAATCGACGGACTTGTTTCAGGGCGGACTTACTTTACGCCAGACTTGCGGGATTTTTCCGGCTCGGCCGTTTCTCTCTGACGGGTGGTATCGAGTTCGACCGCCTTTGCCATGAGATTGTTGCTCATGGCTTCGAGAGTTGCCGCCATTTCCCGGCCGGCACGCGCCAGGCGAATGCATTGGTCGGCCGTATCGATAAGATAGTCCTCGGTTTTGCGCATCATAATCCTGTGTGATTTAAACGGAATATGTGCGGGTGCCGCGTGCATACAAGGCGGCGTACAATCAAATCTCATGCGGTTGTTGTAACATTATGACCAAATCGACTAACGCACCGATCATTTATAAAATCTGCGACCGCGCGCTCTGGAGAGAAGCGGAACGACAAGGCGTCTTCAAAGGCTCAGCCGTCGATTTGCACGACGGTTACATTCATTTTTCCGACGCTGGCACGGTGGCCGAAACCGCCGCCAGACATTTCGCCGGCCAGGACAACTTGTTGCTGATCTCGGTCGCCGGCGGCCATCTCGGCGCGGCCCTGAAACGGGAGACATCCCGCGGCGGCGCCCGGTTCCCGCATCTTTATGGTGATTTGCCGCTCAAGGCCGTCCTGAAGGTCGAGCCGCTTTCCCTCGATGACAGCGGAATGCACGTTTTCCCGCCATTGCTGCGCTAACCGGGAGCGAATGGCTGCGTCCCGCTGCCGCCGTGGAACAATGGCACAGCCCGCCGGTTATTGTTGCAGCGCAACGAAGCGCAGGCAGTACGAAGGGTGGATCATGAACAATTTGGACAGCCGCGATTGGTCGACCAGCCACCCGGCGATCCATCGGAATACCAACGATCCGTCGCGTGCCGTCGTGACGACGACTCGGCCGCACGGTGCGTTGCGGTATCAATGCCCGATCAACGGCAGCCTGGTCCTGGTGACGGACGACGCGACACTGGCGCGTCTCAATCGTCCTAATGCTCGTCTGCGCTGCATCGATTGCGGCGAAATTCATGTGCTGACGCGGGCGGATGAGGCGTCGGCGGCCCATTTCACGGCCGGGGCCTTTAAATCCGCCGACTGAGGCAGAACGCCCCCGCTGGCGGGGCGTGCCGGCATTGTCGGCTCTCAGCCAAGGCTTTAGGTTTCCGGGCCGGGCGCGATTATGCGCCGGCTTGGGGAGACACTCCGATGCGTCGCATCGTCGCCGTTATTGCTTTTGCTTTTGCATTTGCTTTCGTTTGCGCTCCAATCGCTGCTTCGGCGGCCGATCCCGTCGGCACCTACACCATCAAAGGTACCAGTCCCGGCAGCAGCAAGATGTATAAGGGCACGGTGACCATAACCAAGACTGGCGAGACATATCGCGTGATCTGGGTCATTGCCGGCACGCGATACGTCGGCACCGGCATCGGCGACAAGAGCTTCCTGGCCGTGTCCTATAAGTCCGACGACCAGACCGGGCTCGCTCTTTATGGCGCCGATGGCGGCAACTGGACTGGGGTATGGACGTATGCCGGCGGAAAAGAGCTTGGCGCCGAAGCCTGGAATCGCGATTGATGAAAGCTGCCGCGCAGATATGAATGGCGACTCCAACCGCAGCCTGGTGATCGCTGCCCTCGCCCGTATTCCCGCCGGCGATCGCGCCGCGCTGCAAACCGTCTATCGGCTGACATCCGCGAAGCTTTTCGGCGTCGCCTTGCGTATCTTGGGCGAACGCAGCGATGCCGAGGATGTCTTGCAAGAGGTTTACCTCACAATTTGGCGCAAAGCCGCCGATTTCGACCCGATCCGGGCGAGCCCGATGACGTGGATGATCGCCATCGCGCGCAACCGCGCCATCGACCGCCTCCGCGCGTCCAAAACGACACGGCGCATGGATCCGATCGATGACGCCAACGAGATCGCCGACAGCGCACCTTCCGCTACGGATGCCTTGGAGACGAGTGAAGATAATGCGCGGCTGCACGGTTGCCTCGACGGTCTGGCGCAGGACGAGCGGGCAGCGTTGCGCGGCGCGTTCTTTGACGGCAACACGTATGAAGAACTGGCACGACGCCTGAGCGTGCCGCTCGGCACCATGAAAAGCCGCATCCGGCGCGCCATGATGAAATTGAAATCCTGTCTCGAGCAGGACAGACCGACATGACCGAAACAACCGACGACGATTTGCTGGCCGCCGAAGTCGCGCTCGGCGTCTTGAGCGGCGCCGATCGTGACGCCGCGGTACTGCGGCTTGAGCGCGAACCTGCCTTCGCGCGCATGGTCGCGACGTGGGAAGAAACGCTGTCGCCCTGGGCCGGCGAAATCGCCGCTGTTGTGCCGCCGCCGACAGTATGGGAGCGCATCGCCGCCGCCCTTCCCGCCGTGCCTGATTCAAAGACGGCCTTGAGGCCGAGCCTATGGCAGAGCCTCGCCTTCTGGCGCGGCATGACGGTCGCGACCGGCGCGTTGGCGGCTGCGTGTCTCGGACTTTTGATTTATCTCGGCAGTTATCTAGGCACAGTCACCGTGCCCGCGCCACTGATGGCGAGCATCGACGGCGGCGGTCAGCGCCATTTCGTCGCAACGCTCGATACCGGACGCGGAACCGTTGCAATCATGCCCGCTTCCTTCAACGCCGATCCGGCGCGGGTGCCGGAACTGTGGTTGATCCCTACCGATGGCAAACCGCGCCCGCTTGGCTTACTTCGTGCCGATCAGACGGTAACGATCAAAGTGCCGCGCGAATTAATGGCGCTGGTCAAAGATAACGCCACGCTCGCGGTATCGCTCGAACCGCAAGGCGGTTCGCCCACCGGTGCGCCGACCGGTCCGGTGATTGGCAGCGGCAAGCTCACACTTCTGTGAACGCATCGCCGAGTTTCTTCGGCATCTGCATCGACGCCAACGCCGTAGCTCCGATGTCTCCGCCCAGTGGAGGCCGTCAACAGAGCAATGGAGTTACACATGAAACAGACCACCAAATTCGCACTGGCCGGAGTCGCGCTGGCCGTCGCTTTCTCGGCCCCCGCTTTCGCGCCCACCGCGAGCTTCGCCAAGGAAGCGACCAAGATGGTTGGCGGCGCGGCGATGTATCCGTCGAAGAACATTATTCAGAACGCCGTCAACTCGAAGGACCACACCACGCTGGTCGCCGCCGTGAAGGCCGCCGGTCTGGTCAAGACGCTGGAAGGCAAAGGCCCGTTCACGGTATTCGCACCGACCAACGAAGCCTTCGCCGCATTGCCCGCCGGCACCGTCGATACGCTTCTCAAGCCCGAGAACAAAAAGAAGCTCGCCGGCATTCTGACCTATCACGTCATTCCCGGACGTCTCACCGCCAAGGATCTGATGGCGAAGGTCAAGGCCGGCAACGGCAAAGCCGAGATCGCGACAGTCGAAGGCGACAAGCTGACTTTTGAAGACAAGGGCGGCAAGCTGACCGTCACCGACGAAAAGGGCGATACCGCCGATATCACGATCGCCAACGTGATGCAGTCGAACGGCGTCATCCACGTCATCGACAAGGTCATGCTGCCGGGCTAATCGGCTCAACGGCGTCAATGCAAAAAGGCGCGCGACTTTCGCGCGCCGGAAGCCCTCGCCCCTGTCTCCCGGGCGAGGGCTTTTTATTTTCCCTACAAGGTCCAACGACTCTCGTTGAACGCACGCGTTAGAAATTCTCACGCGTCCGTGAACGCTCAAAAAAATATTACGGCATCTTAAGGAATCGCGCCCGCGTAGCTTCCTGTGTCTCCGCACCGGGGACTTTAAAAAAGAAAGCGGAGTTCACTCATGAAGCTATTCAGCAAGACAGCCCTGGCCGGCGCCACATTGGCATTGGCTTTCGCCGTTACCGCGGTTGCTCCAACGCCGAGCTTTGCCGAAGACACCAAAATGGTCGGCGGGGCGGAAATGTATCCGTCGAAGAATATTATTCAGAATGCAATGAATTCCAAAGATCACACCACGCTGGTCGCCGCCGTCAAGGCAGCCGGTCTGGTCGATACGCTGTCGGGCAAAGGTCCGTTTACGGTGTTCGCACCGACCAACGAAGCCTTCGCCAAACTTTCGGCCGGCACCGTCGATACGCTGCTCAAGCCGGAAAACAAGGACAAGCTCACCAAGATCTTGACCTGCCACGTCGTCGCGGCCGACGCGATGTCGTCGACCATCAACAAGATGATCAAGGACGACGGCGGTTCGCACAAGGTCAAGACCGTGGGCGGCTGCATCCTCACCGTGAAGAATGTCGGCGGCAAGATCGAGATCACGGACGAAAAGGGACAGACCGCAACCGTGACCATCGCCGACGTCAAGCAGTCCAATGGCGTCATCCACGTCATCGACACCGTGTTGCTGCCGGGCTGATCCGCCCTCGGTTCGGACGCAAAGCGCCAAACCCTGGCGCACTGGAAGCCCTCGCCCTGTCCCCTGGGGCGGGGGCTTTTCTTTGATCCCGGCACCCGCAAAACCGGGCGGCCGCCCGCCGACGGGGTCGGCTCGTTAACCCTTCGCTAACCATAAACTGGGCAAAGTTTGCCGGGTAACGGCGCCGCCGACGGGTGGACGCTGCCGTTTTCCAGATTGGCAGGCCATGACCGACACGTCCGTCGTCCCGCAAACTCCGATGGTCCCGGCCAGCGGCCTCAAGCTCCCTGCCCTCGGCGGCATCGTCACGGCGCTCAAGCGCGGCGACCTGGGGCTCGCCTTCGGCGTGCTCACGATCCTGGTCATTCTGATTTTGCCGCTGCCGCCGATGTTGCTCGACATGGCGTTGGCGGTCTCCATCATCCTCTCAGTGCTCATCCTGATGACGGCGCTGTTCATCCAGACTCCGCTGGAATTCTCCGCCTTTCCGACGGTACTGCTGATCGCGACCATGTTGCGCCTATCGCTGAACCTCGCGTCGACCCGCTTGATCCTGTCCCACGGTCATGAAGGCCCGGATGCCGCCGGCCACGTCATCGCCGCCTTCGGCAATTTCGTCATGAGCGGCAATTTCGTCATCGGCATCATTGTGTTCGCGATCCTGGTCATCGTGAACTTCGTCGTCATCACCAAGGGCTCCGGCCGTATCGCGGAAGTCGCCGCCCGCTTCCACCTCGACGCCATGCCCGGCAAGCAGATGGCCATCGACGCCGATATGTCGGCCGGACTGATCGACGAAACCGAAGCCCGCAACCGGCGCAAGACGCTGGAAGCCGAAGGCGGCTTCTTCGGCGCCATGGACGGCGCCTCGAAATTCGTGCGCGGCGACGCCATCGCCGGGCTCATGGTCGTGTTCATCAACGTCATCGGCGGCATGATCATCGGCATGGCGCAACAGGGCCTGTCGTTCGCCGACGCCGCGCATTCCTACACGCTGCTCACCGTCGGCGATGGTCTCGTCACGCAAGTGCCGGCGCTGATCGTCTCTACCGCCGCGGGCCTCCTGGTTTCCAAGGCCGGCATTTCGGGTTCGGCCGACAAGGCGTTGATGAAGCAATTGTCCGGCTATCCCAAGGCGCTTGGCATGGCAGGCGGCGTGATGATCGTGATGGCTTTGCTGCCCGGCATTCCGTTCGTGCCGTTCATGGCGCTGGGTGGCGGCGCCGCCTCGCTCGCCTATCTTGCCGCCAAACGCGTCAAGAAGCAGGCAGTGACCGAAGCCGTCAAAGCACAGGCCGAGGTCAAGACCGCCGAAGCCGCCGAGGAGCCGATTTCGTCGGCGCTCAAGATCGACGATCTCAAAGTCGAGCTCGGTTACGCGCTGCTGCCGCTGGTCAATTCACCCGATGGCAGCGACCGCTTGACCGAACAGATCAAGGCGCTGCGCCGGTCGCTTGCGACCGAAATGGGCTTCGTGATGCCGGCGGTACGCATCCTCGACAACGTCAATCTCGAATCCAACACATACGTCATCAAGATCAAGGAAGTCGAAGCCGGCTCCGGCAAGATCTGGGCCGGGCAATTCATGGTCATGGACCCATCCGGCGGACAGGTGAACCTGCCGGGGACGCATACCACCGAGCCGACCTTCGGCCTTCCCGCAACGTGGGTCGATGGCAGCATCAAGGAAGAAGCCGCGATGCAAGGTTATACCGTGGTCGATTCCGCCACGGTGCTGTCGACACATCTGACCGAGTTGCTCAAGGGCAACATGGCCGACCTGCTGTCCTATGGCGAGGTGCAGAAACTGCTCAAGGACCTGCCGAAAGAACAAAGCGAGTTGCTCAAGGACTTGGTGCCGTCGCTCATCACCACATCTGGCATTCAGCGCGTGCTGCAAATTTTGCTCGGCGAACGCGTGTCGATCCGCGACCTCTCCACCATCCTGGAAGGCATCGCCGAAGGCGTCGGCTCGTCGCGCAACCCGGTCACGCTGGCCGAACATGTGCGTGCCCGTATCTCGCGCCAGATTTGCGCGCAATATACCGGCCACAACGGCTACCTGCCGCTGATCGCGCTTTCCGCGAAATGGGAGCAGGCCTTCGCCGAAGCCATTGTCGGCCAGGGCGACGACCGGCAATTGGCGATGCAGCCGTCGAAACTGTCCGAGTTCATCGGCCTCGTCCGTGATCGTTTCGAGACCGCGGCGCGCGAAGGCGAAGCGCCGGTGCTGGTCACCTCCGGATCGATCCGGCCCTTTGTGCGCGGCATCGTCGAGCGCTTCCGCGCTCAGACGCCGGTGATCTCGCAGAGCGAGATTCACCCAAGGGCGCGGTTGAAGACGGTGGGAAGCATCTGAGGCCACCGGCCAGACTAGTATTCCTGCCGCGTCGGCCGGTACAGGATCTCATTGATATCCACGTCATCCGGCTGGCTCATCGCGAAGAAGACACAGCGCGCGAATGAGTCGGCGGGAATGGCCACGGTCGCATACAAATTCTTGACTCTTTCGCCGACGGTGGCGTCGGTGATCGTATCCGGCAATTCCGTCGCGACTGCACCCGGTGAGATGACTGTCGTGCGAATATTGTAGGGTTTCACTTCCTGACGCAGCCCCTCGGAGAGCGCGCGGACGGCGTGCTTTGTCGCGGCATAGACGGACGAGCCGGACCCAACCTTATGGCCGGCGACCGACGAAACGTTGATGATGTGCCCGGCCTTCTGCTTTTGCATGTGGGGCAGCACCGCGGCGATGCCGTAGAGCACGCCCTTGATGTTGACGTCGATCATGCGGTCCCATTCGTCGACGTTGAGGCGTTCGAGCGGCGATTGCGGCATCAGGCCGGCATTGTTGATGATGACATCGACGCGGCCATGGGCCTTTACGGCTTCGGCCACCAGGCGCTCGACCTGCTCGCGCTTCGTGACGTCGGTAACGATGGCGAGCGCCTTGCCCCCCTGCCCGTTCAGTTCATCCGCCAGCGCCCGGATGCGATCCTCGCGCCGCGCACCAAGCACGACGCGCGCGCCTTCGGCCGCGAGCAACCGCGCCGTCGCCTCGCCCAGTCCGCTGCTCGCGCCGGTGATGACTACGACCTTACTCTTGATGTTATTGATCATAAACTTGTCTTCCTCGTTTCGTAACGGTTTCTCATCGGCCAACGAGCCGCTGCATATCTTCCGGATATCGGGCGCCTTGCACCGTGATCTTTGAGACGGCCGCATCGATCTCCCGGAGATCGTCGGAGCTCATTTCCATATTTGCCGCTCCAATGTTCTCGTTAAGGCGATGCAACTTCGTCGTGCCGGGGATTGGCACGATCCACGGCTTCTGCGCCAGCAGCCAGGCCAGTGCTATTTGCGCCAGTGACACCTTTTTCCGCTTGGCGATGTCGTCCAGCACATTGACGAGAGCCTGGTTTGCCTCTCGCGCCTGCTGCGTGAAGCGAGGAGAGATATTGCGAAAATCCGCGCTGTCGAATGTGGTGCCCGCGTTAATGGCGCCGGTCAGGAAGCCTTTGCCCAGAGGACTGAACGGCACGAACCCGATTCCGAGTTCCTCGAGTGTCGGCAGCACCTCGTGCTCGGGCTCGCGCCACCAAAGCGAATACTCGCTCTGAAGCGCCGCGACCGGCTGAACCGCATGGGCGCGGCGGATCGTTTGCACGCCAGCTTCGGACAGACCGAAATGCTTGACCTTGCCCTGGGCGATCAGATCCTTGACGGTCCCTGCTACGTCTTCGATCGGAACGTTCGGATCGACACGATGCTGATAAAACAGATCGATGCGATCGGTCTGAAGCCTTTTGAGCGCGGCATCGGCGACCTCGCGGATGCGCGCCGGCCGGCTGTCCGGGCCGGCACTCACGATGCCATCCTTGAGACCAAATTTGGTGGCGATCACCACATCGTCGCGGTACGGCGCAAGAGCCTCACCGACCAGTTCTTCGTTCGTGAACGGGCCATAGACTTCGGCGGTGTCGAAAAATGTGACACCACTTTCGACCGCCAACCGGATCAATCGGATCGCATCCTGCTTTTCCGTTGGCCGACCGTAGGCAAAGCTAAGCCCCATGCAGCCGAGGCCGATGGCCGATACTTCCAGATTGCTATTTCCAAGTTTACGCTTCTGCATTTTACGACATCCAATCCTGTGTCATCTCGACGATCAAAGTCTTCTCAGCCGGAATATTGTTCGTCGCTGACCTTCTCCATCCAATCGACCGGGCTGCCGTTAAGCGCCTCCTGAATGGCGATGTGCGTCATCGCCGTCGTGGCCGTCGCGCCGTGCCAATGCTTTTCGCCCGGCTCGAACCAGACGACATCGCCGGGGCGTATTTCCTCGACCGGCCCGCCTGCGCGCTGCACCCAGCCGCGGCCGGAGGTCACGATCAGCGTCTGCCCCAGCGGATGGGTGTGCCAGGCGGTACGCGCGCTCGGCTCGAATGTGACATGCGCGCCGCGCACCCGCGCCGGATCCGGCGCCTCGAACAACGGATCGACGCGAACCGCGCCGGTGAAGTATTTCTCCGGACCCTTGCCGGACGGTTGGGAACCGCTTCGATTGATGTTCATGGCCGCTCTCCTTCGATTAACGAGACCCTTTGTCTGGCTTTTATTTAGTGGGCGCATCTCCAGCGACTAGCTGTTATAATCGGCATGAACTTATGAGAGGAGATCATGAATGGCGGGACCGGACCTCAATGACCTCGCCGCGTTCCGGGCCGTGGCCGAGGCGCGCAGTTTCACCAAAGCGGCCGCCCAAGTCGGGGTATCGCAATCGGCGCTGAGCCATACGATACGCGCGCTGGAAACGAGGCTCGGCGTGCGCCTGTTGACGCGCACCACCCGCAGCGTCGCGCTCACCGCGCCCGGCGAACGGCTGCTGCAAACGATCAGTCCACGGCTCGACGAGATCGAAAATGAGTTGGCGGCCTTGCGCGACCTTCGCGACAAACCCGCTGGCAACATCCGCATCACCGCGACCGAATTCGCCATCGACACGCTGCTGTGGCCAAAGCTCGCGAAATTTCTCAAGCGGTACCCGGACATCAAGGTGGAGCTTGTCGGCGAAGCCGGGCTGACCGATATCGTCGCGCAGCGGTACGATGCCGGCGTGCGTGCCGGCGAGCAGGTGGCAAAGGACATGATTGCCGTGCGCATCGGTCCGGATTTGCGCATGGCCGTTGTCGGCTCGCCGTCCTATTTCAAGGCACGATCCGAACCGAAAAAGCCGCAGGACCTCATCGGTCACGTCTGCATCAACCTGCGCCTGTCAACGCATGGCGGGCTTTATGCATGGGAGCTTGAGAAAGACGGCCGCGAATTGAAGGTGCGTGTCGAAGGCCAGGTCGCCTTCAACGGAACGACCCAGATGCTCAATGCCGCGCTTGCCGGCTTCGGTCTGGCTTACATTCCCGAACATCTGGCGCGGCCTCACATCGCCAAAAGCCGCCTCAAGCGGGTGCTGGCAGACTGGTGCCCGCCTTATCCCGGTTATCATCTTTACTACCCAAGCCGGCGCCAAACTTCGACCGCTTTCACCCTGCTGGTGGATGCATTGCGCCACCGGGGCTGAACTTTCCTCGGTCAGAGAGGCTGAATAAAGCCAAGAGCATCACAGCCCGTAATAGCGTTCCAGCAGCCTATCGATGTCGGCCGGATAAAACGGTTTCTTGAGAAATGCCAATGCTCCGGCCGCATGGGCACGCTCGGCAATCGCCTCATCGAGCGTCGATGTCATCATCACCACCGCCACATCGGGATATTCGCGCTTCATCTCCGACAGCGTCTCGATGCCATTGAGGCCAGGCATGTTGTAGTCGAGAAAGACCAGCCCGAACGTCCCCGTGCGTAATTGTTCAAGCGCGGTAAAACCCTCCGCCGTTTCATGCAAATCGAGCGCGAAGCGGCTGCCGAATAAAATCTTGCGCACGATCGAACGCATGGTGCCGCTGTCATCAACGATGAGCACCCGCGTCGGGATTCTTGCTCGTACGCAGATTTCGGCGAGCTTGCGCGCCTCGTCCTCGGTCGATGGGCTTATGAACATGCCGTCGATGCCTTCAGGCCGTGCGCATCCGGGCGGGCCGACGACAAAGATCAACGGCGCCGGCTGGATCGCGCGAGCAGCGGAAACGAGGCTCACGATGTCCGGGGCCGGCAATGCGCCGTTGATCACGCAAACGTCCACCGCGCCTTGGCTGAAGAAGGCAATGCCGTCATCCGCGCTGAGCAACGAGAACTCAACGGGAATGCCCGACAGCGCGACGCCCTGCCGCCAAAGCTCATGCCGGACCGGCTCGGCTCCGATCAGAGCTAAACGGAGCGAAACAAGTTCGTCACGCATCGTATTCCCCGCCCCAGCGTCCCACACTATCCGCACGCGGGTGCGCCATTACCGCTGAAAATGGTCGTATCTCTTGCTCCGTGCAACCTGTTGCAACCATTGATCCTGGGGAAAAACCCCGTATTCCGCGCGAAAGTCCGTCCCAGCCATAACTATCGGGAATACCCGACAGCGCTTACGTTTCGGCGCAAGTTCTGGCAAGAGATTCTGGAAAGTTCGGTTCAAGAGACAGTTCAAGAGATCGGTTCACCGGAACCGGTTGCGGAGTTCCAGCCCCATGTACTCAGCCCATCTTCCCGAACGCGGCGTGATCAAGGTCGCAGGCGACACCGCCCGAGCCTTTCTCAATGGCATCGTCACCAATGATGTCAGCAACGTCGGCCCCGGCGTTGCGTGTTTCGCCGCGCTGTTGACGCCACAGGGCAAGATCATCGTCGATTTTCTGGTCACCGAGGCCGCGGCCGAAGACGGCAGCGGGTTTTTCCTCGACTGCCCGAAAGCCCTGGCGCCGGCGCTGGCGGAAAAGCTGACCTTCTACAAGCTACGCGCCAAGGTGACGATCGAGGACCTCTCGGACGCGCTCGGCGTCATGGCGCTTTGGGGCGGCGATGCCGAACGTGCAAACAGCGATTACGGTTTGACCTATGCCGACCCGCGGCTCGCCGGACTGGGCGCGCGGGTCATCCTGCCGCCCGATGTGATCGCCGAAGCCGCCGCCGATCTCGGCGTTACCCTCGCCGATCCCGAAGCCTATGACGCACACCGCATTGCGCTGGGCGTGCCGCGGGGCGGCCAGGATTTCACCTATCTCGATGCCTTTCCGCATGAAGCGGACATGGATCAACTGGCCGGCATCGATTTCGGCAAAGGCTGTTACATCGGCCAGGAGGTGGTGTCTCGCGTCGAGCACCGTGCGACCGCCCGCAGCCGCGTGGTGCCGATCGTCTATGACGATGCGTCGCCGATGCCGGGAATAGAGGTCATGGCCGGCGACAGACAGATCGGCTCGCTTGGCTCGACCGCCAAGGGTCGGGGTCTGGCGCTGCTGCGACTCGATCGTGTCGCCGACGCCCTCGCCGGCAATATTCCGCTGACCGCCGGCGGCATCGACATCCGTACCGTGAAGCCAGACTGGGCGACGTTTCCATGGCCGGGCGAAGCGACGGCTGCGCCATGAGCGGTGACGTCACGCACGAAGACGGCCTGGTGCGCTGCCCGTGGCCGAAAACCGATCCGCTCTACGTCGCCTATCACGACAGCGAATGGGGCGTGCCCGAATGGGACGACCGCGCACTATTCGAGAAACTTATCCTCGATGGCTTTCAGGCGGGGCTGTCGTGGATCACGATTTTGCGCAAGCGCGACAACTTCCGCAAAGCGTTCGACAATTTCGAGCCGGAAAAGATCGCGCGCTATACGCCGAAGAAAGTCGAGCGGCTGATGCAGGATGCCGGCATCGTGCGCAACCGCGCCAAGATCGAGGGCGCCATCGGCTCGGCGCGCGGCTATCTCAAGATCATGGAGAGCGGCCCCGGTTTTTCCGCGATGCTGTGGGATCACCTCGGCGGCAAACCGCTCGACCATAAAATCGGCGCGCGAAGCAAGACGCCGACTGAAGACGCTGTGTCGCGGGCGATGTCGAAGCAGTTGCTAGGCCACCGTTTCAAATTCGTCGGCCCGACCATCGTCTATGCCTTCATGCAGGCGACCGGCATGGTCAACGATCATCTGGTGACGTGCCACTGTCACGCAAAGTGCAACAAACTCGCGAAACGTAAATGAGCAAGGCGATCAAAGCGGGCGCGCCGCGTGCCTGGCAGCGCATGCTGTCGGGCCGCCGGCTCGATCTTCTCGATCCGTCGCCGCTCGACGTCGAGATGGATGACATCGCGCACGGGCTCGCCCGCGTCGCGCGCTGGAACGGCCAAACCAAAGGCGCGCATATCTTCTCGGTGGCGCAACATGTGTTGCTGGTCGAGGCGCTGGCGCGACAGCGCGTACCAACGCTCGACGCGCGGGGACGTCTCGCCGTGCTGCTGCACGATTCCGCCGAATACGTCATCGGCGACATGATCTCGCCGTTCAAGGCGGTCATCGGCGACAACTACAAGGCGGTCGAGAACCGGCTGCTCGCCGCCATTCATGTTCGCTTCGGCCTGCCACCGAAATTGCCGGAATCCTTGCACAAGTTGATCAAGGCCGCCGACCGCAACGCCGCCTATCTGGAATCGACCCATCTCGCCGGTTTCGAGGCCGCGGAGGCCCGCAAATTCTTTGGTCCGCCGCCGAAATATTCCGCCGCCATCGAGCGCGATTACCTCACCCCATGGCCGGCGTCGACCGCCGCCAAACGCTTTGCGGAACGCGTCGAGAAATTGTTACGGGCGTGATGCTTTCCAACGCGGCCGCATCGGCCTAGATACCGTCCATGATACATGTCTGCTCGCTTGCCCGCATGCCAGCGACGGTCGATGAGACCGGCGCCAGCCATATCGTGACGCTGTTGCGCCTGACCGACCGCGCCAAGCGGCCGCCGCATATCGCGCCGGAACATCATTTGATCCTCGGCATGGATGACATTGCCGCGCCGGGCGAAGGCCAGACCTTGCCCGGCGATGAGCATGTCGCACACTTGCTCGCTTTCGCGATGCAATGGGACCGCAAGGCGCCGATGGTGATGCATTGCTTTGCCGGCATAAGTCGCTCCACGGCCGCCGCGTTCGTTACCGCCTGCGCGCTCAATCCGAACCGCGACGAGGCGGAAATCGCCCGCGCGATCCGCAGCGCCTCGCCGACCGCCATGCCGAACATGCGCATCGTCGCCATCGGCGACCGCATGCTCAAGCGTGACGGCCGCATGGTGCGCGCGGTGGAAAGCCTCGGGCGCGGCCTTGAGGCGATGGAAGGCCATCCGTTCCGGCTCGATCTGCTCTGATTTATACAACGATTGCCGCGGAAACTTCGGGGGCTCGCGTGACTGATTTCAAATACGGCGTGGTGACGCCTGAGGATCTGGCGTCTCACGACGGCCTCGGTTTTCTCAAAGCGATCATCGCCGGCATGCTGCCGCAACCACCGATCAGCGAGGTGATGGGCTTTCACCTGGCCGAGGCCGAGCCCGGCCGGGCCGTGTTCACCGGCTTGCCGGAGTTTCGCCACTACAATCCGATCGGCAGCGTGCACGGCGGCTTTGCTGCAACGCTGCTCGATAGCGCGCTCGGCTGCGCCATCTTCTCGATGCTGAACAAAGGCGATACCTGGACCACGCTGGATTTGAAGATCAACTACGTCCGCGGCATGAACAAGGACACCGGTCCGGTGCGCGCCGAGGGCCGCATCATTCATCGCGGCCGCACGGTTGCGACATCGGAAGGCGATCTGAAAGACGCCAGCGGCAAGCTCTACGCGCACGCGACGACAACGTGCATGATCTTTCCGGCGAAAGCCTAACTAGTTGTTCCGCGTTGTAGCGACTACTTGCCGTTCGCCGCAAGCGACGGGCGCAAGTGCAGCGGCCCGTCATCATGTTCTACATTGCTGGCGCTCGCCGAGCGCGTGGGCCGGCGGGTGAACTCGCAATAGGCAAACCGCAGGCCCGAAATCGAACCGCGGAATGTGTAGTCGTCGACCTTCTCGACGCGGAAGCATGGCTCGAACGGCAGGCCGCGCATCGACGCGCACACCGAGCCGTCTTTCACACGCAACGTGTTGGCCGGCAGAGCGGCGTAACGAACCTGCCCCGAGCCTTGAAATTGAATCGAACCGACTACCGAGCCGTCCGAATGCACGCGGCCACGGCCGCGCGTTCCCTCGAAACAATTGTAATTGAAGGTCTTGCCGATAACGAAATGACGCGCCTCTTCGGCGGTCATCTCGCCGGCCATTGCCGGCAGCGCGGCCAACAGGCCGATCAGGCACGCACCCACACGCAACATCCAAGCAACTCCGACTGACGCCACCAGAATACGAGGCTTACGGCCCGTTTTCAATTTCCTGGCGATTATGCCTAACGATCGTCGACAAATCCTGAACGCGTTTACCCTATTTTGACCACGATCCGACCGCGCACCTGCCCCGCGAGGATGGTGGCGGCCACTTCCGGAACTTCAGACAAAGTGATTTCCCGGGTCATCTCGGCCAATTTCTGGCGGTCCAAATCCGTTTCCAGCCTTTTCCACGCCTGTTCGCGGCGCGGCAGCGGGCACATCACCGAGTCGATGCCTAAAAGACACACACCACGCAAAATAAACGGCGCGACCGAGGTCGGCAGGTCCATGCCGCCGGCAAGTCCGCAGGCGGCGACCGCGCCGCCATAGCGGGTCATCGACAGAAGGTTGGCGAGCATGGTGGAACCGACCGCGTCGATGCCGCCGCCGAAGCGCTCCTTGGCCAGCATTTTCACCGGGCCCGCCAGCGCCGCGCGCTCGACAATCTCGGTGGCCCCGAGGCTTTTGAGATAGTCCGCCTGTTCCGGCCGTCCGGTGACCGCGCTGACGCTAAAGCCAAGCGTGGCTAGCAATGCCATCGCAACTGAGCCGACTCCGCCGGCCGCGCCCGTCACCGCAACCGGACCGCTTGCCGGTGTCAATCCATGCGCTTCCAGCGCCATCACCGACAACATCGCCGTGTAGCCCGCCGTGCCGATCGCCATCGCCTCGCGCGCGCTCATGGTCGCGGGCAACCGCACCAGCCAGTCGCCTTTGACACGGGCAACCTCGGCATAGGCGCCGAGATGGGTCTCGCCCAATCCCCAGCCATCGCAAATGACCTTGTCGCTCGGCTTCCAGTTGGGATGGCTGGAACTCGTCACCGTGCCGGCGAAATCGACGCCGGCGATCATCGGAAAGCGCCGCACCACCGGCGCGTTGCCGGTGATGGCGAGGCCGTCTTTGTAATTCACGGTGGAATATTCGACCCGGACGGTGACGTCGCCGTCCATCAGGTTGGCTTCATCGAAATCCGCCAATGCGGCCTTCGTACCGGCCTTGGAACCGTTATCGGCCTTCTCGATCACCATTGCCTTGAATGTCGCCACGCGCCCGCTCCTTCGTCTGATCGGTCAAGGCGACAGTTCTAAAGGCGTGGACGCACGGGACAAGCCCCGCGGGGCTTTTTAGGCTGGAACAGGCGCCGGGCGGAATACCGGCTTTTCGACGATCGGCAGGTTGATCAGCGCCGACATGATCCCAAACCCGACCGAGAGCCACCAGACCGGATTGTACGAGCCCCAATACTCGTAGGCGACGCCGCCGAGCAGCACGCCGAGAAAGCCGCCGACCTGGTGGCTGAAAAAGGCAAAGCCGAACAGCATGCTCATCCAGCGCGTGCCGAACATCACCGCCACGAGTCCCGAGGTCGGCGGCACCGTCGATAGCCACAACAGCCCGGTGACCGCGCCGAAGATCAGCGTTGCCACGGTCGATGGCGGCGTCAGCACGAAGACCGCGATCGACACGGCGCGCGCGGTATAGATCGCCGAGAGAATAAAACGCTTCGGCATCCGGCTGCCGAGATAACCGGAGGTCATCGAGCCAACGATGTTGAACAGGCCGATGACGGCCAGCGTCCAGCCGCCGACTTCGGCCGAGATGCCGCGGTCGATCAGATAGGCCGGCAGATGCACCGTCGTAAATGCAAGCTGGAAGCCGCAGGTGAAGAACCCAAGCATCAGCAGCACAAAGGAGCGATGGCCGAAGGCTTCGATCAGCGCCTGCTTGGCCGATTGCGTCGGCGCGGCGATAGGTTGCGGGCCGCCTTGGCGCGGCGTCGCCAGCGCCAACGTGAGCGGCAACGTCACCAGCACCACGCAGGCGAAGATCACCAGCGTCGATTGCCAGCCATACGACTGCATCAGGCCGACGCCGAGCGGCGAAAACAAAAACTGCCCGAACGAGCCCGCGCCGGTGCCGACGCCAAACGCGACCGAGCGCCATTCTTCCGGCAACAGCTTGCCGAAGCCGCCGATCACGATCGTGAAGGAACTGGCCGAGAGGCCGAAGCCGATCAGGACGCCGGCCGACAGATCGAGCGCGCCGGGGGTTGTCGAATACGCCATCAATGCGAGGCCGCCGGCATAGAGCAGCGCGCCGATCGCTAGCACGCGATTGGTGCCGTATTTATCCGCCATCGCGCCGGCGAACGGCTGGCCAATGCCCCAGACCAGGTTCTGGATCGCCAGCGCCAGCGCAAACACCTCGCGGCCCCAGCCGTAGGTTTGCGACATCGGGGTGAGAAAGAAGCCGAGCGAGGAGCGCGGGCCGAAACTGATCATCGAGATCAGGCAGCCGCACACGATAATCACAAGCGGCGTGCGCCAACCCAGCGAGGTAGAAGCCGTCGCGGCTCTTTGCACCGACATTTCAATCGCCCCGCTCGAATCGATGGGCAGCGCCGAGACGCCGCAGGACGACGACCATAGGGGCATCGTCCTGTCCGCGAAAACGAATATTCGTGATCCCTGCCATTCAGCAACTGCATGGATTTTCCAAAAACCATCAAACAGACTGATTAATTGTGAAATCCTCGCGGCGGCGTCCAGGAACATGCGCGGAAAGCGCAAGGCTTCCATGCGCGAAGCGTCAGAGCCTTTTCACTTCCGCCGCAGTGGTCTTGGCGTCGCCCCAGCGCGGTTCGTCGGCGCCGTCGCCCCAGTTCTTCGGCCGGTAAAAGATCAAGCCGCCGAGCTTGTCCATCTTCTTCATTTCGTGAACCCAATTCGGATGCGCCCAATCGTCGTGATAATGCGTCGACTTAGCGACGTCCGGCATCCACAGTTTGCCGTCGAGGCTGTCGCGCGCAATGTTGCGGGCGCGCTCCCAGGCATCGGGTTCTTCGATCGCCTCGGATTTGCCATCGCATGCAAAGGTGAACTGGCAGGCGAGCTTGCGATGGGCGTTCTGGTAGACGACGCCGCAGACATCGTTGGGATAAAACGGCGAGAACACACGGTTGAGAATGACCTGGGCGACCGCGATTTGCGCACGCACCGGCTCGTCGCGTGCTTCGAAATAGATCGCATTGGCCAGGCACTTCTCGGCCTTGACGCGCGTGGCGCCGGACAACTTCAGCCGTTCTGCCGGAGAATGCGGACGTTGGTCGACGCCGGTGACGACGCCTTTGCGTGCGCTGCTCTGGCCCTCATTCGCCATCGGGCCCGGACGATCAGGGTCGAGCGCCGACTGTTTGATATCGGGGTCGGCCAAAGCCAAAACCACTGGCGCCGTGCCCGGCGCCCAGGGCGCAATCTTTTCGCGTTTAGGTGCCAGCGGCTGCGCGCCGAAGAACACCTGATCGACGACATTCTCTGCGGGCGCGAGTGACAAAGAACGCTGCGGCCCGGCCGCGTCCGAGCGTTCCATATTCTTGTCGAGCGGAGGCAGCGGCGGCATTGGCGCGCGCGCGCGCGACATCAGCGAGTCGCGCTTTGCCGCACGATTGACGGTGGGGAAACGCAGCGGCGCATTCGGATCGCCGAGCGGCTGCGTGCCGATCGTGCCGGTCACGTCATTGGGATCGAAATTCGCCAGCGCATAAAGCGGCGGATGCGGGATTGCGGTACCGACCGGGCGCGGCAGGCTGAACATCGCGGCGTGGATGGTGCCGAACGGCGAGGCAATGAAATGCGCACGCGCACGCGCGCTCACGCCGGCCTGATGCGCCAGCAACGCGCCGAGATCCTGATAGGCGACCGTGTTGGGGAACACCGTCAGCAGCAGCGCCCAGAAACCAACGGACTTGAGCCGCGCGCGGAAAAATCCGCGCGGCTGACGCTTCTGCGACTTTTGACTGACCCTGTCCAACGCCAACACCAACACCACACAACCCGGGCGGACTTCCCGCCCCGGCGCCGACAATGCGACAGGTTCGTTATTGGCCGGTTAACCTTGAGGGCCCGTTAATCGCGGAGGCAGCGGGCCGAATGCCGCACATCCGCAAGCGCCGTGTGCAAATGAAAAATTAACCATATCGCAATCGCTTAAGGCCAATATCGCAGAGCCAAACAGGACCTGCGAGCCGTCATGTCTCCTGCTGAAATTCTGTCGATGGCTGCGCGCCACGGGCTGCTGTTTGCGGTCGTGTCCCTCGTCCTTCTTGTCGGCGCCGTCGCCTGGCACCGCCGCCAAGCCGCGCAAAATCTGCGGCTGTCGACCGCGCTCGACAACATGTCGCAAGGCCTCAGCATGTTCGATGCGCAAGGTCGCATCATCTTGCTGAACCAGCGCTATGTCGACATGTACAATTTGTCGGCAGACATCGTGCGGCCGGGCTGCACGCTGCGGCAACTCATCGATCATCGCATCCAGACCGGCATCCTCGTATGCAGCGATCCCGCCGCTTACTGCCGGCGCATCATGGAAGGCATCGGCAAGGGCCAAAGCACGCCGCATTACGTGCAGGCAAACGATGGCCGTATCGTTCTGGCCAAGAACGAGCCATTACCGGGCGGCGGCTGGGTGAGCACGCACGAGGATGTCACCGAGCAGCGCCGCGCCGAGGAAGAACGCACCGCGACCCGCGACCATGAGAAGCGGCGCGCCGCGATCGAAAGCGCCATCGCCTCATTCCGGCCGCTGATGGAGACGCTGTTGTCGCGCGTCAGCGGCAGCGCCACGGCCATGCGCGCGACGGCGGGAAACCTGTTGGGCTCGTCCGATCAGACCTCGCAGCGCGCCGATGGCGCGGTGCAGGCGTTTCATGAGGCCAGCGACAATGTCGGCACCGCCGCGGTAGCGGCCGAACAGTTATCGCAATCGATATCCGAGATCAGCCGTCAGTTGACTCATACCAGCGAGATCGTGCGGCTGGCCACCGATGAAGCGCGCTCGACGGACGGCGAGATCGCCGGATTGGCCTCCGGCGCGCAGAAGATCGGCGATGTCGTCAAGCTGATCCGCAATATCGCGGGGCAGACCAATTTGCTGGCGCTCAACGCGACCATTGAAGCGGCGCGCGCGGGCGAAGCCGGCCGCGGCTTCGCGGTGGTGGCAGCCGAAGTCAAATCGCTCGCGGTGCAGACCGCCAAGGCGACCGAGGAAATCGCCAGCCATATTCTCGCCGTGCAGCAATCGACCGGCGGCGCGGTCGAAGCCATCCGCAAGATCGCGGCGCGCATGCATGATATCAATCAATACACCACCGCCGTCGCCACCGCGGTCGAGCAGCAGAGTTCGGCAACGGGTGAGATTTCACACAATGTCGCCGGCGCCGCGCAAGGCTCCAGTCAGGTCGTCGAAGTGCTGAATGAGGTGGTGGGCGCTGCCACCGAAACACGGGAATCGGCGGAGATCGTGCGCGACGCCTCGCAGACGGTGGAATCCGCGGTCGCGAATCTGCGCCTCGAAGTCGAGGACTTTCTCGCCAAGGTGGCGGTCTAGCGCCTTTCCAGCTTTGATGGAATCAAAGCCGGGGTTCTAGCTTTTTGTCTTGACGCGTTTTCTTCACGCGAACCGGTATCCACTTCGCTCGAAAACGCTTTAGGTCCGCGCCACGATCTCGCGCTCGCCGCGATAGACGACCGCGTCGGCGGTGAGCTTGCCCGCTTTGCGCCGCAACGATTGCATCGAGCGCCGCGTTTTCAGGACGCCATGTCGTCGTCGCCTCGGCTTGACCCGCGCGACGCGAACACCGCCGATGCGCGCGAACGGCTCGCGCCAGCCGCCTTCGTCATTGGGGATAAGTTGCGGCAGACCGAGCACGCTGGCCCAGCTTCGCCATTCGGCCATCGCCTCATCGACATCGGCCGAAACGAACAGCGGCAGCGACAGCCCGGGATCTTTGTGTTCGAGCACGACCACGACTGTTGCCTCGCCACCGGTCTCGCCCAGGAGCGGCCGGATGCCGACGCCGGCGAAGGCCGACAGCGGCATGTTAAGGGCCATGCGCATGCCGGCGATCGACCGCCGCACCACCATGCGCTCCCGGAACAATTCTATATGCCGCACCCGTCCGTCAGCCGCGGCATCGCTCGCCGCGAAACTCACAGGAAGGGCGTACGGGTCGAGCCGCGGTAAACGGCTCGACCCGGCGGGACATCCGCCACTACGCATTTGACGCCTCAAACTCTCCCACGCCAAGCTTGTGCCCGGTCGTTACGGAGGAGCATGACGCACGGCGCTCGAAATCCACTTAATGTTTGCGGTTAATCGGTGTTAGCAAAATGCGTTCCGCGAGGCATGATTGACGCGGCGTTGCCAGGGATGCTTGACGAGGTGTTGATGCGGCCCGGCAAAATGTCGGTAGCGTCGGTTGCGCCAGCCGCGCCAAACCGCCATTTGAACGCGTATCCCGTCATTCCGGGACGGCGCGAAGAGCCGGACCAGGAATCCAGATACAGGCATTCGTGTCTGTTTTCGGGGTTCGCGGGAAAAAGCCCCGCGCCCCTGAATGACAAATCATGTATATGAAAGTTCAATCATGCTCGCTCCCGCAGCCTCCCTGTTCGACCAATCCGCCCTCACCGACCGCGCCGAGCGGCTGGTCAAAGCGGCGCGCGCCGCCGGCGCCGATGCCGCCGATGCGGTCGCGGTGCGCGGGCTTTCGCAGTCGATCGAGGTCCGCGACGGTCAGGTCGAGGAAAGCGAGAGTTCGGAGGGCGACGACCTGGGCCTGCGCGTGCTGGTCGGCCGCCGTCAGGCGGTGGTCTCGACCAACGACATGTCGGGCGACGGCGCCAAAGCCTTGGCCGAGCGCGCGGTGGCGATGG
Organism: Hyphomicrobiales bacterium; assembly: GCA_041691675.1. Lineage (GTDB taxonomy): Bacteria > Pseudomonadota > Alphaproteobacteria > Rhizobiales > Xanthobacteraceae > Pseudolabrys. The sequence continues at coordinate 20,408 of JBEPUC010000032.1, read as the reverse complement.
CGCGCGCGGCGCCGGAAGACAAATATGCCGGTCTCGCCGACGAGGCGCAGTTGGCGCATTCCTTTCCCGATCTCGATCTGATCGACCGCGATCTTCCAACTGTCGCGGAACTGGAAAAAATGGCGCAGGCCGCCGAACAGGCTGGCCTCACGGTCAAAGGCGTCGCCAAGTCCGGCGGTGCGTCGGCGTCCGCCGGTATCGGCGGCATGGTGTTGGTCACTTCGCACGGATTCCGCGGCGCCTACCTTGGCTCGCGGCACGGCGTATCGATGACCGCGATTGCCGGCGAAGGCACCGGCATGGAGCGTGACTACGATTATTCCTCGGCGCTGCATCGCGCCGATCTCGAAAGCCCGGAGAAGATCGGCCGTACCGCGGGCGAGCGAGCCATCGCGCGGCTCAACCCGCGCAAGGTCACGACCCGCAAGGTGCCCGTGGTATTCGATCCGCGCGTCGCCAATTCGCTGGTCGGACATGTCGCCAGCGCCGTCAACGGCGCTTCGATCGCGCGCAAGACCAGTTTTCTCAAAGACAAGATGGGCGTGAAGCTATTCGCCAACGGCATTCGCATCATCGACGATCCGCTGCGCAAACGCGGCCTGCGCTCGCATCCGTTCGACGGCGAAGGCGTCGCCGGCAAAAAGCTGGCGCTGGTCGATGACGGTGTCCTGATGTCGTGGATCCTCGACTGCTCGACGGCGCGCGAGCTGGGTCTCGTCACGACCGGCCACGCGCAACGCGGCGTGTCGTCGTCGCCCTCGCCCGGCGCATCCAACCTGCATCTCGAAGCGGGCGCGGTTTCGCCGGAGGACCTGATCGCCGACATCAATGACGGCTTTTACGTCACCGATCTGATCGGTTCGGGCGCCAGCATGGTCACCGGCGATTACAGCCGCGGCGCATCGGGCTTCTGGATCGAAAACGGCAAGTGCACTTATGCGGTGAGCGAGGTCACCATCGCCGGTCATCTGCTCGATATCTTCCGCACCATGACGCCGGCCAACGATCTTGAATTCAAATACGGCGTCAACGCCTCGACCGTGCGGCTGGAGGGTCTGACCGTTGCCGGACAATAAGTCTTCAAAGCTTCGCGAGGGCCTCGAAGCCATCATGCGCGAGGCCGGCGAACTGGCTTTGGAAACCTCGCGCGGCGAGTTCAAACGCTGGACCAAGGGTCACGATCATTCGCCGGTGAGCGAAGGCGACATCGCCGTCAACAATTTCCTGCGTGCGCGGCTCGGTACGCTGGCGCCCGAGGCCGGCTGGCTGTCCGAGGAAACCGAGGACGACCTCGCCCTGCGGACCATGGCGCACGCCTGGATCGTCGATCCGATCGATGGCACCCGCGCCTATATCGCCGGGTTTCCGGACTGGACGATTTCGGTGGCGCTGGTCGAGGCCGGGCGTCCGATATTGGCCGCGCTTTTCGCGCCGGTGACCGATGAAATGTTTCTGGCGACCGCTGGCGGCGGCACCACGCTCAACGGCGTGCCGGTCAGGGCCAAAGCCGGCGACAGCCTTGCCGATGCCAGGGTTGCCGGCCCCAAGCGGTACCTTGAGCGGCTGGAGAAACTCGCACCAGAAACCCTGCCGCAGCCCAAGGTCCATTCGCTCGCATTACGCCTCACCCGGGTCGCCCATGGAGAACTCGACATTGCTTTCGCCACGCCGGGCAGCCACGATTGGGACCTTGCGGCAGCCGACCTTTTGGTCCACGAAGCCGGCGGTGCGATGACCGACCTTTCCGGGCGGCCTTTGCGCTACAATCAAGCGCATACGTCACATGGCGGACTGATTGCCGCGGGAGGCGCCCGCCATGGTACGCTCATTGGCCTGATGCGCGACCGCCTGCCCGAGTTTGCCTGAACCCAAACGATCGGAACCTGCGCGAACTTGACCTCGTCCGAGTCTCGCCGCCGGGGCTTCCACGAAGGAACGAATAATGTCCGACCAGCCTGCCAAACAACTCCTGCATCTCCTGATCGGCGGCGAATTGACTAATCTCAACGGCATCGAATTCAAGGATCTCGACAAAGTGGAGATGGTCGGCGTCTATCCCAATTACGCCGCTGCCTATGTGGCGTGGAAGGCCAAGGCCCAGCAGACTGTCGATAACGCGCACATGCGCTACTTCATCGTCCATCTGCATCGCCTGCTCGATCCCGACAATCCCGGACTAAACGGCGGCTGACAGGCCGGAACTGGAACACTCCGGACAAGAGAGACGCTTCACTAAATGGCAGTCCAAAATGGCGGTCTTTGTGTCTCAGGCGATCCGGAACGAAGCACTGCATAAGCGGGGGCGGATGCCACTCTTCAAGCGGATCGTCGCATCACCGACGTTTCTATCGGCCGCAGGCACGATCGCCGCGTGGTATCTGCGCGCGGTGTGGTACTCGAGCCGCCGCACGCTCGAACCGACGACGATCTACCAGACCGTGAAGATGCCGGCGATCATCGCGATGTGGCACGGCCAGCATTTTCTCGCGCCTTTCATCAAACGCAAGGAATACGACCATCGCGCCAAGGTGCTGATCTCGCGCCACCGCGATGGCGAACTCAATGCGCGCGCTGCCGAGAAGCTCGGCATCGGCACGGTGCGCGGCTCCGGCGCGCACAACGGCGAATTCCACCGCAAGGGCGGGGCCGTCGCTTTCACGCAGATGCTCGATGCGCTGGAGGATGGCTACAACATGGCGCTCACCGCCGATGTGCCAAAGATCTCGCGCGTCGCCGGCATGGGCATCGTCAAGCTGGCGCAACTATCCGGCAAGCCGGTCTATGCCATCGCCATCGCCAGCAGTCGTAGAATCGATCTCAAGAACTGGGATCGCACCGCGATCAATTTGCCTTTCGGTCATATCGCGCTGGTGGCGAGCGAGGCGATCTACGTTCCGCGGGACGCCGACAACGCGGCCCTCGAAACTGCGCGCCAAACCGTCGAGGCGGAACTGAACCGGGTGACGGCGCGCGCCTATGAGATCGCCGATGGCACCGGGAGCCCACCGCCGTGACCGGCAAGCTCACCGGCGTGCTGCGCGCCTACCGCCTGCTGTCGGCGGCGGCGGGGCCGTTCGCGCCGCTGCTGCTGTCGCGGCGGCTCAAGCGCGGCAAGGAGGATCCGGTACGGCTATCGGAGCGGCGCGGCAGCAGCGACGAACTCCGTCCGGCGGGCGCGCTGGTCTGGTTGCATGGCGCCAGCGTCGGGGAACTGGCGAGCGCGCTGCCGCTGATCGAGCGTATCGTCGAACGCGGCCTCAACGTTCTGGTCACGACCGGCACCGTGACCTCAAGCGAATTCGCCGGCGCGCGGCTGCCGGACGGCGCCATCCACCAGTTCATCCCGCTCGATGCGCCGCGCTTCATGCGCCGCTTTCTCGACCGCTGGCAGCCCGATCTCGCGCTGTTCATCGAATCCGACCTCTGGCCGAACATGATGATCGAAACGTCGCGGCGCGGTGTGCCGATGATCCTGGTCAACGGAAGACTGTCGGAGAACTCATACCGGCGCTGGCGCTATCTGCCGAAGACGATCCTCATCCTGCTCGGACGTTTCGATCTGTGCCTGGCGCGCACGCCCGCCGACGCACAGCGCCTCACCGATCTCGGTGCGCCGCGCGTCATCACCAGCGGCAACCTCAAGCTTGACGTGCCGCCGCCGCCGGCCGATCCGGCCAAGCTGCGCCAGCTCGCCGACGCCATCGGCGGTCGTCCGGTGATCGCGGCAACCTCGACCCATGCCGGCGAGGAAGAGATCATGATCGAGGCTCATGGCCGGCTCGCGGCGAATTTCCCCGGTCTGCTGACGATGATCGCGCCGCGCCATCCCGACCGCGGCCCGGACGTGCTCGAACTCGCCCGTAATGCGGGGCACACCGCGGCCTTGCGCTCGCGCGGCGACAGATTAGGCCGCAACGTCAAAATCTATGTGGCCGACACGCTGGGCGAACTCGGTCTCATTTTCCGCCTGACGCCGATCGTATTCATCGGCCGTTCGCTGGTTGGCCAGGGCGGCCAGAACCCGATCGAGGCCGCCCAGCTCGGCGCCGCCATTCTGCACGGTCCCCATGTCGGCAATTTCGCCGAGATTTACGAAGCGCTCGATGCGGCGCGCGGCGCCGAGACGGTGTCCGATGCCGACCGTCTGACCGCAGCGTTCGCTGCCATGCTCAATGACCCGGAAGCACGCTCGCGCACCGCGCTCGCCGCACGCAAGACCGTCAATGCGCTCGGCGGCGCGCTGGACCGCACGCTGCAATCGCTCGATCCTTATCTGATGCATTTATTGCTGCGCGAGCGCGGCGGCCATGCCTAAAGGCCGCGCATTTAACACAGCGATGCGCGACCCGGCCTTCTGGTGGCGGTCGCCGGGCCTCATCTCCAATGCGCTTTCGCCGATCGGCAAGGTGTATGGCGCGGTGGCGCGCAAGCGCATGGCGAATGCCGGCGCGCGCACCGGTCTGCCGGTCATTTGCGTCGGCAATTTCACGCTCGGCGGCGCCGGCAAGACCCCGACCGCGATCATGCTGGCGACGCTATTGCGCGCTGCCGGCGAACGGCCGTTTTGTCTGTCGCGCGGCTACGGCGGCGACAGCAAGGGACCGCAGCTGGTCGATCTGGAAACAGACAGCGCCCACGCGGTCGGCGATGAAGCCTTGCTGCTGGCGCGGGCGGCGCCGACGATTGTCGCGCGCAACCGTGTCACCGGCGCGGCCTTCGCCAAAGCCAAGGGCGCAAGTGTCGTCATTATGGATGACGGCTTGCAGAACGCTTCGCTTGCCAAGGATTTCACCATCGCGGTCATCGATGGCCGGCGCGGGATCGGCAATGCCTGCGTGTTTCCGGCGGGTCCGCTGCGCGCGCCGCTCGACGCGCAACTCAAGCGTTGCGACGCGCTTCTTGTTATTGGCGACGCTGCACGTGATGTGGCCGTTCCGGCGGGCGCGTTGCCGGTCTTTCATGGTCGCCTGACGCCGGAAGCGACCGCAGTGACCGCGCTCCGCGAACGTAAAGTGCTGGCCTTTGCCGGCATCGGCAATCCCGACAAGTTTTTCGCAACCGTCGAGCAGGCCGGCATTGCGATTGCCGAGCGTCGCACGTTTCCCGACCATTACCGCTACAATGCCGAAGATGCAGCCGAACTGGTCATGGCGGCGGACCAAGAGGCGCTGACGTTACTGACCACCGAAAAAGATCACGCGCGCATGACGGGCGATGCCGCGTTGAGCGCGCTCGCCGTCAAAGCGCGTGTGCTGCCGGTAACGCTTGAGGTCGACGAGATCGATACACTGCGCACGATGGTGCTGGCGATTCTGCGGCGTTGACCTAATCCGTTCATTCCCGCGGAAGCGGGAATCCAGCTTTTGATCTTATACCAGACGGCTCTGGGTCCCCGCCTTCGCGGATACGAGCGGGTGCCTGAATTACCGTTACCGTTTGTGAAGTTCCTGATGCCGCTGCAACACGGCTTCCGGCGAGGCGTAGGCTTCCTGCCGCTCGACGCTCCAGTACTTCAACTCCTCAATCGCAATCGGCGCGCCGGTAACCGCGCAACACACGAAGCTGCCGGGCCGCACCACGCGGAAATCGCCATCGAGATATTTGATTTCCGCCTCGCCGTTGGGCGGCAAGGAGTGATCGAAACGATTGAGCAAAAGCGGCCTCCATAGTCAGTCTGGAGTTGGCAGTCTGGCGCGGGTTTGTTCCAATGTAGTCGTTCGGCCGCGTCCGGGAAACCCTCTCGCGGCGGTTCCCGCAGCTTACCCGAACAAGCTGCCCTGCCCGCCCTCACCTTCGCCGCCGCCTTTGGCGCGCGGCTTGGGTTTCGCAGGTGGAGAAACCTTGGCGGTTTCGATCACCGTCGTCTCGGTGACGACGGTCTGGCTCACGACCACGGCGCCGACGCCGCCATCGGCGGTGGCCGCCACCCGGCCGTCGGCGAATTCGATTTCCAGCGCCAGCCCCGCCGATACATTCGCCGCCGCGCGCAGCGGATGACCGTCGCCGTCGCGCACCAGCGCAAAGCCGCGCTTGAGCACCTCGCGATAGGAGAACGCCGTCAGCAGACGGTCGGCGCGCTCGACCCGGGCCTGATGCTGTCTGAGCAGCGCCAGCGTGGCACGCTGTGAGCGTTCTCCGAACGCTGCGACCCGCTCGCGATAGCGCGACAGCCGCGCGGCATGCGCCTGGGCGTTGGCGACAAGGCTCGCCTTAAGCCGCTGGTTCAGGCTGTTGTAGCGCTCGCGCCTGCGCTCGACCGTGTTCGACAGCAGTTGCGGCGCGAGCCGCGTGGCGACGCGCGAATATTGCGTATGATGGACCTGCGCATTGGCGCGCAGCGCGCGCGGCAATCGCTCCGCCAAGCCATCGAGCAATTGACGCGGCTCGGCGAGAACGTCCTTCGGCAGTCCGCGCGACAGCATCGTCAGTTCGCGCTTGAGCCGTTCCATGCCGCGCTGCCAGCAGGCGAATTTGCGCTGCCCGAGCCCGTTCAAATTCGCCAGCAACTCCGAGCGCACCGGCACCGCCATTTCGGCCGCCGCCGTCGGGGTTGGCGCGCGCCGGTCCGATGCGAAGTCGATCAACGTGATGTCGGTCTCATGGCCGACCGCGGAGATCAGAGGAATCATGCTGGCCGCCGCCGCCCGCACCACGATTTCCTCGTTGAACGACCACAGGTCCTCGAGCGAACCGCCGCCGCGCGCGACGATGATCAGATCGGGCCGCGGCAAAGCGCCGTCCTCGGGCAGCGCGTTGAAGCCTTCGATTGCGTTGGCGACTTCGCCGGCCGACGCTTCGCCCTGCACGCGCACCGGCCACACCAGCACGCGGCGCGGAAAGCGGTCGGCCAGCCGGTGCAGAATGTCGCGGATCACGGCGCCGGTCGGCGAAGTGACCACGCCGATCACCTCGGGCAGGAACGGCAGCAACTGCTTGCGCGCTTCGTCGAACAGGCCCTCGGCGGCAAGCTTCTTCTTGCGCTCCTCCAAAAGCTTCATCAGCGCGCCGACGCCGGCAGGCTCCAGGCTGTCAATGACGATCTGGTATTTCGACGAGCCCGAGAAGGTCGTCAGTTTGCCCGACACGATGACGTCGAGGCCCTCCTCGGGCTTCACCCGCATGCGGGCGAAAGTGCCCTTCCAGATCACGCCTTCCAGCACCGCCCGGTCGTCCTTGAGCCGGAAATAGCAGTGGCCCGAGGGCGAGGCGCCGCGAAAGCCGGAAATCTCGCCGCGCACCCGCACGAAGCCATAGGCGTCCTCGACCGTCCGCTTGAGCGCCGAGGACAGCTCGGAAACGGTCCATTCCACAACGTTATTGAGGGCTGCTTCGGCCATCAGTTCCTAATCTCTTGCGGGGGATTGTATGCCATGCGTACACACAATCTGCAGAGTTGCATACTGTCAACAAAGGCGCGCGCCTCATGAGCAAAATCCTCATTCTCGGTTCCGGCGGACGCGAACACGCGCTGGCCTGGAAAATCGCGGCAAGCCCCCTGACCGACAAGCTCTATTGTGCGCCCGGCAATGCCGGCATCGCCCGTGAGGCCGAATGCGTCTCGCTCGACATCGCCGACCACGCGGCTGTGATCGCATTCTGCCGCGCCAACACAATCGACCTCGTCGTGGTCGGGCCGGAAGTGCCACTGGTCGCCGGTATCGTCGACGATCTCGAAGCCGCCGGCATCAAGGCTTTCGGCCCGACGAAATGGGCGGCGCGGCTGGAAGGCTCCAAGGGCTTCACCAAGGATCTATGCAAGGCCAACAATATTCCGACCGCGGCTTACGAGCGCTTCAAGGGCGCGGCAAAGGCGAAGGACTATGTGCGCCGGCGCGGCGCGCCGATCGTTGTCAAGGCCGACGGTCTCGCGGCCGGCAAAGGCGTTGTCGTTGCCGGCACGGTGGAGGAAGCCGAAGCCGCCATCGACATGATGTTCGACGGCGGTCTTGGCATACCGGCCTGGGAAATCGTGATCGAAGATTGTCTCGTCGGCGAGGAAGCGTCGTTCTTCGCGCTGTGCGATGGCGAAACGGCAATCCCATTGGCGTCGGCGCAGGACCACAAGCGCGCCGGCGACCGCGACACCGGCCCCAACACCGGCGGCATGGGCGCTTACACCCCGGCGCCGATCATGACGCCGGAGATGAATCAGCGCGTCATGGACGAAATCATTTTTCCGACTGTCGCTGCGCTGAAAAAAGCCGGCGCGCCGTTCAAGGGCATCCTCTTTGCCGGTCTGATGATCACCAGGGATGGTCCGCAACTGATCGAATACAATGTCCGCTTCGGCGATCCGGAAACGCAGGTGCTGATGCTGCGACTGATGTCCGACCTGGTGCCTGCTTTGATGGCCGCGCGTGACGGGCAATTGAAGAACTTCGATCTGCGTTGGTATCCCGATGCGGCCTTGACTGTGGTCATGGCGGCGAAGGGCTATCCAGGCCCTTATGATAAAGGCTCGGTTATCGACGGCCTCGAAGACGCCGCTCAACTCGAGGGCGTTGAGATTTTTCACGCCGGCACCAAAGCGGAGAACGGCCATATCGTCAGCAACGGCGGCCGCGTCCTCAACATCACCGCGCAAGGCAAAACCGTGGCGGAGGCGCAAACGCGCGCTTATTCCGCCGTCGATAAAATAAAATGGCCGGAAGGATTCTGTCGCCGCGACATCGGCTGGCAGGCCATCGCGCGTGAACGGTCGCGTAATTAATTCGCAAGAAGGCACATCGCTGGTTTCTCGAAATCACAACTTCGTCATCTCCGGATTTGTAATTCGTTGTTTGTGGTAAGAATTTTTCTAAACGATTATGAGTTCTCGTTTTTTTCCGTAACCAACGCATAAATGCCAAACAGCATGGCTCAAATGTTCCGCTGCGTGATTTGAAAAAAGGCGCATTTCGTCTCCTAGCTCACAGGTGCGGCTGATACATGCCGCTCATACCCAGGAGATACGACCATGAGGAAGATCATCGTGGCCACCGCCTTCGCCGTCATTGCCGCCTCGCCGGCGCTGGCTGCCAAGCCGGGTCATCAACCGTCCCGCAACACCGCAGCCGCCGGCTCGTATGCGTCTGCACCGGCCAGCGCGAGTGTGTTTGACGGCAAGATGGTCGGCACCGATCCGGACGTTTTCATTCGGGGAAGCCTGCTTCGCCAGAGCAACCCCGCGGACCTGGCCGGCAACTAAAGCCACCGATCGATAAATGAAGCAAAGCCCGGCGCATGCGCCGGGCTTTGTTTATTGTCCGCTTGGTTTTGTCGCCGGGCCAATCTGAGCGGCCTTTTCCGGATGACGATTGACTCCGGCCCTTTCCTGTCCGAGGAAAACCCTGGCGTCGCCATCGCGGCGCTGCCGCCGATTGAGGAAACGCCTTTCATGCATCCCGTGCTTCGGCTTTACGAAGATGTGTTGTCCAGCGCCGAGAACGTTGAATTCCGACTGGCGGCCTTGCCACGTTTCGTTTTCGTCGTGCATGGCTCGGCAACGATCGCCGGCAAAGAATTCAAGGAAGGCGAAGCCTGGCAGGGCTCGGATGCGACAAAGATCAAGCCCGGCGTTGAAGGCGTCACCTGCTGGCGCTGGGAATTGACGCGCGGCGATCAGGGCTCCACGGTCGCCTGTGCGCCAGGCATGATTACCCACGAAAAACTCTCGGCCTATCTGGAAACCCTGCCGAAGGGCGATCTGCTCATGCGCGGCGACAGCGTCGCTTTTCCGCCGGGCGGCTGCGCGTTCAAGCACAGCCATCAAGGCCCGGGTATCCGCTGCATGATCGACGGCGGCATTCGTATCGACACCCACGGCCGCTCGACGTCGTATGGCGTCGGCGGCGCCTGGTACGAAAGCGGACCGGACGCGGTGTTCGCGCAAGCGGCTACCGACAAACCGAGCCGTTTTGTCCGCGTGATGATCCTGCCGCGCGAACTTACCGGCAAAAGCTCGATCCAGTATGTCAACGCCGACGACAAGGACAAGCCGAAGTCGCAAAGCTACAAGATCTATGCCGACGCGCCGATTGAGTTCGACGGGAAGCGGTGAATCCACCGCCATGACCGGCATCGACCGCCAGCAGGCTTTTTCAGGCACCAAGGAAGCCGCTCCCGCTCTGCGGCTCGATGTGACGCGGCTTGAAGATTATCTGACCGCGCATATCGAGGGCTTTGCCGGTCCGCTCACAGCGCAGCAATTCAAGGGCGGCCAGTCGAACCCGACTTATCTTTTGCAAACGCCGGCGCGGTCATACGTGTTGCGTCGCAAGCCGCCGGGCAAGTTGCTGCCGTCGGCGCACGCCGTCGATCGGGAATATCGCGTCATCGGCGCGCTCCATGCGCAGGGTTTCCCCGTCGCCGAGCCGCTGTGCTTCTGCGCCGACGAGAGCATCGCCGGTACGGCGTTCTATGTCATGAGCTTTGCCGATGGCCGCGTCTTCTGGGAACCGCAAATGCCGGACACCAGCCCGCAAGAGCGCGCCGCCGTCTACGACGCGATGAACGACACCATCGCGCGCCTGCATGCTTTCGATCCGGCACAAATCGGACTCGCCGATTTCGGTCGTGGCGAAAATTATGTCGCGCGTCAGGTCGATCGCTGGTCGAAGCAATATCGCGCCTCCGAGACGGAAAAGATCGAGACCATGGAGCGGTTGATTAATTGGTTGCCGCAAAATATTCCACCGTCCGGGCCGCCGCGATTGGTCCATGGCGACTTTCGCATCGACAACCTGATCGTCGCAAAAAACTCCACCGACATTCTCGCAGTACTTGATTGGGAGCTGTCCACGCTCGGCGATCCGCTCGCCGACTTCACCTATCATCTGATGGCGTGGCACATGCCAATGACAGAGAGCGCCGCCGGCACTGCGACGCTCGCCGGTCACGACCTCGCGGCGCTCGGAATTCCGCCGATGGCCGATTATGTGGACAGCTATGTTGCGCGCACCGGACTCGATCCGCGGCCGCATCTGCCGGCCTATCTGGCGTATAATTTCTTCCGTATCGCCGCCATCCTTCAGGGTATCATCGGCCGCGTCCGCGACGGCACGGCGACGTCCGACTTCGCACCGGCCAAAGCCGCCATGATTCGTCCTCTCGCCGACAAGGCATGGGAATTCGCCAAAAACGCCTAGTCCAAAATGACGGCGGACAAGCCCTGAGCCTTATGGTGAAGCGCGCGTAAATGCTTCGTCGCGCATTCCATGGAGTTCCGTTGCGATAATTTGAGAATTGACGCCGTAACGTGCAGCCATGAGACGGGTCGGCTCCATTTTTGCGGGACGCACCGGCATCCAGAGTCTGATGCCGAAAGCCGCATTGTCGCGCGCCTACATCGAGCCGCCGACGCCCGAAGACGAAGAAGACGACCGTGACAACCCGCGCCACCGCCAGGCACCGCCGCCGGATGGCATGGGCAAGCTCGTCGACAAGACAGTTTAGGACAAGACGGTTTAGCTATTTCCCAAGGTCGGACGGCGCGCGGCGAAAAACGTTTTCAACAGCGCCGCGCTCTCGCTCTCGGCAATGCCGCCATAGACCTCCGGCCGGTGATGGCAGGTCGGGCTTGCAAAAAACCGCACGCCGTTTTCCACCGCACCGCCTTTGGCGTCGGACGCGCCGAAATAGAGCCGACGCACCCGGGCAAACGAGATCGCCGCCGCGCACATCGCGCACGGCTCCAGCGTGACGTAGAGATCGCAGTCGGTCAGCCGCTCCGAGCCGAGCGTCGCCGCCGCCGCACGGATGGCGACCATCTCGGCGTGGCCGGTCGGGTCTTTGTCGGCCAGAGTGCGATTTCCGCCCGTCGCCACGACAGCGCCATCGCATACGATCACACAGCCGATCGGCACCTCGCCGCGCGCTTCGGCCAAGCGGGCTTGTTCGAGCGCAAGTTGCATGAAGCTGGGTGCGGACGGGACAGGCGGCATCAGGTCTGCTATCAGGCAGCCAACATGCCCGACAAGACCCAAAAAGAGATTTCCGGCGAACGCATCGCCAAGGTCATGGCCCGCGCCGGCCTTGCCTCGCGGCGCGAGGCCGAGACCTGGATCGCGCAAGGGCGCGTCACCGTCAACGGCGCCGTGATTTCCTCACCCGCGCTCAACGTCACCGCGTCCGACCGCATCGTCATCGACGGTACGCCGATGCCGTCCCGCGAACGCACGCGGCTGTTCCTCTATCACAAGCCGCGCGGGCTCGTGACGACCCATTCCGACCCGGAAGGCCGGCCGACCATCTTCCGGTCGCTGCCGAAGAACCTGCCGCGCGTCATCAGCGTCGGCCGGCTCGACATCAACACCGAGGGCCTGTTGCTCCTGACCAACGATGGCGGACTGGCGCGCGTGCTGGAATTGCCGGCAACGGCGTGGCTGCGCCGCTACCGCGTGCGCGCAAATGGCCGGGTCGATCAGGCCACGCTCGATACGCTGCGCAACGGCGTCACCGTCGAAGGCGTGCATTATGGGCCGATCGAGGCGACGCTGGAGCGGGCACAAGGCGCCAATGCCTGGCTGATGTTCGCGATCCGCGAGGGCAAGAACCGCGAAATCAAAAAGGTGCTGGAGTCGATCGGCCTGCGCGTCAACCGGCTGATCCGCGTCGCGTTCGGACCGTTCATGCTCGGCGACCTGGATGAAGGCATGGCCAAGGAAATCGAGACGGCGGCGCTGCGCGCCGAACTCGGCGAGAAGATCGTCGCTGAATCGGGCGCCGATTTTACCGCGCCTCTGGCCAGCGCAAGCGAACGCATGACGGCACGAAAGCCGAACGCCAAGCGCATGCGCGAAGAACCGCGCCGCGAGCCAAGGCCAGCGCTCGATTCCGGCGCGCGCGCCGATGCGCGTCAACGTGACACCAACGAAAAGATCGGCGGTGCGCGCAACGTCAAGAAAAAGCCGAAGCGCCGCGACCGCACCGGCGGCCCGCGACCTAAGTACCCACGAGCGAAAGAATGAGCCTCCTCTTTCGCCGCTCATTCCCGCGAAAACGGGAAGCCAGTCAGCAAAAAAGTCAGGTCGAATCTTTGGCTTCTGGATCCCGGCCTTCGCGGGGACGAGCGGCATATGTTGGTGTACGAGGCAACATCTGATGCGCGTCGTCGGCGGACGTTTGCGCTCGCGGCCCATCGCTGGCCCGAAGGGCGACGGTCTTCGACCGACTGCCGATCGCTTGCGGGAATCCTTGTTCAACATTCTCGCCCATGGCTATGGCGATCCGGTCGCCGACGCCCGCGTGCTAGATCTCTTCGCCGGTACCGGCGCGCTCGGCATCGAAGCCTTGTCACGCGGCGCGGCTTACGTTCTATTCGTCGATGATGGCGTCGAAGCACGCGCATTGCTGCGCAACAACACCGAGGCCCTGGGCCTCGGCGGCACCAGCCGCATCTTCCGGCGCGACGCCACGAAGTTGGGTCCAGCGCATCCGCTGGAGCCTTTCACGCTGGCGTTTCTCGATCCGCCCTATGGCAAGGGACTGGCCGATAAAGCGCTGGGCGCGGCGCGCGACGGCGGCTGGCTGGTGAAGGACGCACTCGTCGTAGTCGAGGAAGCAACGAGCGCCAAATTCGTCACACCGGACGGTTATGATGAATTAGAGCGCCGCGCATACGACGACAGCGAGCTGGTGTTTTTGCGGGTCGTCTAACGACAGTTACTTCCGTCCGAACAACCGCTCGATATCCGTCAGCTTGAGTTCGACATAGGTCGGGCGGCCGTGATTGCACTGGCCGGAATTCGGCACGTCTTCCATCTCGCGCAGCAGCGCGTTCATCTCCTCGGGCTTGAGCCTGCGCCCCGCCCGCACCGAACCGTGGCAGGCCATCGTCGCGGAGACGTGCAACAAACGTCGCTCGAGCGGCAGTTCATCGTCCCATTCCGCCATGTGTTCGGCGAGATCCGTCACCAGACCGCGCACGTCGATATCGCCCAGCATCGACGGCGTTTCGCGCACCGCCACCGCGCCCGGCCCGAACGCCTCCAGCACCAGCCCGAAGCGCGACAACTCCGCGGCGCGTGCACACAATCGCGCGGCATCGGCCTCGTCGAGCTCGACGATCTCCGGAATCAGCAATATCTGCCGGGCGACTCCCGATTTCTCAACCGCCGCCTTCATGCGCTCATAGACGATGCGTTCGTGCGCCGCGTGTTGATCGATGACGATCAGCCCGTCGCGCGTCTGCGACACGATATAGGTCTCGTGAATTTGCGCGCGCGCCGCACCGAGCGGCAGTTCGACGAGTTCCGCTGCCGGCGCAAAACTTTCGACCCGCGCATCGGCCGATGGCGCGCCCACGTCAAACGCGGCTTGTTCCGGTTCGGCAAAGCCGAGTGCCACGTTGCCATGCGCCGGCGACCACGGCATCGGTCGCGACGGCGAATTGCGCCAGTCGTAAGCGCCGCGTCGCGCCATCGTCACCGGACGGAACGCGGCGATGGTCGCGCCGCCGCCGGTCGAAGCCGCGCGCTGACCTTCGCGCGCCAGCGCCTCCTTCAACGCGCGCACGATCAGTCCGCGAACCAGCCCGCCGTCGCGGAAGCGCACCTCGGTCTTGGCTGGATGCACATTGACGTCGACCTCGCGCGGCTCGAGCGCAACGAACAGCGCCAGCAGCGGATGGCGGTCGCGCGGCAGATAATCCGCGTAAGCGCCGCGCACCGCACCAATCAGCAGCTTGTCGCGCACCGGGCGGCCATTGACGAACATGTATTGGCCGAGCGTGTTGGCGCGCGACAATGTCGGCAATCCGGCAAAACCGGTAATGCGCACGCACTCCCGTTCCGCTTCAATGGCAATGGCGTTGGCGCGAAAATCGGGACCGAGCACGTCGCCGAGCCGCGCCAATGAATCGTCTGCCGCTGCCGCGCCCCAGGTCACGGGCGCGCGTTCCTCGCCGGCCAGCGTAAATGCAACGTCAGGCCGGCTCATCGCCAGACGGCGAACCACCTCGCGCACGGCTTCAGCCTCGCTGCGATCGGTCTTGAGGAACTTCAGCCGTGCCGGCGTCGCGTAAAACAGATCGCGCACTTCGATGGTCGTGCCCTGCGGCAGTGCCGCCGGCCTGATCTCGGATTTTTCGCCGCCATCCAGTTGCAGCGTCCAGGCGTGCGGCTCCGAGGCATGCCGCGTGGTGATGATCAGCCGCGCCACCGCCCCGATCGACGGCAGCGCCTCACCGCGAAAGCCGAGCGTGTCGATGGCCATGAGGTCGTCGCCGTCGAGCTTGCTGGTCGCGTGACGCTCGACGCACAGATCGAGATCGGCGTTGGTCATGCCGGCACCGTCGTCGGTGACGCGGATCAGGCGACGGCCACCGCCGTCGGTGAGGACATCGATGCGGCGCGCACCGGCGTCGAGCGCGTTCTCGACCAGTTCCTTGACCACGCTCGCCGGGCGTTCGACCACCTCGCCGGCGGCGATGCGATTGACGGTGGCTGCGGAAAGCTGACGGACGGGCATAATTTCTTCCTTCACCTCTCCCCGCCTGCGGGGAGAGGTCGGTCGTCCGAGCGAAGCGAGGGCGGCCGGGTGAGGGGCAGATCGAAACGCCCCCTCACCCACCTCGCTCGCAAACTCGCTCGGCACCCTCTCCCGCACGCGGGGAGAGGGAAAAGGCGTCGATTCGGGTTGGCGGCAGTTTAGACCCGCGATCAGGGCACATGCGAGGCGAGCTAGGCGGCGATCCCCGCTAATCCACGCTCCTAATCCATCCCCGGCTTGCCGCCGCGCATCGACTTGACCTCGGAGCGGTGTTTTTTGCCCTCCAGGCGCTTTTTCTTGGCCGATTTCGGCACCTTGGTGGCGCGCCGCACGGTCGGTTTCACCGCCGCCTGCCGGATCAGGTCGAACAGCCGTTCGCGCGCGTCCGCCCGGTTGCGGGTCTGGTCGCGATAGGATTGCGCCAGAATGACGATAACGCCGTCTTTGGTGGCGCGGCTGCCGGCGAGTTTTATCAGCCGAATGGCGACGTCGTTCGGCAGCGCCCGGGAACGCCGTGCGTCGAAACGCAACTGCACCGCCGAGGAAACCTTGTTGACGTTCTGGCCGCCCGGCCCGGAGGAGCGCACGAAGCTCTCCTCCAGTTCGTCGTCATCGAGCGCGATGGTGTCGGTGACACGGTGCATGATTCGCATCATGCGTCATTCCACGCCGGCTTTAAACGCCCGAGGGGCCCTAGGAGCCTTCCGCGAACACCAATGTGCGGTCAAGCGCACCGGCACGCACCTTCAGCGCCTCGGCATACTCCGGCGAGGCGTACCATTCGCGCGCCCGGGCCATCGACGGAAACTCGATGATAACGAACACGCGATCGCGCTCGCGTTTGCCTTCGATCAATTCCAGCGCGCCGGAACTGACGATATAGCGGCCGTCATATTTCTCGATGCTGATTTTCGCCTGCGCGCGATAGCTGGCGATCAGGTCTTCGTCCAGCACTTTCATTTCTGAGATGACATAGGCAGGCATGAACGGCCCTCGATCGTCGACGGCAGCGTTCACTTCGCGCTCGACACAAGTCCTTTGGGGCGCCCGGCGACAGTCACCAGCATGCCGCCGCCATAGAGACGTTTGGCCACCCGTTTGGCGTCGTCCATGGACACGCCATCGATCATCGCCGAGCGGCGCTCGATATAGTCGATGCCGAGATTGTCGAGCTGGATTTGCGTGAGTTGCGCGGCGATCTTGCCCGAGGTGTCGAGCGACAGCGCATAAGCGCCCTTGAGGTAGGACTTTGCCGCCGCCATTTCGTCGGCTGTCGGGCCGTCCTTGGCCATGCGTTTGCTTTCGGACTCGATGATCGCCAGCACATCGGCAACGCGGTCGGCCCGCGTCGCGGTGCCGCCGATCACCACTTCGGCGTGCTTGAACCACACCAGACTGTCGGAAACCCCATAGGCCAGCCCGCGCTTTTCCCGCACTTCCTTGTACAGCCGCGACGAGAAGCTGCCGCCGCCGAAGATGTGATTGACGATGTAGCCGGCCATGAAATCCGAGTCATGACGGGCAAGGCCGTCGCCGCCGAACGTCACCACCGCCTGCGGCACGTCGAGCGTCGTGACGATGCGCCGACCGAGCCCCGCTGGTGTCGCGTCCGGGACCGGCCTGAGGTCGTTCTTCTCCGGCAGCTTGGCGAAGGCGCGGTCGATCAGTTCGCCGGCGGTTTTGGCATCGACGTCGCCGACGATGGAGATGGTGAGCGCGTTGCGCGCGAACACGCGGCGCACGTAATCGCGCAGATCGTCGGCCGTGATCGTCGGCACCGTCTCCAGTGAGCCCTTGGTCTCGCGGCCGTACGGATGACCGGGAAACGCCGTCGCCCACCAGGTGCGGCTGGCGATGTTATTTGGATTGGTAGCCTCGCGGCGCAAACCGGAGAGTTCCTGACGGCGAACCCGCTCGACCGCCTCGGCCTCAAAGCGCGGCGCCGTCAAAGCGAGGCGAAGCAGGTCGAACGCTTCGTCGCGATGTTCGTTCAGCGTGCGCAACGAGCCGCGGAACTCATCGCGGCCGACCTGAAAGCTCAACTCGATGGCGTGGTTTTCCAGTCGCTCGTGATACGTCTTGCCGTCGAGATCGCCGGCTCCCTCGTCGAGCAGGTCGGCAGCAAGGTTCGCTGCGCCGGCTTTTGCCGCCGAGTCCTGTGCCGAGCCGCCGAGGAAGGCGTAATTCAGCGTCACCAGCGGCACCGTCTGCTCGCGCACCAGCCAGGCTTTGATGCCGCTGGGGCTGACGATGCGTTCGATGTTCATCGCCGAAGCCGGCCACGCGGTCAGCAGCGCAAGCGCGAAGACAGCGGCGAAGCGGCCGGCAAGCGGCATAAGATGGCGGATCATGACTTCTTCTCCGCCTTGGCCGGGACCGGAGGTTTGGCGGCGCCTTCGGCCTTTTCGGCTTTCTCGATTTTCGACGACGTGTCCTTGATCAGATAGCCGGTGACCGCGTGATGCTTGTCGAGGAATTGGCGTGCCGCGTCCTGGACCTGCTGCGCGGTGACGGCGCGGATGCGGCTCGGCCATCGCTGCACGTCATCGACAGTGGCCCCGGTCGTCAACGATTGGCCGTACCAGCGCGCCATGCTCGCCTGATTGTCCTGGGCGTAGATCGCATCGGCGATCAGACGCGACTTGGCGCGGTCGAGTTCTTGCGCCGTGACGCCCTTGTCGACCACCTGCGCGATGACCGCGTCAGCTTCCTGCTCAAGCTGCGGCAGCGTGACGCCCTGCGCCGGCGAGCCGTAGATGCCGAACTTGGCCATATTATAGGCCGTGCCGTCGTAATAGGCGCCGGCGGACACCGCCGCGTGCTTGTCGACGACCAGCGCGCGGTACATCCGGCTGTTCGAGCCGGTGCCGAGGATATGGCCGAGGACTTCGAGCGCCTCGGATTGCCCCGGCCTGCCGGTACGGAATGACGGCACGATATAGTTGCGCTGAAACAGCGGCTGTTCGACGCGCGGATCGGCCAGCGTCAGCGACCGCACCGCGACCTGCGGCGGCTCGGTCGGACGATGACGCGGCACGATGTTCGGATTGCGCGCGACCTTGCCGTAGGTTTCTTCCGCCAGCGCCCGCGCCGCCTCCGGCGTCACGTCGCCGGCGATCACCGCCACGGCGTCATTGGGTCCGTAGAAACGCCGATAGAAGCCGATGGCGTCGTCGCGCGTCAGGCCTTCCATTTCATGGCGCCAGCCGATGACCGGCTTGTGATACGGCGAATTGAGAAACAGCGCCGCATCCATTTGCTCGCCGAGCCGGGCGCGCGGATTGTTTTCGATACGCTGATTGCGTTCTTCCAGAATGACGTCGCGTTCCGGAAGAACAACCGCATCGGTGAGCACCAGCCCGGTCATCCGATCGGCCTCGAATTCCATAACGGTCTTGAGATCGTCGCTTGGCACGCGCTGGTAGTAGCCGGTGTAATCGTTCGAGGTGAAGGCGTTTTCCTGACCGCCGAGCCGCGCAACGACGGTCGAGAACTCGCCGGCTGGATGCTTGGCGGTGCCCTTGAACATCAGATGCTCGAGAAAATGCGCCAGCCCCGACTTGCCCAGGTTTTCATCGGCGGCGCCGACTTTGTACCAGATCATATGGGTGACGACTGGTGCGCGATGGTCCGGGATGACGACGAGTTCGAGGCCGTTAGACAGCGTGAAGTCGGCGACCTTGGCGTCCGTCGGTTCGGCGGCCATGCTCGCCGTGGCGAGCGGTAATGCGAGAGCCAGGCACGCTAACGTCAAGTAACGTAAAGACCCGGCGGCAACTGCGGTGCCGGGTCGAAAGCCGTCATGTCTGAATGTCACGTGTGAAACCTTGCAGGCTTGCGTTGACGCGCCCCGCTTGCGCTGGATTAGCAACCGGACTTGAAATAAGGCAACCTCACGAACGACTTGACGACTGACCTGCACCGACGCTGACGGCGCGCAAAAAGCCGGAGCTTACTTATTGCCGGCTTTCGGCGCGGCCTCGCTACTTGGTGGTGTCGGTGCCGTGTTCGATCAGGTAGTTCGTCGCCTTCGGCGCCGTGGTCCGCGCGGTCAGTCCATAGGGCTGGTCGGGCGACGGTGTCTGATAGCCGGGCGGGGGCTCGGTCAGCGACGTCCGCGCCGGCTCGCCGGTGAATTTGCCGACGTCGTCGTCGTGGTGGCCGAACATCGTGTTGTATAGCGAGCCGGTAAAGCCGAGCTCCGACGGCGACATTCTTTGACTCTTATCGGAAAAAGTGCTCGCCGCGATAGCATCGGTTCCGTTGTGACGGCGCGCGCCGGCCTTGGCGCCCGGCGTCAGGTCGCGCGGGCTCAGGGGGCGACTCTCATCTTCGATCTGCTTCTGGGCCGACACATGGGCGTTGGCGAGTTCCGCGCCTTTCGTCGCCTTCGCCCGCTGGACGTCCGGGTCTTTCGGCCAGTTCGGATTGTTGGCGATCGCCGCATCCGGATTTTCCGGCGGCGGCAGCGTGCGATTGGGCGGGATCACCAGCGGCGCGCGTTCCCGATAATTGATGGCCTCGCCGTCCTTGCGCAGGCCGAGGCTCTCAAGGACGCCGCGGAGAATTCGGCTGTCGAGGGGAGCTTCATCCTCGGCGGCGCGCGCCGGCGACGGCGCAGCCAGAACGACAGCGGCAAGCGCCAAACTTAAGGCGGCGATGGCCAGCTTCGAGGCTGATTTGGACGAGGCAGACAAACGTGTCGGTCGCAGAGCGATCATGCGAAACGGCCCTTACTCTCGAAATCCGGCGAATTTGCCCGGAATCGACGCTACAAGTGAGCTTATTGCCCTCGATCAGGGCGCTTTTACGGCACGGTCCCCAATCACGGACTCATACAGCAGCCCAATGACCCCGGCAACGATGGCCACGTCAGCGAGGTTAAAAACGTACCAGTTGAACCGCCAATCTGCCCCGGAAACGTGAAAAAACACGAAATC
>JBEPUC010000031.1:0-50256 GCA_041691675.1 Hyphomicrobiales bacterium | reverse complement strand
AGAAGGTCGACGGCGATCCGGTCAAGCTCGACTGGGAATGCTACAAGGACACGCTGATCGAGCAGTGCGAACAGGGCGTCGATTATTTCACCATTCACGCCGGCGTGCGGCTCGCCTACGTGCCGCTGACCGCCTCGCGCGTCACCGGCATCGTGTCGCGCGGCGGCTCGATCATGGCGAAGTGGTGCCTGTCGCGGCACAAGGAATCGTTCCTCTACGAGCGCTTCGACGAGATTTGCGACATCATGCGCAAGTATGACGTATCGTTCTCGCTCGGCGACGGCCTGCGTCCCGGCTCGATCGCCGACGCCAACGACCGCGCGCAATTCGCCGAACTCGAAACGCTCGGCGAACTGACTCAAGTGGCGTGGCAGAAGGGCTGCCAGGTCATGATCGAAGGCCCCGGCCACGTGCCGATGCACAAGATCAAGATCAACATGGACAAGCAGCTCAAGGAATGCGGCGAGGCGCCGTTCTATACGCTGGGGCCGCTGACCACCGACATCGCACCGGGCTACGACCACATCACCTCCGGCATCGGCGCCGCCATGATCGGCTGGTTCGGCTGCGCCATGCTCTGCTACGTGACGCCGAAGGAGCATCTCGGCCTGCCCGACCGCGACGACGTCAAGACCGGCGTCATCACCTACAAGATCGCGGCCCATGCCGCTGACTTGGCCAAGGGCCACCCGGCGGCGCAACTGCGTGACGATGCGCTGTCACGCGCCCGCTTCGCCTTCCGTTGGCAGGACCAGTTCAACCTCGGGCTCGATCCCGAGACCGCGCAGAAATATCACGACGAAACGCTGCCGAAGGAAGCGCACAAGGTCGCGCATTTCTGCTCGATGTGCGGGCCGAAATTCTGCTCGATGAAGATCACGGCCGACGTGCGCGAATACGCGGCAAACCTCGGCGCCAACGAGCGGGCGGCACTTGGCCTCGATGGCGAAGCGGGCTCGCCCGCCGAAGCCTTGGCGAAGGCGGGCATGAAGAAAATGTCGGACAAGTTCAACGCCATGGGCCAGCAGGTTTATGTCGATGCCGACAAGGCGGCCCAAGGAGACCGTAAAGCCCCGCACACCACCGCGCTGGATTCCGAGGCCGCGCATACGGCGAAGAATGCAGGGTTGGTAAAGGAGAGCCATAAGGCGTTGTCGTAAGGCGCGCCGCCTCTCCGCGTCATGGCCGGGCTTGTCCCGGCCATCCACGTCTTATCGCAATTGTGGGGCAGATTGTCCGAAGACACTCCGTCTTTTTTGGTCAATATGTCCTACGCGACGGCTATTTTGATGGCGGCTTTCCTGCCGCGGCCAATTTAGCGTCTAGTGCCGCCTTTCGGGCAGCAGCCTCAGCCGGACGCACGTAAAAATGTTGAAAAGCTTCTTCTAATATTTCAAGACACCATTCAGCCTCGTGTGGCTCGACATCAATAATTTGCAATCCCGTTACATCAATTATCGGATGAGCCGAAAAATTTCCAAAGTTTCGTATGCCGTCTATAGTCATTCGAAGTGTCTGCGGTATAGCTTTCGATGCATCCGTTTCGTTCAAGAGCAAGTCGATCTCTGTGGCCAAATCACGTGCTCTGTATCCATGCGAACGAAGCACGTTTTGAATACATCGCCGAGAGAGCGCCGCAGAGGCCTTGGCACTTATCGGCATTACATTACACGCTTCGGCGTAATCCTCGGCTATGTTTGCAGGCACCTGCGGCGGAACAGGGCCTCGATTGGCCCCCATGGGGAAAACCAACCGCGACTTGCCTTGGGGATCCTCAAGGTAAATCGCAAGCTCTTTGCACTCTGGGCATTGGTAAGTGATGTAGTCCCAGGCTAATTGCTGACCACGGCGGTAAAGCCTAATCTTCTCGGAATTGTCAGCAAAATGGATAGTGCAATGCGGGCATTGCATGTGATTACTCCAGATATTCAATCGAACAAATTGACGAAAATGTTATGTCCCCAACCAAGTCCAATTGGCAAGCTTGGCTTAGCCCGTCGGACGGATTAGCAAGCGTAGCCCACGTCCTTCGTAGCTCGGATGAAGCGCAGCGAAATCCGGGGCCAGCCTCACCGCAAGCAATCCCCGCATTCCGCTTCGCTTCATGCGGGCTACGGCATCGCCCCCTCATCTCGACAAACACTCCCTTCCGGCCTACCTTTCGCCTCATGAACCTCATCCGCCGCACGCTCGACATCGACCCCGCGACCGACGCGCGCCTGCGGGAGCTCGCCGCCGAACGAGGGCAGGATGAAGCCGCCGTGCTGGCCGAAGCCGTCGCGCTGCTCGATTCAGTCGTCGATATCGAAAACCCCGATATCGCGGAAGACCGCCGCCGCCTTGAGACCTTCAGGCAGACGCGCGCGGCGATCCCGCTGCACGACGTCAAGAGCTGGGTCGAAAGCTGGGGCACGGACAATGAGTTGCCCCGGCCGAAGCCACAGCGGATCGGATGATCTATTTTTCGCCGGAAGCAACGCTCGACATCGAGCGGGTCCGCGAATTTCTTGATGCCAACAATCCCGACGCCGCCAGGCGCGCCTTGCGCACGATTTTTGCAGCGATGGAGCGGGTCGAACAATATCCGGATCTTGGCCGCCCGACCGAGGATCCCGACATTCGTCAGATCGTCATCTCTTTCGGCAATGCCGGCTACGTTGTGCGCTACACGATTTTGCCGGAGAGCGGTGACGTATTTGTATTGCGCCTGTGGCACGGCCGCGAGAACCGGAAATAGTAGGTAGCCCGGATGAAGCGCAGCGAAATCCGGGGCTGCCGCACCGTCGAGGCCCCGCGCCAGACCTGAGGAACGGAACTTGGCCATCCGCGTTACCACCCGACAGAACAGGATCGGCACCGTGGCATTTTTCAACGACCTGATCGAAACCATCGAAGGATCGCCTAGCGGCGGCAGGCTTCGCGCCTCGGCAGGCACGGCATCCGTCCTCGCTTATGCGCCGCGCCGGTTGCGCGCCGATAAACCCGAGGCGAAGAGCGACGCCGAAATCGCCTATTGGCGCGGACGCGCCCTGCGCGCCGAGACCGACCTGAAAACGCTTGAAACGCGCGTGCAGCGCATTATCCGCGCCCTAAAGACGCCTCGCGCTTAAACGGTCTTGTCGAAACCGGCGTCGCTATCGCCGTCCAGCGATCAGCCAGATCAACAATCCCAATACCGGCAACAGCAGGATAATCAGCACCCAGAACAGCTTCGAGCCGCTGGTCTTACCGCTGCGCAAAATCTGTACGATCGCCCAGATATCGGCGATCAAAATAACCAGACCCAGAATTCCGCCTTCAAAACCCATTAGATGATGCCCCTGTCATGCCCGCGGTATTTCCCCGCCGCGATAGCAACGGCTGGCGTATCGTCGGGTTCCATGAGATCGACGGCGATGGTTCTCAAGCCTCGCCTCAATGCAAAACGGGCGAACCAGCTTTGCAGCCGATCCGCCCGTTGCACAAAATGCGAAGCTTACTTCATCGACAGCGCAAGACCGCTGAGATCGGCGCTGACGATCAGGCCAGTCTGGCCGCCGCTCAACGTCAGCACCGCGCCGTTCTGGTTGGTCAGAACCACCGCCTGCACGCCACGGCCGACGGCCGCGCCTGCGCCGGCCTGGCCATAGACACCGGCGACGTCAGACGCCCGGCGGATGTGGGTCACCCTGCCGTGGAAATTGGTCTCGGACGCGCCGAAGGTAAAGCCGTAGCTCAGGCCACCGATCGACAGCGGATAGTTGCGGCCATGGAAATGCAGCACCCCGCTGCCCGCCGAGCCGCCGATGACAAAGCCAGCCTTCACGATGCGAAGGCTGATGGTGCCGCTATCGGCATAAGCCGCGGACGAAAAGCTGACGCCGAGCAGCGCGGTGAGCGCAATAAGGCCGGCGCGGAAGTTCACACGCAAATTCATTGGGGAATTCTCCTTGGTGCCCTTGTTGTCAGGCGGATGGATTCAAGCGAGTTGCTTTTATGTCCACGGACAGGCGGTTGCCGGGGTCTGATACACCGCGACAATACGCCGGTGCGGCAAAAGTTCCACGACGCCGGAACAACATCCACAATAAAGCAGGCCACCGCCGCAAAGCCTCAGCGCTTGAACAGGCCCATGATCGAAGCTTTGGCCAACGTCTTGAAATGTAGATTGAATCCGATCTGCGCCGCCGGCGTGTCGGCCTTGACGGGGAGTGTTTCGCCAACCGCGTGGACCGTAAAGAGATAGCGATGCGGATGGTCGCCTTCGGGCGGGCACGGTCCGCCGTAACCGGCAAAGCCATAATCGGTGCGCGTCTGCAACGCGCCTTCCGGCAATGTACCGCCCTTGCCGCCGGCGCCGAGCGAGAGTTCGGTGACATCGGCCGGAATGTTGACCACCAGCCAGTGCCAGAAGCCCGACCCGGTCGGCGCATCGGGATCGAAGCATGTGACCGCGAAGCTCTTGGTCCCGGCCGGCGCGCCCGACCATTTCAGGTGCGGCGACTTGTTTTCGCCGGTGCAGCCGAAGCCGTGGTCCGGCGAACCGACGTGCGTCATCGCGAGATAGTCGCCGTCCTTGAAACTGTTGCTTGAAACGGTGAATGCCATGCTTCGTCCTCCGCGCCGATCCCGGGCTCTATCCGATTGAGGATTACCCTACCCCCTGCGTCTCGAACTGCAATCCCGGCCGCCATCCGGCTTGTCAGTAGCGGCCTTGCATGACTTTGCGTGCACACGGCCTGGGTGCGCCGTGACGCCAAATCGGGCTAGGCTCGCGCGGGGCCGCGATTCTCGGGGGGCCGTCACATGAATCAACTTGGTATCAATCCATTCGACGCGGCGGTCTATGTCTGCCTCGCGGTCGCGATCTACGCCGGCTATCGTTCCGGCCTGCTGCGCAGCCTTGCCACCATCCTGGGTTATGTGATCGCCGCGCCTGTCGCGGTCGCGGTCATGCCTTACCTGACCCCACTCGCAACCGAACGATTCAAATTGACGGCGAGCCAGATGCCGCTCGCCTTGTTCGTCGTGTTTTTTGCGATCGGCTTGGTGTTGTCGGCGCTGTTGCGCGCCGCGGTCGGTGAAATCTCCGGCGCCCGCGTCAGTGCGCCGGATCGCGCCGCTGGCGCTTTTCTCGGCGGGATCAGGGTCGCCCTGCTGGCGGTGGTGCTGGTGCTGGTATTCGACCGCCTCATTCCGCCCGGCCACGAACCGGCTTTCCTGGCCGGCTCGACGCTGCGGCCAATCCTGTCGCAAGCCGGCCAGGACGGCTTTCACAAGCTGCCGCCCGAGATCACGGAATACATCGACCAGTTCCAGCGCGAACATCGAGGATGAAATCCCCTCTCCGCGCCCTGTGCAACCATCGTCCGGTTCGATACGTTATTCCTTAGAACACACAAGATCAGCCCAGCCTAACCAAGGTATTCCGATGACCAAAGTCACTTATGAAATCGTCGAGCACGATGGCGGCTGGGCCTACAAGGTCGATGGCGTTTTTTCAGAGGCGTTTCCAAGCCACGCGGCTGCCCTCAAGGCCGCGGAACGTGCCGCCGCCGAGCAGCGCGTTCCCGGACACACCGAGGAAATCCAGTTCGAGGATGAAAAGGGCCGCTGGCACACCGAGACCGCCAGCGGCAGCGACCGCCCGGAAACATCAATCAAGGACAAAGGCTAAAGCACGGCCGGGCCGCTCGGCGTGAAAACTTATTCCACCGCCCGTACGATTATCCGCTGGCTGCTGGCTCTGTTTTTTGCGGCAGCCGGTTATGCCCACCTCACCGCGCCGGAAGGCTTTCTGTCGATCACACCGGACTGGGTGCCGTTCGCTCCGCAGGTGATATTCGCGACCGGTCTCTGCGAGCTTGCCGGCGCGATCGCACTGGTATCGCGGCCGCTGCGGTGGTGGGCGGGCGCGGCGCTGGCGCTTTATGCCCTGTGCGTATGGCCGGCCAACTTCAAACACGCTTTCGAGGCCATCGATATTCCCGGTCTGCCATCGAGTTGGTGGTATCATGGTCCACGGCTTGTCTTGCAGCCGGTGATTATATGGGCCTGCCTGTTCTCGGCCGGCGTCATCGATTGGCCCGCGCGCGCGGCAAAACGCTGACCGCGATCCCGCGCACATGAGTCTATGCAGACGCGCGCGCCGCTGCGTCAGTCCCAGAGGCCCAGAGCCGCCCACTTCGATTCGGGAATTTCGTGGCCGATGGTGTAGTGAAACGACAATACGTTCAGATGATCGGGCGAAGTCGAGCAACTGTAGCTCAACGCATACCACTTGCCGCGACTCCGAAACGCGCCGTTCTTGGCTTCGATGCTGTTATTCTTCACCTTGACGTCACCACCGGCGCTGGCAACGGCGCGATCGGGACTATAGTGACCCGCATCCTTGCGGATGTGCGTCATCGCGGTGTAGTCGCAGAGCTGCTCCAACCGCTCATTCGGCGCCAGCATCTTGAGGCTGCGTTCGAACCGGGCATCGGCCGCTGCGGCATGCGCAACACAGACAGTAGCGACGCAAATTCCCAGTCCGAGTACACGCATTATCGACGACCTCCGGAGAATCGAGGGCCCCGCGCCGCATTTAGCGGGCCATGAGAGCACGGACAACCCTGCATGCCCCGTATAGAGGCAAAGAACCGTATTGTCCAAACCAACACGCGAAATAGCGCCGAATTGCGGCGCCGTTGTACGCTTTTATGTCAGGAATATTTTGGATCGCGGTCGAGCAGCTCGATCGAGATGCCCTGTGGTCCTCGCACGAAGCAAATCTTTATGCCGGGACGCGGCACGTTCGGTTCCATCGTGAACTCAACGCCCTTGGCTTTGAGGTCGGCGACAAGCGCATCGAGACCCGAGACCTTCAGGCCGAAATGATCGAGGCCCTGATAAGGTGTGACCGGTGGCGCATTCACGCCATCGCCGGCCGTGACGGGCGCGAGGAAGATATCGGCGCCGCCGAGCTTGATGTCGATGCGCGGCTTGCCCTGCTGATTGCTGCGCGTCACTTGAGCGCCGAGCATCCGCTCAAACCATTGCGCGGTCGCCTCCGGATCCGGCGTGCGCAGATGGATATGATCCCAGATAATGTTCGGCGTGACGTTCGACATAACGTTCTCCCGTGATGAATCGTCGCGGCAATGGAGCATACCGGCGGATGACATCACATATCCCGGATCACGGTTCGGCGGCAAATAAAGCCGGATGCGTCACAGACTTCGTTGCGGCCAAGCCCATCCGCACCGGTGCACTCGGAAGTGGCACCTCGTGGACAAGACGAACAATCAGATGGCCTCGCCCTCGGCGTCGATGATTGCATATTGCGTCACCGCGGCAGACACACGCTGCCAACCCTTGCCGTTGAAACCGGCGACGATGTTGATGCGCACGACTTTCACCAGTTTGTCGCCCATCGGTTTCACGTCGATCGTTCGGTCGCGCAGGAAGGCGACGGTGGCTATGCCGCAAGCGCCGGTATCGTGCGCTTGAGCATTGACGGCATCGATGCTTGCATGGCGTCGCTGCCAGTAGCGCGCAGGCTGACGAAGTGTTCGGCCTGTTGCAGCGTATCGCAGATGATGCCGACGCCGACGCCGGGATCGCCACTTTGTTCGGTGCCGCGCGTATTGGTTGATTGGGCCTGCGCCTGTGCCGCCGCGCCAATCAAAGCTATCGCCCCAATTGCCGTTGCCAGAACTCTCATATCAGCCTCCGCCGAAATAGCCCGAAACCCGTGGGAGGCAAACGCCTGTCGTGGCAACGGGTTCAAACGGGGGCCACACGAATGTGATAGGTTCGGTATCGGACGGTTGCCCGCACGGACTGTTTTCAGTGAGAATGGCGCCGGCTGCGAATCATCCGGCTTTGTACCTTTGCTGAAACTGGATAACCGACGATGCGCTATTCTGTGCTTTCGACCCTGACGATCCTGACCCTGGCCGGGGGCGTGCTGGCCGGCTGCGAGACCGATGGCGGCTCGCCCGGACCCTTCGCTGAACTTGCCGCTTACCGTGCCAAGAAGGATGAACCGGCCAAGCCGGCCGAACCTCCGATGACACGCTCGCGCGCCGCCATGGAATGCTGGATGAAGACGGAAAAAGGCCGCTCCGATGGCAATCTCGACAAGCGCGCCGATGTCGTCACCAAGTGCATCGACGACAAGTTAAAAACGGCCGCGGCCTCTCCCAAAAGCTGATCGGCCTCGCGGCGGCACCGTCCGGATCGAAGGGGCAGATAGCCTGTTCTTTTGATATCCTCTTGCCGAATACCTTGCGCCGTATCACGATGGCGCGTTTGCAATCGCCACCGTGATTCCTGCCGGCTCCGGCAGCGAACGCCGGTCGCGCCAATCAACAGGGGATCGTCATGGCAAAAGGTCAGATGCGCGTGCCGAAGGAAAAGAAAAAGCCGAAGGCCGATAAGGACAAACCGAAGCATGTGTCGGCCTATAAAGCCGCCCAATCTTCCAGTTCGACGGGCAAGAAATAGCGCCGAGAAATACTGCGTGCGGTGGCGGCCGTCAGCAAATACGGACGGCCGCTACCGCATCAGGAGATCGCCTGCCTTGCCATTGCTGGCCGGCAGGTTTTTTGTCGCCTGCTCCATTTCCAGGCAGGTGAGGAGTTCGACGTAGCTCGGAAGGCCGCCGAGCGTGGACAGCTCGGTGCAGTGCGCCCGTTCCTTGCTGCCGTATTTGTCCCATTCCTGCGTCAGCTTGGTTCGCGCGGTGTATTCTTCCTGCTTGCAGTTATCTTCGGTGCGATTGAGCGACACCGCGGCGTGGGCGGCCGCCGCGCAGCTCGGCTCAATATTAAGTTGCGGTACGCGGTCGGCTACCAGCAAGAGATGCGAGCTCGCAAGAAGCACAGGCAATAAGGCGGCCATATTTCATCCTCCGCTGCGTAGGCACCGCCGGATCAACGCGCGCAGCGGGTTCCAGTTGCATTTGCGTTAGCCATATTCGCGGCTGCCGCGATCGCTCCATATCTTTGCCCCAGTTCCTCGTCATGTTGTGCAGTGCAATTGGGGTATCGGGATGCTGTCGATGATGGGCCAGTTTGGCCGGCGCATTGCGTTCGCGCTTGTCTGCCTGGGTCTTGCTGCGCCACTGGCGGCGCGCGCGCAGGATGTCACGCCCGCTCAGGTGGAAGATCCCGCGCTGCATGGGCCGCAGTACGACGAATCTGCGCGCGACGAGCAACAAAACGGCGAGCAGCAGATCGAATACGTCCTCCCCTCGGCCACTGCCTGGCAATTCGGAGAACCTCACGTCTCCGTCGGCGAGCCGATTGTCATCACGTCGGCGCCGGTTGCCGCCGGTCTCGACGGCGCCATGCCTGAGCAACCGCTGAGCCCCGAGGACACCGCGATCATCGACAAGGCGCTGGCGCTCGATGCCGCCGAACTCGCCGCCAATGCGCCGGCGAAAAGCCTGCATATGCCCGGTTATGCCAACGGCCACGCCGGAAAACTCGACGTCTCGCGCACCGATCAGCCGGACGGCTCCGGCAATGTCACGGTCAAGAAGCCGCTGGCGATCGACTGGGATGCCGATGTGACCGCCAACGTCGGCGCCGATCTCGGTCTCGCCCCGACGCCGAAGCCGATCTATGGCTCCGCCGATCCACTCGGCGTGCCGAACGAGACGGCTGGCGCGGGCGCAGCATGGGCTTCGCTCAATGTGCCGCGTATCGCGACCGTCGACACGACCGTGAATGCGCGCGTCGATCCGACCAACGATCAGGGCCGCGTCGGCACCACGTTCGAGCGTGCGGTTCCGGTCGGCGGCAAATTTGCCGTCAAGTTGCGCAGCTCTTATTCGGTGACAGAAACTTTGCTCCAGTCGCAAGTGGCGCCGGCCGACGTGCCGGCCTCGCGCGTCTGGGGTCACGAGAATGTCGCCAAACTCGATATTCTGCCGACCGGCACGACACTCGGCGCCGGCTTATCGTCAACAAGCATCGATCCGGTAACGCACAATACGTTAAGCGCCGAGCAGAAAATTTACGGACCGCTCAACGTCACCACAGCCGTCACCGACGTCGGACAAGACACCGAGAACAGGAGCGTGAGGGCCGCGTTCAAGTTCAACTGGTGAACGGCTGGTTACGTGCTATCACTCGATTTGCCGACGCTTTGAACTTTCACCACTGTGGAAATTTCACTGCGGTTCCACGAATCTATGGCAATCGCCGCGATCCCGCCGCCGCTTCGCCCCATCATCGCCCCACTTGCGTGCGGCAATCGCGCACACCGGGGTTTAATGCACAATCTTCATTTTGTGCGTGAGCAGGAGTAGATCATGACGTCCATCAGACCGCTTGGTTTGGACAAGTCCGTTCCGGAAAAGACGGGTCCGGAAAAATATGCGCCCGACCGCCGCGGACCGGAGAGACCGGCCGAAAGGAACGCATCCGACAGGCCTGTTCAAGAAAGACCTGCTCAGGAAAGACCCGCGCAGGAGCGGCCGGCCAGCGAAAGATTTGCGCCAGAGAAACTCGGCGACATCGATCAGGCGGCTGCCAATGCCTTTGAAGGCGAGATTCGCGAATTCGTTCGCCGCGACATCAACGCCGGCCGCAGGCCGCAAGCGGGCGAGCCGGAGATCGGCGGCGATCCTGTGTCCGAAAATCTCAACAACCTGATTCGCCGTGTTTCCGGGGCTTCGATGGAAGAAATCGATCGCGTCATTCTCGAATTGCAAAGCGTGCGTGACATGCTGCGCAAGGAAGGCGATCGCGTCAGCCGTGAAGTGGCCGGCTATGCCAGCCTCAGTCACGCCGCGATGACGGCAATGTCGGTGATCGCCGATAGCCTGACGCAGTGGAAAGGCGAGCCGCCAAAGCCGCAGGTCCCGCCGAATCCGAACCAACGCACGAGCGCCTGAGCGCCACCTGCATCAGTGGCCATCGCTGGCAAGCCGGCGATGGCCGTTCCGCGTTTAGCGAGCGCTTGCGGGGAGCGAAACCCCCGACATGGCTTCGTCCATATGCAGCCGGCCGGTCAAATGATCGCCGACCACGACAGCCCCGGTCATCATCACAAACAAGGTCGCCACGCCAAACAGCAGGCCGATCTTTCCAAGCGCGTTTCTATCAGCCACCGCAGGCTCCAAGCATTTTCAAGTGAGAGGACAAAACCAAGGACAGGTGCATCATCGCGGGTCGTCGTTATCGCCGGGTAAACGCGGCAAATGAGTGGCGGTTCCCCGCAGCGATCGTCCGTCGCTACGGTTCGGCCAAGAAACGAGATCCGAGTGCTAATTATGATACACTGAGACGGCGGGAGAATTAGTTGGCCGCGACAGCCTTAGCCGGCTTAACCGCTTTGCGCGGCAGCGGGTAATCGACGCTTTCGTAGAGCTGACGTATGCCGTTGCCGTCAAAGCGTTTCTCTTCGACTTCCAGATAGGCGCCAAGCAGCAATTCCGGCGGCAGTTCTTCCATGGCGAACTTTATGGCTTCCGCCGCGGTCGGAAATCGCTTGTAGCCTATGGGACGGCGGGATTTGCGGCTCCGGCTGGGAAACAGTTCGGACGGCGCCCGGTAGTTGATCATCGACATACACGAAACTCCCTCGGCCGCTAATATGACCCCTGGAGCATGGAAAATCCAGCTTTTGACACGCGCGGCAGACCTTTTGAAATCGGTTAATGCGCCATTAAAACGTGCCGAGGCCCGGCTTTCAAGCGCCGGGCCTCATTTCGTTGTGACATCTAAACTTCCGCTTGACCGTTAGTCCGCCACTTCCGCCACCACCTGGCTGGTCGCCGGATCCACCAACAGAACCTGGCCGTTAACGACCATGTACTTGTAGGTTTTCACCGCCGGCACTTCGACGGCGATCTCCTGCGGTACGGTGTAAAGCTGAGTGTTGTCCGGGATGCGGGTGCCGACACGATATGCAACCGCACCCTGCACCGGCGCTGAGCGCTCATGCACGATGGTGCGGTAAATCCGCTGGCGCTGAACCGGCGTCAATTGCAACTGAGCCGGCGCCGTCGTGGTAACAACGGTTTGCGAGCGAACCGGCGCCTGTATGACCGTCGGCGCCTGTACAACCACCGGCGCCTGCACTGTCGGCTCCTGCGTGATGATGGTGGTTTGCGCCGAAGCTGCACCCATGCCAGCAATCATCGCGGCAGCGGTAAGGATCGCGCTCTGTCGAAGTCGTGTCATTGCAGTTCCTCCTGTCGTTGAAATCGCAGGGACGGGGAACGCGGCCTGATATGAAAGCGTTCCACTCGACGTGCCTTGCCGCCAGGCTTTGCGTTCACGAATTTTCGCCGATTAATTCCGCCAAATGCGGACAAACGCGCTGGTTACGGAACTTACGCCGCTATGCGCGCACCAGCGCCGGGCGCAGCAACAGCGTGATCGGCAGCGTCAGCAACACCATGCCGGCGACCGCCATCAGCGCACCGGGGACGCCGATCGCATCGCCGAGCAACCCATAGAGCGCCGGCGACACCGCACCGGCGCCGATGGTGCCAGTGTAGAAAATGCCGAACGCACGCTGGCGCTTTTGCGGCGTGACCAATTCCGGCACCGAGCCGTACAGCACCGACGACGTGCCGTTGAGCGCGATACCGACCACTGGCAACAGCACCATCGCGCCTTCCAGCGACAACGGCAGCAGCGCGACGATGGCCAGCGCGGTCACCGTTTCGGTGAGCCAGACCGTCGCAACCGTACCGATGCGCGCGCCGATGAAGGCACAAACCAGCTTGCCGACCGCGCCGCCGGCAAACACCAGCGTCAGCGCGACGCCGACGGTCTGCACGCTGGCGCCTTTCGCGGTGAGCACGAACGGCAGAAATGTCAGGAAGGCCATGCGGGTGGCGCTGTCGATCACGCCGACCGACAACAGCAGCGGGAAGCCATAGCCCGCCAACGCACCCGTCGCCGCGCCGCCAATGGCGGCTTTCGTATCGACGGCCTTCTTTGCTCCGGGCGCGTCATCGCGCAGCCTCGGGATCAGCACGTAGATCGCCACCGCGGCGACGAGACCACAGGCGCCGAGCAGCGCCAGCGCCTCGTGCCACGACAAAACGATAAACAGAAGCGACGCGGCGACCGGCACCACCATCTTGCCGATGTCGCCGGCGAAATTGTAGGTGCCGAGCGCCTTGAGCGAGCGCTTGCCGGCGAACGCATGGGCGATCAGCGACGACGCCAGCGGGTGCTGCGTGCTGGCGCCGAGACCGCCGACCAGAAGGGCGGCCACCAGCCACGGAAAGCTATGGCTGAGACCGGCGAGGAAATAACCGAAGCCCGCGAGCGCGGTGCCGAGCGCCAGCACCACAGCCGTGCCGTAGCGTTCGGCCAGAAATCCCGATGGAATCTGAAAGCCGGCGAGCGTGCCGGAGAATACCGTTTTCATCGCCCCGAGCGCGGCATAGCCGAGGCCGAATTCATTCTGCCAGATCGGCAGCATCACGTAGATCAGATCGGTGTAGCCGTCGTGAAGCGCATGCGCGCCACAAGCGACGCGAAGCGCCCGGTTCTCGGTGCTGCGGGTAGCGGAGTCTTCCGCGACGTCGATAACTTCGGTCATACTCGCTCCGGACGGCGCTCCACGAAGGTGGTGCTGGCGAATGAGATGACGGCTTCGCCGTTCTGATTGGTCCCGGTCGTGAACAGCGTCATCAGGCCGAAGCGCGGCCTGCTGTTGGACAGGCGCAGTTCGAGCACTTCCGTCCTGTAATCGATGACGTCGCCGACATAGACCGGCTTGAGCCATTTGAGGTCGCGCAATCCGGGCGCCGGACCGGTGGCGGGAGTAGGCTCACCGCGCGCGCGCATCGCGTCCTGCTCGGCGCGGCGCTGGTCGACGAACAGCCGCATCCAGACCGCCACGGTATGCCAACCCGACGCGATCAACGCGCCGAACGGCGAACGGGCCGCTTCTTCCTCGTCGACATGAAACCGCTGCGGATCGAAGCGGCGGGCGAAAGACTTGATGTCGTCGGCGGTGAATGCGGCCCGGCCGGTCATCAGCACCTCGCCGATTTTGTAATCGTCGAAATATCTCACGATGCGGCACCGGGCTGGCGGCGGCCGAACATCAGCGTCGTGGTGAGCGTCGTCAGGGCCACATCGTCATCGTCGATCATGGCGAAATCGAAGGACACCATCCCGATATCCGGCTTGCTTTTGGAAGCGCGCTTGCCGGTAACGGTCGTGCGCACACGCACATTGGTGCCCGGCCGCAAGGGCTTGAGCCATTTCACCTCGTCGACGCCGGGGCTACCCATCGAGGTCGAATTGACGATGAAGCCATCGCAGATCATGCGCATGATCAGGCTGCACGAGTGCCAGCCGGAAGCGGCCAGTCCGCCGAGCAGCGTCGCGCTCGCGGCCGCCTCGTCGAGATGCATCGGCTGCGGATCGAACTCGGCGGCAAAGCCGACGATTTCCTCGCGCGTCACCAGCCGCGGGCCGTAAATGGTGACCGCGCCAGGCTCGAAGTCTTCCCAATGGAGTTTGTCGGGCATGAAATTCTTTTACTCCGGAACAACCGCCTTTGTCATTCCGGGGCATGCGCGCCGCGCTTGACCCGGGAATCCATCCGCCGCCGCGCGGGGGATAGGGATTCCGGGTTCGCGACCTTGCGGTCGCGCCCCGGAATGACGGGCTAGTTCGCAAACCGGAAGTGCAGCACATCGCCGTCGGCGACCACGTAGTCCTTGCCTTCGAGGCGCATCTTGCCGGCATCGCGCGCGCCGGCTTCACCGTTGCCGGCGATATAGGCGTCGTAGGCGATGGTCTCGGAGCGGATAAAACCTTTCTCGAAATCGGTATGGATGACGCCGGCCGCCTGTGGCGCCTTGGTGCCTTGCGTGATGGTCCAGGCCCGCGTCTCCTTCGGGCCGACGGTGAAATAGGTCACCAGATGCAGCAGGCCGTAGCCGGCCTGCACCAGCCGGTCGAGCCCGGTTTCCTTCAGGCCGACGGCTTCGAGATAATCGGCGCGCTCGCCCTCGGGCAGCGCCGCGATCTCGGACTCGATCTTGGCCGAAATCACTACCGCGACCGCGCCCTCTTCCTTGGCGCGCGCCTCGACCTTGGCCGAGAACGCATTGCCGGTGGCGGCCGAGGATTCCTCGACGTTGCAGGCATAAAGCACCGGCGCCGAGGTCAGAAGCCCGAGCGAGTGGAACAGCTTCTCTTCGTCCGGCTTGCGCTCGACCTTGCGCGCCGGCTTGCCGTCTTGCAGCAGCGCCAGCGAGCGCTTGACCAGATCGAGCATTTCCTTGGCGAGCTTGGCGTCTTCGCCCGAGCCCTTGGCTTTCTTCTCGAGATTGTCGACGCGCTTTTCCAGGGACTCTAGATCGGCCAGCATCAATTCGGTCTCGATGATCTCGATGTCGGCGATCGGATCGATCTTGCCCTCGACATGCGTGATGTCGTCATCGACGAAGCAACGCACCACATGGACGATGGCATCGACCTCGCGGATGGTGGCGAGAAACTGATTGCCGAGGCCCTCGCCTTTCGACGCGCCGCGCACCAGCCCGGCGATGTCGACGAAGGTGATGCGGGTCGGAATGATCTGCTCGGAGTTGGCAATCGCGGCAAGCTTTTCAAGCCGCGAATCCGGCACCGCGATCTCGCCGACATTCGGCTCGATGGTGCAGAATGGATAATTGGCGGCCTGCGCCGCCGCCGTCTGCGTCAGCGCGTTGAACAAAGTCGACTTGCCGACATTCGGCAGACCGACGATACCGCATTTGAAACCCATGAAAGTAATCCGCGTCGTTATCCGGTTAAGCCATTATTTGGCGGGTGGTGCGTCGTCCTCGGTACCAAAGCCCTTGGCATCCATGGCGAGGTGCACCTTGTTCTGAAACGTCGAATCCTTGCCTTCGATCAGCAGTCCGGCATTGTCGGCGACGATGCCGCACAGCGCCTCGACCCAGAGCCGTTCGCTTTTGGCGAAATCCTGCAACACGTAATTCTCGACGAGCTTCTTGTCGCCCGGATGGCCGATGCCGATGCGCACGCGCCGATAATCGTTGCCGATATGCGCCGAGACCGAACGCAGGCCGTTATGGCCGGCATTGCCGCCGCCGGCCTTGAGCCGCACCTTGCCGGGCCGCAGTTCGAGTTCGTCGTGAAAGACCACAACGTCGGACACGGCGAGCTTGTAGAACGTCACCGCATCGGCAACCGCGCGACCGGATTCGTTCATGTAGGTGCCCGGCAGCAGCAGCAGCGTCTTGTCGCCGCCGATCTGACCTTCAACCGACACGCCCTGAAAGCGCCGGCGCCACGGCGCAATGTTGTAGCCGCGCGCGATCGCCTCGACCGCCATGAAACCGATGTTGTGGCGGTTGCCGACGTAGCGTGGGCCGGGATTGCCGAGGCCGACAAAGAGCAGCATGGCGTCGCCGCCTCAGTAAATACGACTTGTTTCGCAAAAACCCGCCCCGGAGCGTATCCGGGACGGGTATTTTCATCTGCCAATCGAGCAGGCGCAGTGCGCGCCGGCTTACTTCTTGGCGGGCGCAGCGCCGGCAGCAGGAGCCGCCGGGGGCGGGTTGGCGCCCGGAGCGCCGGTCGGCGCCGGCGGAGCGGCAGCGGCGGCAGCAGCAGCCGCGGCAGCGGTCGCGGCGGCAGCAGCAGCAGCCTTGAGTTCTTCCGCGTAACCGGACGGCGGCACCACCGTGACGAGCGTGATGTTGCCGTGGGCGATGACGCGCACGCCCGGCGGCAACTGCACGTCGCTCAGATGCTTGGAGTGGTTGATGTCGACGTCACCGATATCGACGTTGATCGCTTCCGGAATCGATTCGGCCGGGCACTCGACGTTGACGGTGTGGGTCACGATGTTGACCGCGCCGCCGCGCTTCACGCCGGGCGAGGTTTCGGCATTGAGCACATGCACCGCGACCTTGACGCGGATGGTGGCGCCTTCCGCGACGCGGAGGAAGTCCACGTGCATCGGCAGGTCCTTGATGGCGTCGAGCTGGAAGTCACGCGGGATCACGCGATGCTTCGTGCCGTCGACATCGACATGATAGAGCGTGGTCAGGAAGCGCCCTGCGTAGATGCGCTTCTTGAGTTCGTCATGCTCCAACAACACCATCATGGGGGGCTTGTTGTCGCCGTAGATCACTCCCGGTACGTGACCGGAATGCCGTGCTGCCCGGGAGGCCCCCTTGCCACCTTTCGGACGCACCGTCGCTTTCAGTTCCTGGACGGTTGCCATAGTCAAATCCTTGTCTAAGCCAATGGAAAAAGGCGGCTTTTTAGCCGCCTTGCGAACGCGGCAAGCCTCCAGGGGTGCCGGGGGCCGCGTTTCGGGGCGGGTTATAGCCGCGGGGGGCGGAAAGGGCAAACTTTCTTGCGCCTTTCCTGTCCCCTGCTTTCCGGGCTCTTGAGCGCCTTTGCCGTCAGGCCGCCTTTGCGGCGCCGATGCCGTCCAGCACCCTGATTTCGCTGTCCGGCAGGTCGATTTCGGCCACCGCCAGGTTCTCCCGCAAATGGGTGACCGACGAGGTGCCCGGTATCAGCAGGACATTAGGCGAGCGGCGCAGCAGCCAGGCAAGCGCGACCTGCATCGGCGTCGCGCCAAGGCGAGCGGCCACGCCCGACAAGGCGGACGATTGCAGCGGCGAGAACCCGCCGAGCGGGAAGAACGGTACATAGGCGGTGCCGGCGCGGGCGAGCTCGTCGATCAGGGCATCGTCGCCCCGGTGCGCGAGGTTGTACTGGTTCTGCACACAGACAATCGGGGCAATCTTCCGCCCGTCCGCAATCTGCTTGGGCGTGACGTTGCTGAGTCCGATGTGACGCACCAGGCCCTGCCGTTGAAGGTCCGCCAGGGCTGTGAGCGGCGCCTCCAGCGATCCCTCGGCTGGGCCGTGCACGTCCAGCATGCTGCGTAAATTGACCACCTCGAGCACATCGAGGCGAAGATTGCGCAGGTTGTCGTGTACGGCTTGCGTCAGTTCGGCCGGCGACATCGCCGGAATCCACGATCCGTCGGCGCCGCGCCGCGCGCTGATCTTGGTGACGATGACAAGATCGTCGGGATAAGGATGCAGCGCTTCCCGGATGATCTGATTGGTGACATGCGGACCGTAGAAGTCGCTGGTGTCGATGTGATTGACGCCTTGCGCCACGGCTTCGCGCAGCACCGCCAAAGCGGCATCACGATCCTTGGGTGGGCCGAACACGCCCGGCCCGGCGAGCTGCATGGCGCCGTAGCCAAGCCGCTTTACGGTGCGATTGCCGAGGGTGAATGTGCCGGACTGACTGATATCGGACATGAATGGTCTCCTTTTCAGACCTCAAGTTAGGCCTTGCTCGCCTGCGCGATAATCAGGCACAATCTGCACACGCTGTGCGGAATACCGAACGATGAAAGTCGATCTGGCCGATCTGAACGCCTTCGTGACGGTTGCGCGCGCCAAAGGCTTTCGCGACGGCGCCCGTGCCACCGGCGCCAGCCCGTCAGGATTGAGCGAAGCGGTCCGCCGCCTCGAAGCGCAGCTCGGGGTCAGATTGCTCAACCGCACCACGCGCAGCGTCGCTCCGACCGAAGCCGGTCTACGCCTGCTCGAGCGGCTCCGTCCGGCTTTGACGGAGGTCGAGGCCGCGCTCGACGTCGTCAATCGCTTTCGCGACCGGCCGGCCGGCAACCTCAAGCTCAACGTGCCGGTCAGCGCCGCGCGGCTGGTGCTGCCGGCGATCGTGCCTGCGTTTCTCGCCGCCTATCCGGACATTCGTCTCGAAGTGATCGCAGAGGAAAATTTCGTCGATGTGCTCGAAGCCGGTTGCGACGCCGGCATTCGTTACGGCGAGCGGCTGGAGCAGGACATGATCGCGGTGCCGATCGGTCCGCGCTTCCAGCGTTTTGCCCTCGGCGCCGCCCCGGCCTACCTCGATCAACGGGGGCGGCCGGAGCACCCACGCGATTTGCTCAAGCATAGCTGTCTGCAAGGCCGCTTCCCGAGCGGCGCGACAATGGCGTGGGAGTTCGAGCGCGACGGCGAGATCGTCCAGGTCGATCCGGCTGGACCGTTGATCGTGCAGGTCGGCGGCGCCACCGATCTGCTGGTCGATGCCGCCATCGCGGGCACCGGCATCGTGCCGATATTCGAAGACTGGCTGCGCCCGCACTTTGCCAGCGGCGCGCTTGAACCCGTGCTCGAACCGTGGTGGCAGCGCTTTCCAGGCCCGTTCCTTTATTATCCGGGGCGGCGTCTGGTGCCCGCGCCGCTGCGGGCGTTTATCGATTTCATAAAGGCAAAAGTGCCTGCGGCGGTTTACCCAAATGAATATTAACCGTACCGAGGTTCATTTGGCACTTGTTGTTAGCAATTTGTTAATTTCTACGATGAGTTGCAGCTTAAGGGCCGGTGGACACTGCCGGTGGTGCCGCTTTGAACAAACTCCACTTCGGCGACAATCTGGACGTTCTCCGCGCAATGCCCGCGGAATCCGTGCATTTAATTTATCTTGATCCGCCGTTTAACTCGAACGCCGATTATAATTTACTCTATGGAACACAGCGAGGCGGCCCGTCACAAGCTCAGTCGCACGCTTTTGAAGATACATGGCGTTGGGGCAAAGACGCTCAACGGGCGCTAAATCAGACGGCAGAGCGCAATCTTCATGCCGGTGCATTACTTGATGCATTTCAGAAAATATTCGATGGCAGCAACATGATGGCCTATTTGGCCATGATGTCCGTCAGACTAATAGAATTGCACCGTGTACTCAAACCGTCAGGATGCCTCTATCTGCACTGCGATCCAACAGCTAGCCATTATCTTAAAATGATTCTGGATGCCATTTTTGGCCCAGAAAAATTTTTAAACGAAGTCATTTGGAAAAGAACTAGCGCTCACAGCAGCTCCAAGAGATTTGGCCCTGTTCATGACGTCCTATTGTTTTATGCAAAATCAAACGAGCATATTTGGAATCAAGTCTTCCAACCATACGACCAAACCTACGTTGATTCATTTTACACTCATAAAGACAAGAATGGCCGCCGCTGGCGCCGCTCAGATCTAACGGGTGCAGGCACCAGAAACGGTGAAACTGGGAAAACTTGGCGCGAAATAAATGTAACAAAAAAGGGCCGACACTGGGCATATCCGCCAGCCGAATTGGACCGCATGAATGCGGACGGCTTGATCCATTGGCCTCAAAAAAAGGGAGGGGTGCCAATGCTGAAACGATATCTGGATCAACAGTCCGGCATGCCGCTTCAAGATGTTATCTCTGATATACCTCCCATGCATAATCTCGCTGCGGAACGCTTGGGATATCCCACTCAGAAACCTTTAGCGCTGCTTGAACGACTTATAAAGGCGTCAAGCAATCCTCATGACATTGTTCTAGATCCGTTTTGCGGTTGCGGCACAGCGATCGAAGCATCCGAAAAGTTAGGAAGGCACTGGATTGGGATTGACGTTACATATCTCGCCATTCACGTAATTGAGGGCAGATTGCTTAAAGCTTTCGGGTCAAAAATCAAAAATTCATACAAGCTTTTTGGCCGCCCAGAGGATCCCGATGATGCCAGAGCCCTAGCCGCGCGTGACTGGCTCGAATTTCAGAAGTGGGCAGTTATAGCACTCGGCGGCCTGCCAAAAGAAAAGCCCGGAGCAGATGGTGGTATTGATGGAATAATTCGATACCATCGGATTGGCGTCGAGCAGCCGAACCGCGCAATTGTTTCCGTTAAAGGCGGCCTTAATGTTGGTGTAGACGCTATACACAAGCTAAAATCGGTTGTTGACCGCGAAAAGGCCGAACTTGGTGTCCTAGTTTGCCTCGAAACAGCTACCGGGCCTATGATTCGTGAAGCAGCAACCGGCGGCGAAGTTGGGCCTGCGTCACGGCGTGTTTCAAAAATTCAGATTATTACAGTGGACGAGATGTTTGGGTCTCGACCTATCGAGTTACCGGGAATGATTGACATGCCGGAGATAGGAAGAGTTGCACCACCCGCATTGCAAAAGCGTAGTCGCAAAAGGATTGATGGGCAGACCGAGATGTTGTTTGCAATGGAAAACGAACAGACGCCCTACGAACCGTCAAAGCCTAGGTTAAATAGGGCTATTCGGCCGGTGAATATCGAAGTCACGCGCGCAGTTAGGCCCCGTAAAGCCAAATAGTACGGGCCATCAACTCGGCGGATTATAAACCTCCGACCAAATCCGGAATCACATCATAAGATACGGCAATCAAGCTTTGGATCGAGTGTCTTTCCCAAGCTGACGAAGCTGACAACTCCGGAGAGGCTCTTTTTCGCGGATCATCAGACACCTTTTTCGCCTATTTTCGCCTCCAGCGCCTCGATCCGGGCCTTGAGCGCCTCGTTTTCCTCGCGCGCCAGCGCGGCCATGTCCTTGACCGCCTCGAAATCCTCGCGCGAGACCACATCGAGATCGCGCAGGATTCGCTCGGCCTGGGTGCGGAACAGCACGTCGGCCTCACGCTTCACGCCTTGGGCGACGCCGGCGGCGTCATTCATCAGACGCGCCATTTCGTCGAAAATCCGGTTGCTGGTCTGGGTCATGTTTCGCCTCGCTGATCGATTGAGGATAACAATGGCGGTCCAGTCATCCCGCCGCAAGGCCCGTCGTGCTAGGTGTCGAATCGGGCGGCCCACTCGATTCAACCGGACTTCGTAATGCCCCTTTTCGTGATCCCTTTCCCCTATATCGACCCGGTGCTGGTGCATATCGGTCCTTTCGCGATCCGCTGGTATGCGCTGGCCTATATCGCCGGCATCCTGCTCGGCTGGGTCTATTGCCGCGCCGTCATCCGCAACGAGCGGCTGTGGGGCGGCCCCGCGCCACTGAAGGTCATCGACTTCGACGATTTCGTCCTGTGGGTCACGCTCGGCATCATCCTCGGCGGCCGCATCGGCTACGTGCTGTTCTACAATCTGCCGCACTTCGCCGCGCACCCGCTGGAAATCTTCCAACTATGGAACGGCGGCATGTCGTTTCATGGCGGCTTCACGGGCTGCGTGATCGCAGTGGTGCTGTTTGCGCGCTCGCGCGGTATTCCAATTCTATCGGTCGGCGATCTCACCTGCGCCGCCGGACCCATCGGAATTTTCTTCGGCCGCATCGCCAATTTCATCAACGGTGAATTGTGGGGCCGTCCGGCCGACGTGCCGTGGGCGATGGTGTTTCCGCATGGCGGCCCGCTGCCGCGTCACCCCAGCCAGCTCTATGAGGCAACGCTGGAAGGCATCGGCATGTTCATCCTGCTGGCGGTCATGATCCGGCTCGGCGCGTTGAAACGGCCGGGGCTGATCATCGGCTCGTTCGCGGTCTACTATTCCATCGCGCGCACCATCAGCGAATTTTTCCGCGAGCCCGACGTGCAGCTTGGATTTTTGTGGGGCGGCGCCACCATGGGGCAATTGCTGTCGATCCCGTTGTTTCTCGCCGGGCTCGCTTTCATCGCCTACGCGCTCAAGCATCCGCTCGAACGGACGACCTGATGCCCGACACCACGCCGCTGGAGAAGGAAATCCGCCGGCGGATCGCGGTGGCCGGGCCGATGCCGGTCGATGAATATATGGAGTTATGTCTCGGCCATCCCGACCACGGCTATTACATGACTCGCGACCCGCTCGGCGCGCGCGGCGATTTCATCACCGCGCCTGAAGTCAGTCAGATGTTCGGCGAATTGATCGGACTCTGGATGGCCGCGGTCTGGAAACAGATGGGCGCGCCGACCAACATCCGCGTCATCGAACTTGGTCCCGGCCGCGGCACCTTGATGAAGGATGCGATACGGGCGTCACAGGTCGTTCCGGAATTCCGCGCGGCGGTGGTGTTGCATCTGGTCGAGATCAGCCCCGTGCTGAAAATTCAGCAGGAACAAGCGCTCGAACGGCTAGCACTACCAACACACTGGCATCGCTCGCTCAACGACGTGCCCGGCGGCCCCGCTATCGTTATCGCCAATGAATTCTTCGATGCGCTACCAATCAAGCAGGCAATCAAGACCGGCGACCGGTGGTGCGAGCGCCGCATCGGCCTCGACGACATGGGGAAACTCGGTTTTACGCTCGCCCCGGAGCCCCTGCCCGGCTTCACCTCCTTGTTGCCGCCGGCAGCACGGGCCGCGCCCGACGGAGCTATTGTCGAATGGCGCGCCGACCGGATAGCCATCGACCTTGGACGGCGGCTGGCAAAGGAAGGCGGCGCGGCGCTGGTGATCGATTACGGCCATCTCGCAAGCGCCGTGGGCGATACCTTCCAGGCCGTGGGCAAGCACGAATATGCCGATCCGCTGACCGCGCCCGGCAATATCGACCTGACCGCCCATGTCGATTTCCAGTCACTGATCCGCGCCGTCGAAGCAGCGGGAGCCAAAGCTTTCGGTCCGATCGAGCAGGGACAATTCCTGCGCCGGCTCGGCATTGAAACGCGCGCCGCAACGCTGAAAGCGAAAGCAGCGCGCACAGTCGCGGCTGATGTCGATGCCGCTCTCGTTCGGCTCACCGAGAGCGGCCCTGTTGGCAACCGCCCCATCGGAATGGGCGCGCTGTTCAAGGTCGCGGCCTTCACGCACACATCGATGAGCGCGCCGCCGGCGTTCGATCGATGATGTCGCGCATGACTGCCGATATTCCGTCAGGGCCCGGCCCCATGAATTTCTTGCGCCGATGTGGTATTATTCGCCGTCGATTTCTCCCATAACAACGACCGATAGCGGCAGCGCCAGAACCGGACGGTAAACTTGCTTCAAGCCACCTCACTTGCCGGCCTCTTGGACATTCGCCACGGCTTCTTCACGCGCAGCGGCGGCGTGTCGCAGGGCGTCTACAGCAGTCTCAATGGCGGCGTCGGCTCCAAGGATACCGCCGACCACGTCGCGGAAAACCGCGCCCGCATGGCCGTGGCGCTCGGCGTCATTCCGGAGCGTTTTCTCACGCCGTACCAGATTCATTCGCCGGAAGTCGTCACCGCCAATGCGCCATGGACGCCGAAGACGCGGCCGAAAGCCGACGCCGTCGTCACCCGCGAACCGGGACTGGCGATCGGCGTCTCGACCGCCGACTGCGGGCCTCTGCTGTTTACCGATGCCAAAGCGCGCGTCATCGGCGCGGCGCATGCCGGCTGGCGCGGCGCATTCACCGGCGTCATCGAAGCCACCATCGCCGCGATGGAAAAACTCGGCGCCAGGCGCGACGCCATCGCCGTTGCGCTCGGGCCGACGATCCGGCAACCGAACTACGAAGTCGGCACCGAATTCGTCGAACGCTTCCTGGCGGCGGATGGCGACAACGCGCGTTTCTTTGCCGACGC
Organism: Hyphomicrobiales bacterium; assembly: GCA_041691675.1. Taxonomy (GTDB): domain Bacteria; phylum Pseudomonadota; class Alphaproteobacteria; order Rhizobiales; family Xanthobacteraceae; genus Pseudolabrys. The sequence continues at coordinate 25,982 of JBEPUC010000031.1, read as the reverse complement.
CGAACGCGCCGATCACGCCATGTTCGATTTGACCGGTTATATCGCCTCGCGCGTTCACCGCGCCGGCATCGATACGTTCGAAGACCTCGGGCTCTGCACTTATGCCGACCCGGAGCGGTTTTATAGTTACCGCCGCTCGACCCATGTCGGCGACCCCGATTACGGCCGTCATATCAACGCCATCGCGCTCACGCGCTAAAATCATTGTCCCCATCGGGACGCTCTTCCCAGCATCGCCGCACTAGACGTTACGGTTAAGGAACCGTTAAGGTCCGGCCGGCCGTCGGCGACTCGACGAAAGCGGCCGCTGGGGTGGGCATGCAATTGGGTTTCGGCCGCGGCGGATCGCCCGCCGTAAAGTCTCATCGTTTTTGCCATCAGGCGCTGACCGTCGCTTCGGCCATCATTCTGGCCGCCGGGCTCGCGGGCTGCACGACCGACGGGCAATCGAGCCCTGCGAACCTCGCCTCCGCTGGCCAACTGCGCGGCGCCACCATCGCCTTCGAGTCCATCGACGGCCCGCCGCCCGATCGATTCCAGGCGCTTGTCCGCAATCTCAACGATCAGGCGCAATCGCGCCGGCTGGCCGTCATGTCGCGCGAAAGGCCATCGGCCTATCGCGTGCGCGGCTATCTCTCGGCCGCAGTGGTGAAAAACCGCAGCACAATCTCGTGGGTATGGGACGTGTTCGATCGCGACGAACACCGCGCCCTGCGCATCCAGGGCGAGGAAATCGCCGCCCGGCCGATCCGCAATGCGGGCGAGGCCTGGAATGCCGCCGACGATGCGATGCTTCGGCGCATTGCCGACAGCAGCATGGAGCAACTCGCCGGCTTCCTCACGTCTGCCGAGGCCGGTTCGGACGCCTCGCCGGCAACCCCCGTCGCCTCTACCCAGCCGCAGGACAGTTCGCCCGAGACGGCCGGCGCCGGCGAGACCGTCGCCGCGCGCGTCGGACCGGACACGCCGCTGCCGCCGCGCCAGCCGCACGACAACACGCAAGCCAGCGCCCGCGCAAAGCCGGCCGCGCAACGGTCCGCAAGCCTGTAGGCTTCAGATTGCGTTTTCGGCCCGACCTGAAAAGGCGCGGGACAACGAATTGCCCCCGTATTGCCGGGGTCGTTCCACCTTGTTATGACCACGCCGCCGCCGGGCCAAATGTTGGGGCCAAGTGTCGATGAGGGCGTAGGAATGTCGGGCAAAAACGGTGCGATCAAACTGGTCGCCGGCAATTCCAACCCTGCCCTCGCCCTTGAAATTGGCGAATATCTCAAGACGCCGCTGACCAAGGCGGTGGTGCGGCGCTTCGCCGACATGGAAGTCTTCGTCGAAATCCAGGAAAACGTGCGCGGCGCCGATTGCTTCGTCATTCAATCGACGTCGTATCCGGCCAACGACCATCTGATGGAACTGCTGATCATCATCGATGCGCTGCGCCGTTCGTCGGCGCGCCGCATCACGGCGGTGATCCCCTATTTCGGCTATTCGCGGCAGGACCGTAAGCCCGGCCCGCGCACGCCGATCTCGGCCAAGCTCGTCGCCAACCTGATTACCCATGCCGGCGCCAACCGCGTCATGACGCTCGACCTGCATGCCGGGCAGATCCAGGGTTTCTTCGATATCCCGACCGACAATCTCTATGCCTCGCCGGTGATGGTGCGCGACATCAAGGATCGCTTTAAGCTCGACAACGTCATGGTGGTGTCGCCCGATGTCGGCGGCGTGGTGCGCGCGCGCGGCCTCGCCAAGCGCATCAATGCGCCGCTCGCGATCATCGACAAACGGCGCGAGCGCGCCGGCGAATCCGAAGTCATGAACGTGATCGGCGACGCCGCCGGTTATACCTGCATCTTGGTCGACGATATTGTCGATTCCGGCGGCACGCTGGTGAACGCCGCCGATGCCTTGCTCGAGAACGGCGCCAAGGAAGTCTACGCCTATATCAGTCACGGCGTGCTGTCGGGCGGCGCAGTGGCGCGCGTGGCGAAATCGCGGCTGAAGGAGTTGGTCATCACCGACTCGATCCAGCCGACCGCCGATGTGCGCGCGGCCGCCAACATTCGCGTGCTGCCGATTGCATCGCTGATCGGCGAAGCCGTGGCGCGCACTGCGCATGAAGAGTCGGTGTCGAGCCTGTTCGACTAGGACCACACGTTTCGCTCCATTGCCATCATGCGGCGAAGTCGCGCGCCCACGCGCGCATGACGATTCCCCGGAATATTAGGAACGGGACTTATCCCCAACAGAGTCATCTTGCCGCAGGATTGGCTGTGGAGAGTCGGGCGCGCCCGGTTGCCACCACCCCCCAAATCACTGCTCATTAGGCCTCGACGATGCCTCTGGCGGGCTGAATCAAGAAGGTTATAGTCATAAAGCTCAGTGATTCGTGCTCGCCGTCAAGGCGTCCGGTATCCCCGCGTTCAACAGTCATTCGTGCTCAGTTCGGGTCGTTTCACCCGACCCTGTGCCGTGCGTTTCCCTTGAGCCCGTTCGGCTCCTCTCGGCAAAGCGGAGACGTCATGTCCCTCTCGACCTACACCAATGAAGCCCGCCTCAACCCCCTCGACGTCGTCGAGCGGCTCGCGGCCGGCAACGACTGGTCGTTCGAGCGCGCCAGCGAAGACGAGATCACCATTCTGGTGACCGGCCGCTGGGCCGAGTATCAGCTCTCCTACACCTGGATGATCGATATCGAGGCGCTGCATCTGGCTTGCGCCTTCGATCTCAAGGTGTCGACGCGCCGCAGCGCCGAAGTGCAGACCTTGGTCTCGCTGATCAACGAGCGGCTGTGGGTCGGCCATTTCGATCTGTGGCAGACCGAAGGCATCGTCATGTATCGCCATGCGCTGCAATTGCCGGCAGGTCAGGAGCCTTCGGGCAAACAGTGTGAAGCACTGCTCGGCACCGCGCTCGATACCTGCGAGCGCTACTTCACCGCGTTCCAGTTCGTGGTGTGGGCCGGCAAGACTGCGAAAGAAGCACTCGAAGCGGCGATGTTCGAGACATCCGGCGAGGCCTGAGCTTCGTATATGGTGGTGGAACCGGAACGGTTCTCTGTTGTTGCCACCCTGTACCACAGCGAGCCCTCATCATGCCCTTCCGATTTATCCTCACTGCCATCGTTCTTTTGCTCCCGACCGCCGCGATGGCGGCGCAGGGCGATATATTGGGGACATGGGCCCGGGGCGACGGCGCCGCGCGGGTCAGCATGGCGCCGTGCGGGGATTCGATCTGCGCGACGAACATCTGGATCAAGGACCCCGTCAAGCAGAAAGAAAAAGTCGGCGATCGTCTGGTCTTCAAGATCAAGCAGAAAGATGATTCCTGGGTCGGGTCCGCTTACGATCCGCAGCGGAAGCTCAACCTGACCGCGACACTGAAAGCCGCCGGCGACCACATGGTCACGAAGGGCTGTGTCTTCGGCGGCATCATTTGCCGCTCGACCCAATGGACGCGGCTGTAGGGTTAGCCGCGCGGCGCACTTTTCTTCGCCCGCGCCGGGGTCCGTCTCATCAGCTTCGACAGTTCGCGCGTTGACGGCATCCGCATGTCGGCGGCGCTTTCGGCGCGCGCCAGATTCTCGATGATGGTCAGCAGCACGCCGCGCGTCGCGGCGATCGCCGAAGGTTTGATGTCGCCGGCGGCGATGGCGTTGACCTCCTCGGCGAGCGGCACCAGCGCGCCCCTCAGCCGCCGTCCCTTGGCCGTCAGCAGGACGTAGACTTTCTTGCGGTCGCCCGCGAGCTTGCGGCGGCGGACATAGCCGAGCCGCTCCATCGCCTTGAGCGCCGAAAATGTCGTCGGCTCCATGACGCCGGCCCGTTCGCTCAATTCGCGCTGGGTCAGGCGATCGCCTTCCCAGAGAATGCGCAGGAAGGTCCAGTGGCCGAAAGACACGCCGTGCTCGGCGAGGCGCATTTGCAGCGCTCGCACCAGCGCCCGCGTCGCGTCCTTGACCAGATGGGCGAGCCGGTCATCCGGCACCGCCTCGCGCCAATGCCGCAGAATGGACTGGGATGACGGAACGTCGCTCACGGCGCCGCCACCTGATAACTCAAGCCGACATCGCGGCTGTCGCGCGCCGAGCGCAGAATTGCGAGCAGCACTTCCAGCGTCGCCATCGCCCAAGGTCCATCGTGCAGCGGCGCCACGCCGTGGCGGATCGCGTCAAAGAGTTCGTCGATAACTTCCGCGCGCGGCACTTGGGGCGGCGGCAATGCGTCGAGCCGTGCCGCGCCGTTTTGATAAATCATGACGCCATTGGGCATCGCCCGCAGGTCGGCGCGCTCGCAGCTCACCAGCAGCGTGCCGAAGTGCTGATGCGCGTCGAGGCCGGGCAGTACGGGCTTGAAAGCGGGACCGCCGTAGTTGCGTGCGTCCTTGAAGGCGGCCTCTTCCTGCGTGTTGGTAAAACGCGGACGCGCGGCGGATGCATAAGGCGCTTTGCCGCGTCCCATTTCGCCGATCCAGCCTTGCCATTCGTCCGAGTCAAAATGGCCGTAGCCGTTGTAAGTCAGCGACGCGAAACCGCCATTGGCGAAGGACAACAGCGCCGCGTAAGCGCCTTCGGTCGGCCGCGTCTGGTCCCACGCGCCGGTCACCGCTCGCACGCTCGTCACGTCGCCGCCGCCGGCCGTATCGCCGGTGGCGATGAAGCGCACGATGTCGACCTGATGCGCGGCCTGGTTATAGATGGCGCCGCCACCTTGCGCGGTGTCGAGTTCCTCCGGGCGACGGGGACGATAGAGATAGTCCGTATAATTGATGGCGTTGATCATGCGCACCGCGCCGAACTCGCCGCTTTGCACCAGCGCGCGCAGCCGCTGCACCGGCGCATCGAACGAATGACTGTGACCGACGACGAGTTGGACGCCCGCCGCCTCGACCGCTTCGATGATCGTCGTGCAATCCGCGAGCGTCAGCGCCAGCGGCTTCTCGATCAGCAGATGTTTGCCGCGACGCGCCGCCAGCACGGCATGACCGGCATGGAATTGATGCGGCGTCGCAACATAAACCGCTTCGACGTCGGGGTCGGCGCAGAGTTCCTCGGCGGTTTCGTACACTTTGCCGCCAAAATCGGCGGTAAATTGCGCCCGCGCGGCGGCACGGGTATCCGCCGCCGCCACCAGTGCAACTCGCCGGTCGCCGGCAAATGTCGGCGCCATCACGCTAAAAGCGCGGCCGAGGCCGATGACGCCCAGCTTCAGGGCGGATTTGTCTGCGGCGTTCAACAGGCTTTCTCCCGGCTCGACAGGATCGCACCTATCGTATTATCTTAGATATCTAAGAATAACGGCGCGGCCGCAAAATGCCAGCGCGCGTTTTTAGGGAATGCCGCCATGATGACCCGCGAAGAAAACGATTTGCTGTGCCGCGTCGAAGGCGATGCGCCGATGGGCCGGATCATGCGCCGGCACTGGATCGCGGCTTGCCTGTCGGAAGAAGTCGCCGAACCGGACGGCGCTCCGGTCAAGGTCAAGCTGCTTGGCGAAGACCTTGTCGTTTTCCGCGACAGCCGCGGGCGCGTCGGCGTGCTCGACGAATACTGCTCGCACCGGCGTGCTTCATTGGTGTTCGCGCGCAACGAGGAATGCGGCCTGCGCTGCCTCTATCACGGCTGGAAGTTCGACGTCGAAGGCAACATCGTCGAGATGGCGTCGGAGCCGGCCAACAGCCTCATTCCCGATCGCGTCAAACACAAATCCTATCCGGCGCGCGAGGCCGGCGGTTTCGTCTGGTGCTACATGGGTCCGGCCGACGAGATGCACGAATTCGAGCCGCCGGCTTTCGCGCCGACGCCCGATGCGAGCGTCAGCGCCACCAAGGTGCGGGTGAAATGCAACTGGGCGCAGATTCTCGAAGGCCAGATCGACTCGGCGCATTCATCCAGCCTGCATTCGTCGGACATGCTACCGGCGGATGTCGAAGTCGCTAAGGCGACTGAAGCAAACTGGTTGCGGCCCTCGAACGACAAGGCGCCGCGCTTTCAGATCGAGCGCACAAGTTACGGCTTTCGCTACGCGGCGATCCGGCGGCCGATCATGAACGAAGCAACGCACGATTACATCCGCACCACGGTCTATATTGCGCCGTTTACCGCGCTGATCCCGCCGAACAGTTCGTATAACGTCGCCACGTTGCTGACGCCGGAAGACGACGAAACCACGATCTTCTATTTCATCGCCTGGGCCGGCGCCGACAAGCCGGGCATCGCCGCCGACGCCTGGCGCAAGTTCAACATGCTGCAATGGGGCGACGATGTCGATGCGCAGTTCAACGGCGTCCGCACGCGCGACAATCTCTACAAACAGGATCGCGCCGCCATGAAGGACGGCAATTTCACCGGCATCGCCGGTATTCCCAATCAGGACATTGCCATGTGGGAGGGGATGGGCCCGATCAGCGACCGCACGCGAGAACGCATCGGCGCCAGCGACGTCGCGGTCGTCGCATTCCGGCGATTGATGGTCGAAGCGGCCCGCGCTGCCGCCAAAGGCGAGCCGGCGATCGGCACCGGCGAGCCGCATATCGCCCACGCCACCATCAGCTCCTACGAAGGCGTGGTGCCCAAAACGACGAACTGGCGCAGCCTCGGCGGCGGCAGTGAAGCGCCATTAGAGCGCATGGCCAAACAGGCTTAAAAACGACAGACTGAAAAAACCAAAGGGAGGACAACAAAATGAAACGACAAGCAATCGCCGGCGTCGTGGCGGCACTGACATTGTTCGGCGCGGCCACTGCCGCCTCGGCGGAAGACACCATCAAGCTCGCTGTCGGCCAGCGCGGCAACTGGGACACCTCGGTCTCTGAAATCGGCCAACGCGCCGGCATCTTCAAGAAGCACGGTCTGGTGCTGGAGATGGTCTATACACACGGGTCCGGGGAGACCCAGCAGGCGGTGATTTCCGGCAGCGTCAATCTCGGTATCGCCACCGGCGTCATGGGCGCACTCAGTGCGTATTCGAAAGGTGCGCCGATTCGCGTGATCAGCGCCGAGACCACCGGTGCCGGCGATCTCTACTGGTATGTCAAGGCGGACTCGCCGATCAAGTCGCTCAAGGACACCGCCGGCAAGACCATCGCCTATTCCACCAACGGCTCATCGACCCATGGCGTGGTCAAAGCCTTCATGAAAGAATATAATCTTACCGCCAAGCCGACGGCGATGGGCGGGCCCTCCGCCAACATCACGGCGGTGATGTCCGGGCAGGTCGATGTCGGCTGGGCGGCGCCGCCGTTCGGCCTCGACCAGCTCGACGCCAAGCAAATCCGCATCATCGCTACCGGCAACGATGCCTCCGCCTTCAAAGGGCAGACCGTGCGGCTCAATATCGCCAACGCCACATGGCTCAAGGATCACAAGGATGACGTCGTCCGCTACATGAAGGCGTACCGCGAGACGATCGACTGCATGTACAAAGACCCGAAATGCCTGAAGATCTACACCGATTGGCTCAACATCTCCGAGGCGAAGGCCAAGCGCACCCGTGACGATTTCTTCCCGGGCGACGCGATCAACCCCGACAAGATCGTCGGTCTGGACACCATCGTGAAGGATGCGGTTGAACTGAAATTCACCCCCAGCGAGCTGACCAAGGCACAGCTTGCGGACATGGTCCAGATTCCGCCGCGCTGATCCGGATTGTATTAGACGGAAAAAACTGCGGCAAACTCGGCGTGCGCCCTCTCCCCTTGGGGGAGAGGGTTGGGGTGAGGGGGCAAGTGACTCTCGATGGGCCATATCCCCTCACCCGGATTGTTCGCAATCCGACCTCTCCCCATGGGAGAGGTGAAGTGTGAGCGCTGCGATGCCGATTCAATTTCAATACCGCGGCGTGCCCGGCACGAAAGCGTCGAAGGCAGCCCAGAACTGGGCCCGATAAATATCCTGTTCCTGCAATATCTCATGCTTCGCGCCGGGAAGAATGAGATGGCGACCGGCCAGCAAATTCCTTCCGAAGGCTTCGATCGCCGCGGTCGACACCACCTCGTCGCGCCCGGCCGCCACCAGCAACATCGGCTGACGGATGCGTGCCGGATAAGCCGGCTGCGCCAGTCTCTTCATCAACCGGAGGGCGCCATCGGCCCAGGAAATCGTCGGCGCGCCGAGACCCAATTCGGGCTCATGCTGCAACACCGCGGCATTGCGCGCAAAGCGCACGGGATCTGACGTCAGGACGTTGCCGATAAAATTCTCGGTGCCGGAAACGTCACCGTGCATGGTCGGGATGTAGGCCGATCCGCGTCCGAAAAGTCGCATCGTGCGGATGAGCGGCCCGGCAATGCTCAAGAGCCTTCCGGGACGCAGCGCGATCATCGGCGCGCTCAGCACGACGCGCTCGAACCAGCGGCTGCCGTCATGGCATGCGGCGATGGCAATCGCGCCACCCATCGAATGCCCGAGGGCGAAAATCGGCGGCGGGCAATCCGGCAGCACCACCTGCTCCATGAAGGCGCCGAGATCGACAGCATATTGCGCGAAGTTGCGGACATGGCCCTTGAGCCGGTCCGGCAGCGCGCGATCGGACAGGCCCTGCCCGCGCCAGTCGAATGTCGCCACGGCGAAGCCGCGCGCGCGCAGGTCGCGCACCGTCTCGAAATACTTTTCGATGTACTCGGCGCGCCCTTGCAAAATGACGACGGTGCCTTTGCGGCCCGGCGGCGGTTCCCAGCGGCCGAACCGCAGCGTCACGCCGTCCGGCGTTTTGATGACGCCGGCGAGGCCGTGGTCGGGCACCGGATTGGCGGGAATGGAGATGAATTTCATGACGCCATCAAATGGCCGGTGCGCGAGAGCTTTTCGCCTTATAGGGCATGGCGGCAAAAAGTCGAACACTTGCGAGGCCAAAAGCCCATGCCCATATCTGCTTTGCGGAGGCCATTGTGGCTCCGCACGGGACTTCGGTTCGGCCATTTGGCGGACCGCCCGCATGTCGCTCAACCTTTGGAGGACTTGCTATGCGATCATTCGACCTTACCCCCCTTTATCGTTCCACCGTCGGCTTCGACCGGCTTTTCTCGTTGATGGATGGCGTCGATACCGCGCCGGGCTACCCGCCCTACAACATCGAGCGTACCGGTGAAAACGATTACCGCGTGTCGGTTGCGGTTGCCGGCTTCGGCGAAAGCGATCTTTCGATCGAATCGAAAGAGAACACCCTAACCATCAAGGGCGCCAAGCAGGCCGCGTCCGAGCAGAACGGCGAGGTGCTCTATCAGGGCATCGCGGCGCGCGCCTTCGAGCGCGTGTTCCAGCTCGCCGACTACGTCACGGTGAAGAACGCCGCCCTCGAGAACGGTTTGCTGCACGTCGATCTCGTGCGCGAGATTCCCGAGGCCAAGAAACCGCGCCAAATCCCGATCGGCAACGCTCAGGCCAAACCGCAGGTGGTCGAGACCAAGGCCGCGGCTTAAATCAAGCCCCGCCTGACGGCACGAATAATGAAACGCCCCGGATTTCCGGGGCGTTTTTTATTATCGCAGTGACGGCTCCCAGCTTACCGCCGGGCGACGTAACGGATGATGTGATCGAGCGAGATTTGTCCGGCGCCAAGTGACAGCAGCACCGTCAGCATCGCCGCCCAGTAGATGTGCATGCTCCACAGCGCCTGCGGCATCACATAGACTTGGATCATCGCCGTCATGATCAGCAGGCCGAGCGCGGCAAAGCGCGTGCCCAAGCCAAGGACCAGCATGATCGGCAGAACGAATTCGGCGTAGCTCACCAGATAGGCGGCCAACGCCGGCGGCAACGGCAGCGCCGGGTACTGCGAAAGAAACGCCGTGAAGGTTTCGGGCCGTACCGACATCGGCAGCACCACCGAAAAGTCGAAGCCGCGCAACAGATCGAGGTTCAGCAGATCCGGCATATTGAGTGGCAACCGAATGCCGTCGATGCGGCTCTGGCCGTCGAGAAAGAATACCCGCGCCATGATCAGCCGCAGCGCCAGCGCCACCAGCGCGTAGGGAATGAACGAGCAGGCCGAAACGAAGCTGTCGACGGTCAGGCCGATGACCGAGTGCGAGCGGCGTGCCCGCTGGTCCGCCCGTTTGGCGATGGCCTGGCTTGTCGTCAGCGCCGCGGCGACCGCCGGCGACTGACGCAGAATCGTTTTCGGCGACAGGTCGAGCGGCGCGAAGTCTTTGGGAGGCGCCATCGCCACCAGCCGGTCGGCCAGACGCGCCATGGCCGCCTCGCCGTTGGCGCGATCGGCCAGAGTGGGAAGGCTGGTGCTGCTCTCGGTCATGTCGGCGCTCCATCGCTATTTTCGCACCATAGCCAGACCAGCCAGAACCGCCGCCTTTTCCCGGATTCACCGTTAAACGGTTAATCGGCCTGACGATTCGGCGGCCGCGCGCGGATCGTCCACGAATCCGGCGCAACGCCATTGCGCAAAACGCACGTCCGTGATCCTGTTCTTGTCGGGTGCGAACGCGCCGCCGCAACAAACCGCAAAGTTCGAGCCATATGGCTTGGACCGGTCTTGTGCGGTGGAGCAAAATTTGGCATGGTCCATTAGGACAGTAGTACTGTCCTAATCGTGGCGGCCACGGTGCAAGCCTTTCGGTAATTCGGGGCAGACATCGTCGGCGCCCAAAGGGAGCAGCCGGAGGTCAGGTCGAGCGAACTCGGCCGGCAAAAGACCGACTTGGCTGCCCTTCTCGAGACTGGTTAGGTTTAAGCCGCGCTATCCATGAAAGCCAACATGGGCTGCGCGGAAGGCGGGGTACGCCGGACACGCCGGCGAGGACGAACACATGAATGGGTCGAAGCACAGCGCAGGGTTTGATTTCGAGGCGACGTCGTCTGCGTACGATGACGCAGCGCCGTTTATCGGCTCGACCGCCGATCCGGGCGTGCCCGCCGCGCAAGGCCTCTACGATCCCGCGCGCGACAAGGACGCCTGCGGCGTCGGCTTTATCGCCAACATCAAAGGCCGCAAGTCGCACCAGATCGTGCAGGACGGCTTGCAGATCCTGTGCAACCTCGAACATCGCGGCGCCACCGGCGCCGATCCGCGCATGGGCGACGGCGCCGGCATCCTGATTCAGATTCCGCACAAATTCTTCGTCAAGGAAGCAGCGCGTCTCGGCTTCACCCTGCCCGCGCCGGGTGAATATGCCGTCGGCCAATTGTTCATGCCGCATGAGGTGAACTGGCAGCAGATCATCCGTGACATCTATGCCGACGTGATCGCCCGCGAAGGTCTGACGATGCTCGGCTGGCGCAATGTGCCCAAGGACAACGCTTCGCTCGGCGTGTCGGTCATTCCGACCGAGCCGTGCCACATGCAGGTCTTCATCGGCCGCGGCAAGAAGAAGCTTTCCGAGGATGAATTCGAACGCAAGCTTTACATCCTGCGCAAGTCGATCTCGAACGCGATCTATCGCCGCCGCGAACGGCGCACGTCGAGCTATTACCCGGTGTCGATCTCGTGCCGCACGGTGATCTACAAGGGCATGTTCCTGGCCGATCAGCTCGGCAAATATTATCCCGACCTGCACGATCCGGATTTCGAGAGCGCCATCGCGTTGGTGCATCAGCGCTTCTCGACCAACACCTTCCCGACCTGGTCGCTGGCGCATCCGTACCGCATGGTCGCGCATAACGGCGAGATCAACACGCTGCGCGGTAACGTCAACTGGATGGCGGCGCGCCAAGCCTCGGTGTCCTCGCCGCTGTTCGGCAAGGACATCAAGCGCCTCTGGCCCATTTCTTACGAGGGCCAGTCCGACACCGCGTGTTTCGACAACGCCCTCGAATTCCTGACGCAAGGCGGCTACTCGCTCGCCCACGCCATGATGATGCTTATCCCGGAAGCCTGGGCCGGCAATCCGCTGATGGATGAGGAGCGGCGTTCGTTCTACGAATATAACGCCGCGCTGATGGAGCCGTGGGACGGCCCCGCGGCGATTGCCTTCACCAACGGCCACCAGATCGGCGCGACGCTCGACCGCAACGGCTTGCGGCCGGCGCGTTATCTCCTGACCAATGACGATCGCATCGTCATGGCGTCGGAAATGGGCGTGCTGCCGATTCCGGAAAAGGATATCGTCAAGAAGTGGCGATTGCAGCCCGGCAAGATGCTGCTGGTCGATCTCGACGAAGGCCGCCTCATTCCCGACGAGGAATTGAAGGCGACGCTGGCCAGGAGCCATCCGTACCGCGAGTGGCTGACGCGCACGCAAATCGTTTTGGAAGACCTGCCCGGCACCGCCAACGCCGCGCCGATCTCGAACCTGTCGCTGCTCGATCGCCAGCAGTTGTTCGGTTACACCCAGGAAGACGTCAGGGTTCTGATGACGCCGATGGGCACCACCGGCGAGGAAGCCATCGGCTCGATGGGCAACGACACGCCGATTTCGGCGCTGTCGGACAAGCCGAAGCCGCTGTTCACCTATTTCAAGCAGAACTTCGCGCAGGTCACTAACCCGCCGATCGACCCGATCCGCGAAGAACTGGTGATGAGCCTCGTGTCGATCATCGGGCCGCGCCCGAACCTACTCGACCATGAGGGCATGTCGAACACCAAGCGGCTCGAAGTGCGCCAGCCGATCCTCACCAACGAGGACCTGGAAAAGATCCGCTCGATTTCGGAAATGTCCGGCGACCACTTCAAGTCGCTGACCTTCGACATCACCTTCCCGTCCGAGCACGGCGCCGACGGCATGGATTGGGCCATCGACGAACTCTGCATTCGCGCCGAGGAAGAGGTCAACGGCGGCTGCAACATCATCATTCTGTCCGACCGCAAGGCCGGCGCCGACCGCATTCCGATTCCGGCGCTGCTCGCCTGCGCCGCCGTGCATCATCACCTGATCCGCAAGGGCCTGCGCACGTCGGTCGGGCTGGTTCTGGAAACCGGCGAGCCGCGCGAAGTGCATCACTATGCGTGTCTTGCGGGCTACGGCGCCGAGGCGATCAATCCGTATCTGGCGTTCGAGACTTTGGTGGCGATGAAGGACACGCTGCCGCAGAAGCTCGAGGCCTACGAAATCGTCAAGCGCTACATCAAGTCGATCGACAAAGGCCTGCTGAAGGTGATGTCGAAGATGGGCATCTCGACCTACCAGTCCTATTGCGGCGCGCAGATTTTCGACGCCGTCGGACTGCGGCAGAGCTTCATCGACAAGTATTTCACCGGCACTCACACGCAGATCGAGGGCGTCGGCCTGCCGGAGATCGCCGAGGAAACCGTGCGCCGGCACAACACCGCGTTCGGCGATTCACCGATCTATCGCACCATGCTCGATGTCGGCGGCGACTATGCGCTGCGCTTGCGCGGCGAGGACCATGTCTGGACCGCCGAGACGGTGTCGCGGCTACAACACGCGGTGCGCGGCAACTCGCAGGATCATTATCGCGCCTTCGCCAAAATCGTGAACGAGCAGAACGAACATCTGCTGACCATTCGCGGTCTGTTCAACATCAAGACGGCGGAGCAGACCGGCCGCAAGCCGGTGCCGCTCGACGAAGTCGAATCGGCCAAAGAGATCGTGCACCGGTTCTCGACCGGCGCGATGTCCTATGGCTCGATCTCGCGCGAAGCGCACACCACGCTCGCCATCGCCATGAACCGGATCGGCGGCAAGTCAAACACCGGCGAAGGCGGCGAGGAGTCGGATCGCTTCAAGCCGATGCCGAATGGCGATTCGATGCGCTCGGCGATCAAGCAGGTCGCCTCCGGCCGCTTCGGCGTTACGACCGAGTACCTCGTCAACTCGGACATGATGCAGATCAAGATGGCGCAAGGCGCAAAGCCCGGCGAAGGCGGTCAGTTGCCCGGCCACAAGGTCGACAGGACCATCGCCGCGGTGCGCTATTCGACGCCGGGTGTCGGCCTGATTTCGCCGCCGCCGCATCACGACATCTATTCGATCGAGGACCTGGCGCAGCTCATCTTCGACCTGAAAAACGTCAACCCGACGGGTGACGTTTCGGTCAAGCTCGTGTCCGAAGTCGGCGTTGGTACTGTTGCTGCCGGCGTGTCGAAGGCCCGCGCCGACCACGTCACCATCTCGGGGTTCGAGGGCGGCACCGGCGCCTCGCCGCTGACTTCGCTCAAGCATGCCGGCAGCCCGTGGGAAATCGGCCTCGCCGAAACCCATCAGACGCTGGTCGCCAACAAACTGCGCAGCCGCATCGCGGTGCAGGTCGACGGCGGCATACGAACCGGCCGCGACGTCGTTATTGGCGCGCTACTTGGCGCCGATGAATTCGGCTTTGCGACCGCGCCCTTGATCGCCGCCGGCTGCATCATGATGCGCAAGTGTCATCTCAACACCTGCCCGGTCGGCATTGCGACGCAGGACCCGCGCCTGCGCAAGCGCTTCACCGGCCAGCCCGAGCACGTCATCAACTATTTCTTCTTCGTCGCCGAGGAAGTGCGCGAGATCATGGCCTCGCTCGGCTTCCGCACCTTCGACGAGATGGTCGGCCAGATGCAGATACTCGACCAGCGACGGCTGGTGGAGCATTGGAAGGCGCGTGGGCTCGACTTCACCAAGCTGTTCCACAAGCCGACCGCCGATGCCGATACGCCGATCTTCCATTGCGAGAAGCAGGATCACCACCTCGAGGCGATCCTCGATCGCAAACTAATTGCCGAATCACAGGCCGCCCTCGACCGCGGCGCGCCGGTACGGCTGCAAACCATGATCAATTCCACCAACCGCACCTGCGGCGCCATGCTGTCGGGCGAAGTCGCCAAGCGTTACGGCCATGCCGGCCTGCCGGACGGCACCATCCATGTGCGTTTCACCGGCACGGCCGGACAGGCGTTCGGCGCCTGGCTGACCAGCGGCGTTACTTTTGAACTTGAAGGCGAAGCCAACGACTATGTCGGCAAGGGTCTTTCCGGCGGCCGCATCGTTATCCGTCCTCCCGAGGATTCCGGCATCGTGCCGGAAGAGTCGATCATCGTCGGCAACACCGTGATGTACGGCGCCATCGGCGGCGAATGTTATTTCCGTGGCGTCGCCGGCGAACGTTTCGCCGTGCGCAATTCCGGTGCCACCGTTGTGGTTGAAGGTACCGGTGATCACGGCTGCGAATACATGACGGGTGGTATCGTCGTCGTGCTCGGCCAGACCGGCCGCAACTTCGCCGCCGGCATGTCCGGCGGCATCGCCTATGTCATGGACGAGGACGGCACTTTCGCCAGCCGCTGCAACCTGGCGATGGTCTCGCTTGAGCCGATCCCCGAAGAAGAAGCGGTCGCGGAGAGCGAATACTATCAGCAGAACGATCTGGAATCGCACGGCCGCGTCGACATCATGTCCGACTTGTCCTGCAAGGACGCCGAGCGGCTGCACAGACTGATCTCCGATCACGCGCGCTACACCAATTCGACACGCGCACAGGCGATCCTCGCCGACTGGCAACGTTATCGTCCGCTGTTCAAGAAAGTGATGCCGGTCGAATACGCCCGCGCGCTCGCTGAAATGGCAAAGGAAAAGGCCGCTACGATGCAGGCGGCGGAGTAGCATGGGCAAGATTACCGGATTTCTCGAAATCGACCGCCACGACCGGACCTATGCTCCGGTCGAGGAACGTATCAAGCATTGGCGTGAGTTCGTGCTGCCGCTTCCCGACAAGGAAGTGCGCGACCAGGCTTCGCGCTGCATGGATTGCGGCGTGCCCTATTGCCATGGCACGAATCTGATCGCCGGCGTGCCGACCGGCTGCCCGGTCAACAACCAGATTCCGGACTGGAACGATCTGGTCTATCGCGGCAACTGGGAAGAAGCCGCGCGCAATCTGCATTCGACCAACAATTTCCCGGAGTTCACCGGTCGCGTCTGCCCGGCGCCGTGCGAGGCATCCTGCACGCTCAACATCGACGACAATCCGGTTACCATCAAGACCATTGAGTGCGAGATCGCCGACCGCGCGATTGCTCAAGGGCTAAAAGCCGAAACCGCCGCGCAAAAGACCGGCAAGACAGTCGCCGTCGTCGGTTCGGGTCCGGCCGGTCTCGCCTGCGCGCAACAGCTCGCGCGTGCCGGTCATGAGGTGCATGTTTATGAACGTTGGGCCAAGGCCGGCGGCCTGCTGCGTTACGGCATTCCCGACTTCAAGATGGAAAAGGTCCACGTCGACCGCCGCATCGAACAGATGGAAGCCGAGGGCGTGCGTTTCCATTACGGCGTCGAGGTCGGCGCCGGTCTGCCGGTCGACAAATTGATGGACGGCCACGATGCTGTCGTCCTGACTGGCGGCGCCGAAAAGCCGCGCGATCTGCCGGTGCCCGGCCGCGAACTCAAGGGCATCCATTTCGCGATGGATTTCCTGCCGCAGCAGAATCGGCGCGTCGGCGACGAGCCGCTCGGCAATGTCGAGCCAATCCTAGCGACCGGCAAGAAGGTCGTCGTCATCGGCGGCGGCGATACCGGCTCGGACTGCATCGGCACCTCGATCCGCCAGGGTGCGATCTCGGTCACCAATTTCGAGATCATGTCGCAGCCGCCGGACAAGGAAGACAAGTTGCGGACGTGGCCGAACTGGCCGCTCAAGATGCGCATCTCCTCGAGCCATCAGGAAGGCGTCGAGCGCGCCTATGCCGTGGCGACGCAGAAATTCACCGGCGAGAACGGCCAGGTGAAGAAATTGGTGTGCGCGCAGATCGATGACAAATTCAAGCCGGTGCCGGGCACCGAGTTCGAGATCGAGGCCGACATGGTGCTGCTGGCGATGGGCTTCGTCCATCCGGTGCACGAGGGCCTGTTGAAGTCGCTCGACGTCAAACTCGACGGCCGCGGCAACGTCGCCGCCGATACGGTTTCATATGTTACATCGGTGCCCAAGGTGTTCACGGCTGGCGACATGCGCCGCGGCCAGTCATTGGTGGTGTGGGCGATCCGCGAGGGCCGTCAGTGCGCTCACGCGGTCGACAAGTTCTTGATGGGCGCGACCAGCCTGCCGCGTTGATCGCTCGTCATTCCTGGTTCGCGGTCTTTTTGGACCGCGAACCAGGAATCCATTACACCATAGCGCTGGGCATATGGATTCCGGGTTCGCGCTTTTCAGCGCGCCCCGGAATGACGGAAAAAATAGCGCGCTACCTGATCCAGCCGAACGGCCCGTCGCGTTCAAACAACCCGCCGCCGGAGCGACGCTGCGGCGGCTGTTGCGCCCGTTGGCCGACGGAAGCTGGCGGACGCGGACGATTGTCGACCGCGCGTTGCTGTTTTTGCTCTCTGCGCACGGCAGGCTTGCGCGCCGGCGCCACGCTCTTCGGTATGGCCGCTTCGCTCTTCAACTTCGCCGCTTCGCTATTCGGCTTGGCCGGCGCGGCCGCGACCGGTTCCGGGCTGACAATTGCTGATGGCTGCGCCGTTGCAGATGGCTGCGCCGTCACCTCGGCCGGCTCAGGCTTGACCGTTACCGGTTCGGGCGCCGTCGCCGAAGTCATCGTCGAAGGCATTGCCGGCTTCGCGATTGCCGGCTTGGCCGCCGGCCGCGTGCTGCCGGGCGGCCAGTTGAAACTGTCGGCGCGGCCGGAAGGCGCTGTCACCGGATCGCCCTTGACCAGCACGCCGGTGGCAATCGCGTCGCCTCGCGCCATCGCGGTCCCGCGCCCACCCAACAGTTCGTCGGTATTCCCGGTCGGCATCGTCAGCGGCACCACCGGCCCCGCCAGGGGTCGCGCGGCCGGCGTGGTGTCCGTCGGCACCGGTCCCGCAGGCCCCGACGGCAATGACACTTGCAACGAACGGTTGCTCATGTAGCGCCGTATTTCGCGCTCGACATAATGCGCGAGTTTGCGCGCGCCATATTTGGTGAAGAAGACGCCGTCGCTGCTGCGAAGGCGGCGCATTTGGCCCTCATAGTCAGGTCCGTAGTTCGTGTACTTGCCGCCTTCATCGACGAAGCCGTCCCAGACATCGATATAGACGGCGCCCGCCTTCTCGGCGCGGGCACGATAAAGATCATTGAGATAAACCGCATCGGCGGTCGAGCGGGTGCCGCGGATCGACGGAAGGCCGACCCAGAACACTGGCACGCCCTTGCTCTTAAGCGCAGCGATCGTCTCATCGATGCGACGCGAATAAACCTTTTCCCACGGCCCGCTGCGGAATTCGAGGACGCCGTTCGAGCGCTTTGCCGGTTCGGTCGCGGCGATCGGGCCGGCCTCGTCGTCTTCGTTTGATGCCGTATTGGTGCTGGAAGGATTCGCGGCATCTTTCACCGCGTCTTTTGCCGGATCCTTTGAAGAATCCTTGCCGCCCTCCTCCTTCTTCTTCTCGGTCTCCTTGGCGACATCCTTCTCGCGAATGCTGGTGCGGTCGGCGATGCCGAGCATCATGACGACGTAGTTCGGCTTCTCGCCATTGAGGATGTCGCGCGCGACGTGCCACCAGTCGAGCTCGCTTTTCGCTTCGTAGCGGATCAGACCCGAGTAAGGCTTGGCTTTGCGCACAATGCCGACTTCGGGCATGTCGGCGAACGCATCCTCAAGGCCGTAGGCCAGCCAGTCGGCCATGGAGTCGCCAATCACCACGACGGACGTTGTCGGCGCGGCCGCGTCCTTATCCGGCTTGCGCGGCGACGGCGCCCGCGAGAGGTCGGCCGGCGCCGCCGGCTCGCGTTCCCGTTCGCGGATGTGGCCGCGGCCACGATTGCGGCCGAAGTCGTCACGCTCGTCCATCTCGTCTTCGCGTGAATTCGATGGGCCGAACAACTGCTGAAAGAAGCCGCCGCGTGAGGGACGTTGACGGCTCAGATTCGGATAACGCGGCTCGAAAAACTGGGCATGGGCCGGCGCAGTGAAAACGCACGAGAGCGCAGCAACGCTGGCGCATTCGGCAACGGCCCAAAAGGCCATCCCGATCGCCCCGCGCAACCAACGGCTTTTCCGCGTCATTTCCCGCACGTCCGAATCGTTGAGTCGCCGCGCCCGCGTAAGTGAGCTTGGGCGAGCATGGACCCATAGCCCCGGAAAATGTCAACTCAAGGGACAGCTTATTGTTAGCCTAGCGGCCGCGCAGCCGCTCCAGCATGGCGGCCGAGGCAAAGCCGTCGGGAACCCGGCCGATCCGGGCCTGAAAATCGCGCAGAGCGTCGCGGGTTTTGGCGCCGAGGCGGCCATCCGGCTGTCCCACGTCGAAACCGTGGCGCTCCAGCAATTCCTGGAGTTCCAGCCGCTCGTCGCGCGTCAGCACCCGCTCGTGGCGCGGCCAGCCTTGCGCAAACGGACCGCCGCCGCGCAGCCGGTCTGCCAGGTGCCCAATGGCAAGCGCATAGGCCTCGGACGGGTTGTAGCGCATGATCGCCTTGAAATTCGGCAGCATCAGGAAGCCTGGCCCCTGCACGCCGGCAGGCACCAGCAGGAACGCCTGATCGTCGGGCCGCGGAAACGGCTTGCCGTCGGGCCGCGTCAGCCCGTAACGCTCCCAGTCACGCATCGTCATGGTGCGGTGCTTGTCGGCAAGCGCGAAATTGAACGTCGCCGGCACCACCACCTCGTAGCCCCAGGTCTCGCCGTTGTGCCAGCCGTTCTTCTTGAGATTATTGGCGGTCGAGGCGATCAGGTCCGGCATTGAGTCGAGGATGTCGCGGCGGCCGTCGCCGTCAAAATCGACCGCATAGCGTTTGAAGGCCGTCGGCATGAACTGTGTCGGTCCGAACGCGCCGGCCCATGAACCGACAAACGCATCGGGCTGCACGTCGCCCCGATTGACGATGTCCAGCGCGGCGATGAATTCATCGCGGAAATAGCGCTGACGCCTGCCGATACAGGCCAGCGTCGCGGTCGAGCGCAGCACTGGTCGGGTGCCCGCGCGCGTGCCGTAATTTGTCTCCACGCCCCAGATCGCGGCGATGGTGTAGCGATCGACGCCATAGGCCCGCTCGGCGGCGTCGAACGCGGTGCGGTATTTCTGCAAAATTTCGCGGCCGGCTGTGATGCGGTCGTCGTTGACCAGCACATCGAGATAGTCCCAGACCGCCTTGGTGAATTCCGGCTGGCTGTCGAGCAGGTCCATGATCTGCAAATCGGGGCGCAAATGCGCGGTCATGCCCTCGAACGACGCGCGCGAAATGTGGCGGCGCGCCGCCATCGGCCACAGCCGTTCGACACAGCCATGGAAGCCGGCAGCCGCCTGACGTATCGCCGCGGCCGACATTTCGGGATGGCCCGAAGCGCCGCTCTCTCCGCTCCATTGGCGCATGTCCGACGGGCTGACAGACGTTCGGTGCGGAATGGCGCCGGTGCGGTCACCGTCGCCCGCGGCCAACGCGCCCGTCGAGACGGCGACAGCCAACAGAGCCACGGCAAATCTGGGTCGGGTCGTATTGATCACGATTCCGGCAGCCTTTCCGAATTCCTCACGGACCACTATGGGAACGCGATATCGTTTCGAGGCCGTTAATGATCAAGCATCATGGCCCTGTCGGGTTGCAATCTGGACCTTTGGTCGCGGCCGTGCTTTTTAAAAAGCTCGTTTCCTACCTGTTTCCTACCTGCCGCAGAGAGCCGATTCCGCATGAAGCGCATCCGTAAAGCCATATTTCCCGTCGCAGGCCTCGGAACCCGGTTCCTGCCGGCCACCAAGGCGATGCCGAAGGAAATGCTGCCGGTGGTCGATCGGCCGCTGATCCAGCACGTCGTCGATGAGGCGCGGCAGGCGGGCATCGAGCACTGCGTATTCGTTACGGGACGGAACAAGAACGTGATCGAGGACCACTTCGACCGCCAATTCGAACTCGAGGCGACGCTGATCGAGCGCGGCAAGAAGACGGACCTCGACCTCCTTGAAACCGACCTGCCCGACGCCGGTGGCACCAGCTTCACCCGCCAGCAATCGCCGCTTGGTCTCGGCCACGCCGTCTGGTGCGCGCGCGACCTGATCGGCGACGAGCCCTTCGCCGTCATCCTGCCGGACGTTCTGGTGCAACACCCGCGCGGCTGCCTGGCGCAGATGATCGACGCCGCCAAAGACCTCGACGACAACGCCAATATCATCGCCGTCGAGGAAGTACCGATGGAGCGCATCCATATGTACGGCGTGGTCGGCGTCGGCGCACCAAAAGGCAAAGCCTTCGCCATCACGCAGATGGTCGAAAAACCGAAACGCGCGGAAGCGCCGTCCAACCTGTCGATCACCGGCCGCTATATCCTGCAGCCGGAACTGTTCGATCTGCTCGGCAAACAGGCGGCCGGCGCCGGCGGCGAAATCCAGTTGACCGACGCCATGCTGGCGCTGGCCAACACGCAACCGTTCTACGGGTTCAAATTCGATGGCCGCAGTTTCGATTGCGGATCGAAAATCGGCTTTCTGACCGCCAACGTCGCTTATGGGCTGGCCCGTCCTGACCTCGCGCCGGAACTGCGCGCTGAGCTGAAACAAATGCTCGAAGGCAAATAGGCGCAAACGCGAACAGTTACTTCCCGTTCCCCGACGTCGTTGAGGATCGGTCCAGCTTCTCAATTTCGTCCGCCTGCGCGCGATACCGCGCGGCGTCGGACCGAAGTTTTTGCGCGGCTTGGTTGTCGCTCATGTGCTGCGCGATCTCGAGGCATAAATTCGCTCGGGCGCGAAGATAATCGGCATCCAACATGCGCTCACTCCAGACATTTGCATGTTTGGTCCGGGTGAACGAAACGTCCGCTCCTCAAGCATCCTCAGGATACTGGCCGATATAACCCGGCAACCTTAGACCGTGGACGGACAATCCCCCAGCGGCTGTATGGTTCCTGACATAAGTCACCCTATTGCGAATGCTATTGGGGCACGAGCAGCCGTTCGTAGTGTTTCTTGACGGCGCCGTAGCACTCGCACGAGCCTTCTTCCAGCCCCTCGGCATTGAGAATACGGATATTGCCGCGTCGGTATTTGATGAAGCCGGCTCTTTGCAACGTATTGGCGACGAGCGAAACGCTCGGCCGCGTGACGCCGAGCATCTGCGACAGAATCTCCTGGGTAAGTATCAGTTCGTCGCTGCCGGCCAGATCCCGCATCCGCAAAAGCCACCTGCACATGCTGGCCTCGACCGCGTGACTGGCGTTGCAACCCGCCGACTGTTGCGATTGCGCGAACAGAACCTGCTCATGTAGCAACAACAGAGACCGCAATGATTTATGTTCGTTGGCGATGGCGGCCAGTCGGTCGCCATCGATCATGGAAGAGACACCGGCAAGTTGCACGAGGGCTTTGTTGAGCGACACTTTGCCGTCAAGCGCAGCCGCAGCGTTGAATACGCCATCGCGGCCGACCATCGCGGTCTCGATCATCTGTCCAGCGGACGCCATTTCAACGACCAGTGAGATGACACCGGAATGCGGGAAATAGACCCGCGTGACCGGGTTTCCGGTCTCCGCCAGGACATCGCCCATCGTCAATTGAGCCGTCTTAAAATGCGGCTGCATGTCTTCAAAGACGGGCTTTGTAACCAATGACAAAATTCGATTCGAAGATTGAAACATACGCCGTCTCCTGCCGTACATATGGCGGGAGCGCTGTCGCGTCTCTCAGTCATCGGCGCCATTACGCAAGCCGGTGATGGACGTATGTAAGGACCTATATGTTCGATTGCAATAAAGGAACTTTTTCCTTCATTGCCGGGGATCGTTGTCGAAGCGTCGAAGGCGATCGACGTGCATCGAAACCAAGAATTACGGCGATCCTATCAAACGCTCGTAATGAGCCCTGACGGTGCGGTAGCACTCGCAAGAGCCCTCCTCCAGCCCTTCGATATCGAGAATTTGGATATTGCCGCGCTCGTATTCGATAAAACCGGCTTTTTGCAGCGTATTGGCGACGATCGACACGCTCGACTGCGCCACGCCGATCATCTGGGCCAGAAATTCCTGCGTCAGTATCAGTTGGTCGCTGTCGGCCAGATCGCGCATCCTCAGAAGCCATTTGCACAGACGGGGATCGACCGCGTGGCTGGCGTTGCACGCCGCCGACTGTTGCGACTGCGCAAACAGAACCTGTTCATGGAGGAGCAGCAACGACCGAAGCGATTTGTGTTCGTCGGCAATGGCCGCCAATTTGGTCACGTCGATGGCGGATGCGACGCCAGCGAGCTGCACGATGCCCTTGTTCAGCGATACCTTGCCGTCAAGCGCGCAGGCAGCGTTAAACACGCCATCGCGGCCGACCATCGCCGTCTCTATCATCTGGCCAGCGGACACCATTTCGACGACCAGGGAGATGACGCCGGAGTGTGGGAAATAAACCAGTTTGACCGGGTCGCCGGATTCCGCCAGGACCTTGCCCATTATCAACGGAGTCGTCTTCAAATGCGGCTGCAACGCTTCGAAGACGGACTTTGAAACCGATGCCAAAATTCGATTGGGGGATTGAGACACACACATTCTCCTGCTTGCAATTAAGCGGGAGCGCTGTCGCGTCTCTCAGCCACTGGCGCCATTATGTCTGCCAGTGATGGCATATACGTAGGCACTTGTGAGTCCGATAGCAAACCGAAACGGAAACTTCTGCGCGCCTCTTTGCGCATCGTCTTCGACGGCGCAATGCATTTTGACACTGACTGGGAGCCAAAAATCAACCGTCAAGGTTCGGAAGCGGACAGACACAGTCTTCGGCCGGATTTAAATTTAACCCGTCGGGGGCGGCAACGACAATCTTCAGAAATACTTCCGCGCGCCGGAATCTTTCGGAAATGGTGTACTGCTGCGTGGGGCAAACAATGCTCGAGTACCGGCTTTATCTCATTCAACGGGACGGCCATATCGCCCAGCCGCCGGCGACGTGCGAATTGGCCAGCGACGACGATGCCCCTGTGACGGTAGAACCGTCGTCCTCAATCCAGACCGAGTCGGAACGCCCAACATGCGGTTCGTGCGGTATCGCCATGTGGTTGACTCACATCACCCCGCATAAAGCCGAACCGGATACGCTGACGTTCGCGTGTCCGGTGTGTTCGGAAACCAAAGCCTTGCCGGCCGCGCCTGCGTGGTTTGCCGCCGTCGATCAACGCTGAAATCGCAAGCCCAGCAGGAAAGTGCTCGCGGTGAAATCATTGCCGCTGACGTTGGAGCGCAGCCAGTCCTGGCGGAATTCGCCCTTGATCTGCGTCGTGCGGTTGAGCTTGTAGGTCAGGCCGAGGCCAGCCGAGTATCGCTTGTCCTCGCGGTCGGCGGCGGTACCGCCTGGCGTCGACACCACGCAGCCGCAAAGAGCGGTCGTTGTGCCGCCCGCCCCCGCGACATCAGAGCCCTTGTAGCTGTCGATACCGAAGCCAATTTTGGCGCTGCCGATGAGCCAGCGGCGAAATGCGTGATCGACCTGCACACCGAGATCGCGCGAGAATACGCCGGACACACCAGGGATGGTCGATTCGGCTATTCCCGATGTCGCCGTGAACTTGACGGTGGTCAGCGCGCTCGCGGTCCAGATCAGTGAAGCGTCGCCGATCAGGCCGCTGAGTTGCGCCAGCCGCGGGTCGTCGTAGTCGCGCTTGGTGTAGCCGACCGAGATGTCGCCGGTCAGCAGGCGCGACAGCTCAAACGTGCTGCCGACCTTGCCGGTGATGCCCTTGGAATTGCGCTGGTAGCCCGAGAAATCCGTTTGCAGGTCGTGGCGACGTGTATCTGTCGAGCCTTCGATGAACGGCGTGACGCCGGGCGACAGTTCGTAGCCGCCGCGCAGCGTGACGCTGTATTGATTGAAGTTGCGGTCGTCGTTGCT
Source organism: Hyphomicrobiales bacterium (assembly GCA_041691675.1). GTDB lineage: Bacteria > Pseudomonadota > Alphaproteobacteria > Rhizobiales > Xanthobacteraceae > Pseudolabrys. The sequence goes on along the minus strand of JBEPUC010000031.1, from coordinate 1,322 downwards.
GGCAGTTGTGCCGTCGACGAGTGACGAGGCCTGATAGGCGGTGCGCTCGGCATCGCCTTTAAGCGACAGATCGACCCGATTGAATTTCTGACCGACGCCGACGCTGCCGCCGGCCGTGTTGAAGATCGGCAGCTTGGCGAGACCGGCCTGTAAATTGGGGCTGCCGGGATTGTCGGTCGACAGCAGCAACCGGCCGCCGAGATCGATGCGCGTGGTTCTGGTGACGTCGATACGGCCGTCGGCCTTGCCGTTGATATAGGGCCGGCTCAGCGTCGGCTCGCTGTCAGGGCTGTAGCCGGTATAGCTGCCACGCAGGTCGGCCTTGAACTCGTGCCGCGACCAGTCCGATCGCACGCCCAGTTCGGGCGCAACGGTGTAAAGCGCCGCGCCTTTGGCGGGCAACGCTTGCGCGGGATTGGTGTCGTAGCCGCCGCTGAGTTCGATCGCCGGAAACAGCACGAACGATCCGGCGCGCAGCCCGAGCGGCGCATAGGGATTGTCCGGCTCGGTGTGGGCGCGGCGCTTCGATGGCTTGCGGATGGGCGCGAGCGGTTCGACCGGCGGCGTGGCGCCAGGCGCAGAGGCGTAGGCGCCATTGCCGGTCGCCTGGAACGGCTTTTGATAGGGCGATATCGCGGCAGGCGCTGCGGGATCGGTCGCGGTCTGCGCGTCGTTCTCGGAACGCTTTTTGGACTTGTTGCGGGCGGCCGCCTTGGCCTTCGCCTTGCGGCTGTTGGTCGAGTCGAAGCCGGTGTCGCCGGCGGCCGATGGCGGCTCGGTGAAAGTCAGTGGTGGACCCAACTGGACCAGTTCGGGCCGGGCAAATTTCTGGAAGCGCGGCGGCTTGCGCGGATCGGTCGCCAGTTTCGGCGCCAGCGGATCGTTCGCATCCTGCCCCGCCGTTTGCGCGGCCGCGGACACGCAGCCGAGCGCCAGCGCGCAGGCCGCGGCCAGCAGACCGGCGCGGTGGACGCCAGCCGGCAGCAAACGCAAAGGGCGACGAAGACGCGGCACGTTGGGTTCTCAACCTCCTTGTTCCAGGGCGACGCGCGGACGCGCCACAGCGAGCCGCTCCGCGCAACCGGCGGAAAGTGGTTAACGGACGTTAAAGCGCTATGGTTAATGAGGTGTTGAGAGCCTTATCCCTCCCCGTCTTCGGGGAGGGTGGCGAGCATTGGCGCGTTGACGCGCCAATGGCGAGACGGGTGGGGAATTATCACTCTTCACCCCACCCTGGCGCGCTACCGCGCGCCGGCCCGCCCCCTTGAGGGGGGGGGGTTGGGGTTGGCGCCCCGCGGGGGTCAGCCCCCCATGGCAAACGC
>JBEPUC010000030.1:0-51974 GCA_041691675.1 Hyphomicrobiales bacterium | reverse complement strand
CGATCCCATCTCGAACTCGGCCGTAAAACTCCCCAGCGCCGATGGTACTAAGTCTCAAGACTTGGAAGAGTAGGTCGCTGCCAGTCCTGCCAAAAACGAATGTCCTCATCACGATGTCAAATCCAAACAAACGGCCGTCCCGCAAGGGGCGGCCGTTTTGCTGTTTGGGGGTTTGTCTTGCTCGCGAGTTGTTCGATCGTGACTGGCGAACGTTTACGGCCGGCGGAATAGACATCGCGGCGTCGTTCGGTTTGAATCACGCGGCTCGCCGATCAAGGAAAGCCGCAGCCGGTCCCTTTAAAAAGACGCCTCAAGATAAAGCTGGTCGGAGGAATGATTTCGATGAGCTGGCGGTTGATGAATTGCGCCGCGCTCGAGGCCCGGCCGAAGCACCTGGGCATGACTAAAGCGTTTTCGAGCGAAGTGGATACCGGTTCGCGTGAAGAAAACGCGTCAAAACAAAAAGCTAGAGCCCCGGCTTTGATTCCATCAAAGCCGGAAAGGCTCTAAGCGATTGATCTGTCGTTATAAATTTGGTTGCGGGGGCAGGATTTGAACCTGCGACCTTCAGGTTATGAGCCTGACGAGCTACCGGGCTGCTCCACCCCGCGCCAAATTCTGCTCAACTGAGCCGAAATGCGAAGCGCGGGAAGAACCCGCGCTACTGCACCGCTATGTAGCAACGGGGCGCCGCGAAGGGAAGGGCGAAATATGCTTCATTTCATCAACTTGTCATCAAATCGCGAGAAAAGATTGGTGTGAGCGAGATGGCTGGGCGGGCGATTTTAGAATCGACGGAAAATCGTTTTGGCGCGGCACTAAGCGCTGCGGCGAACGCGATCATTGCCGATGCGCGTCAGGCGCTTTCGGATCCAAAACGATCCGACGCCGAGTCCGTTCACGACGTTCGCAAAGCCATCAAACGCTGGCGGGCGCTGCTCCGCCTGTTGACGCGACCGGTCGGGGAGGAAGCCGAACGGATGCGGATCGAGGCCCGCGACCTTATGCGGGAACTGACCGGCGCGCGCGACGCTCAGTCCGCGCTCGATGCGCTGGAGGATTTGCGTAAGACCGCTGCGTTGGCGGTGCCGCCGTTTTCAGACCGGACGCTGAAAAACATTCAAACGAGATTGACCGCTATACGCGATGCCGCCGAGAAGGCGGGGTTCACGCAAGGCACGCGTGACCGGCTGTCGCGCTACCTCGATGACGCCGAGACGGCATTGGCTCGCTGGCCGTTGCAGGCCGCCAAATTCGATGCCGTCGCCGACGGGCTAACGGTGACCTATCGGCGCGCGCGGCGTCTTATTCCGGACGATTGGACTACGGCGGATCCCGATCACCTCCACGACTTGCGTCGCCGTGTCGTCGAACACCGTCACCAGTTGGATCTGATGATGCCGTTATGGCCGCGCTTGGGGCAGGTATGGGCTGACGAAGCACAGCGTCTGCGCGGCCGCCTTGGCGCCTGCCAGGACTTGGTCATACTCGGCAACTTTACCGGCCCGCATCGACCGTTGGCGCCCTGGCGCTCGCGGCTCGGACCGCTGATCGCCGCGCGGCGCGCGCAGCATCTGACGGCGGCGGAGCGGCTCGCCGGCCGGCTGTTTGCCGAGAGGCCGAAGGCATTTCGCCGCCGGATCGCGGCGTTGTGGAAGGCGCGATCGCGGAAGAAAGCAAAAAGCCAGACTGACATGTAAGAACCGTCATGCGCACGGGGCCCAGTCGCCATAATCGGGCGGGGAGTGGATCGTCTCCCTTCGACGGGGGCAAGATCGCGACCGTTATGGTTCGATCAAGCTCAAAAGGCGGTTTGCCGAAAATTGCCGAACCGTCGCCACGATATCGATCTTGCCGCGCTCGAAAACGTATTCCCAGCGATAGCGCGGACCTTCGACATTCCCCCCGCCCGCTCGCATTCCAGTGCTGCGGACCATGCCGTGGCCGTCGGGCAGGCGCTTGCGCCAAATTATTTTACCGACGCGAGCCGTGCGCAGTCTCCTCGCTATCTCTTGTGCTGCAATGCGGTCTTCTTTTTCGCCCATGCGGCGCATAGGAGTTCCGGCCTCGCGCAAACGTCTTCCTTACGGAATCCGTTACGTTATTTCTTTTTTGTAAGACATCCTCGCGGTATCCGCAGCAGTCGTGGCGTTGTCAGAGACACCGGCTTTTGTTGCAATGCAATCGTCGTCGAGCCGTTTTGTACGGAGCCATTTTTTATGATGTCAAGCGCGTGCATTCGATTTGGTATTATGTATAATTGCTGACTGACATGGGGTGATCGCTGCAACAACACGACGCAGCAAAGAAGAGATGAATAGCGCTGGGCCGGCGATAAGATCGGAAGCGTCGCTAAAGACTTCAAGAAATGCTGCAAAAATCGCGGCAAGAAATGTTGCGATAAACCCTGCAATAACCGAGGGAGGATTCATGTCCGTTACAACAAAAATCCTGAGCATTGGCGCCGCCTGTATTGGCGGTGTTTTCGCGTTGTCGTCGGCCCCCGCTCAGGCGTGGGAGCCGACCCATCCGATCGAAATCATCGTGCCTGCCGGCACGGGCGGCGGTGCCGACCAGATGGCGCGCACGATACAAGGCATCGTCACCAAGCATAATCTCTCGAAGCAGTCGGTCGTCGTCATCAACAAGTCCGGCGGCGCGGGCGGCGAGGGCTTCCTCGATGTCAAGAACTCCAAGGGCGACGCGAACAAGCTGATCATCACGCTGTCGAACCTGTTCACCACTCCGATGGCCACCGGCATTCCCTTCAACTGGAAGGATCTGACGCCCGTCGCGATGGTTGCACTCGACGAGTTCGTGCTCTGGGTCAACGCCGACACACCGTACAAGACGGTGAAGGACTACGTTGATGCCATCAAGGCCAAGCCCGACAACAGCTTCAAGATGGGCGGTACCGGCTCCAAGCAGGAAGACCAGATCATTACCGTGGCTCTGGAGCACGCGGTTGGCAAGAAGATGACGTATATCCCGTACAAAGGCGGCGGATCCGTCGCAGTGCAACTCGTCGGCGGCCATATCGACTCTTCGGTCAACAACCCGATCGAAGCGGTCGCCCATTGGCGCGCAGGCAAACTGCGTCCGCTGTGCGTCTTCGACTCCAAGAAGCTCGACTATCACGACAAGATCGCCGGCGATCTGGCCTGGGATTCGATCCCGACCTGCAAGTCGGCCGGGCTTGACGTCGAGTATCTGATGCTGCGCGGTTTCTTCATGTCGCCGGGCGTCACGCCTGACCAGGTCGCCTACTACGTCGATCTGTTGAAGAAGGTGCGTGAAACGCCGGAATGGAAGAAGTTCATGAGCGATGGCGCGTTCAACCAGTCGTTCATGACCGGCGCTGAATTCACCAAGTGGGTGACCGACGCAGAGAAGCTGCACGAAGGCTTGATGAAGTCCGCTGGCTTCATGGCCAAGACGAACTAACACCAAGCCGACTGACAAGATCAGACAACAAAAACGGCTACTTCGGTCCCGGTGCGAGTGACAACTCGCGCCGGGACCGAAGACCCTAAGCGGCCGTTCGTCCGCATCCATTCGAGGACTTAAATGAGCGATAGCATCAACGAAGCCGGCGGGGCGGGTCCGTCCCAGCGGGGAGCCGAGATCGGGGTCGCGGCTTTCATCGCTTTACTGGCTCTCATAGGTATTTACGGCAGTCTCAAGGTCGGGATCGGCTGGGCTTCCGATGGCCCGCGGGCCGGCTTCTTTCCCTTCTACGTCTGTCTCGTCATTTTGCTCTCGTGCGCCGTCAACACCGCTCAGGTTATTGCCGCGCCGAAAGACGGCGCAATTTTCGCGGAATGGGGCAACATCAGACGGGTGCTGTCGGTGTTGGCGCCGCTGATTGTCTATGTCACGCTGGTGCCATTCGCTGGGATTTATGTCGCTTCCGCGATTCTCATCACATTCTTCATGGCGTGGTTCGGCCGCTACAGTTTGTTGGTCTCAGCGGCGGTCGGGTTGGGTATGCCGATCCTGACCTTCTTCATGTTTGAAGTCTGGTTCCTGGTGCCGTTGCCCAAGGGACCTCTCGAGCAATTCCTGGGCTACTGACCGCCGCGGCCCCACAGACCGCGCGGCCGCGCTCCGAACGAAACGCAAATCAGAGATCGAATTCATGTTCGAAGACATCGGCAATCTTTTTCATGGCTTTGCGGTGGTCGCGCAGCCGTTCAACCTGCTCCTCATGGTCGTCGGCATCGTGCTCGGCGTCATCGTCGGCGTGCTGCCGGGTCTGGGCGGCGCCAACGGCATTGCGATCCTGCTGCCTCTGACGTTTTCGATGTCGCCGACATCGGCGATCATCATGCTGTCGTGCATTTACTGGGGGGCGCTGTTCGGCGGCGCGATCACATCGATCTTATTTAATATACCGGGAGAGCCATGGTCGGTCGCGACGACCTTCGATGGCTATCCGATGGCGCAAAAAGGCAAGGCCGGCGAAGCGTTGACGGCAGCCTTCACGTCCTCTTTCGTCGGCGCTCTGTTCGCCGTCATCGTCATTACGCTTGTGGCCCCGCTTGTCGCCAGTTTCGCCCTCGAATTCGGGCCGCCGGAAATTTTCTCCGTCTATTTCCTCGCCTTCTGTAGTTTCGTCGGTCTGAGCAAGGAGCCGCCGTTTAAGACCATCGCATCGATGATGCTCGGGTTTGCACTTGGCACCGTCGGTCTCGACCAGATGACCGGACAGCTCCGGCTGACCTTTGGCGTTGAATCCATGCTCAACGGGTTCGACTTCCTCATCGCCGTTATCGGTCTGTTCGGTATCGGCGAGATTCTGCTGACGATGGAAGAGGGCCTCAGCTTCCGCGGTAAGAGCGCGAAACTGAACATGAAGGTGGTGCTGCAGACCTGGAAGGAACTGCCGAGGTACTGGTCGCTGTCGCTGCGTTCCTGCTTGATCGGCTGCTGGATGGGCATCAGCCCGGCCGGCGCGACGCCAGCCTCGTTCATGAGCTATGGCATCGCCAAGCGCATTTCCAAACGCGGCCACCTGTTCGGCACCGGTGAAATTGAAGGCGTGGTTGCGCCTGAAACCGCGGCTCATGCGGCCGGCACCTCGGCGCTATTGCCGATGATCTCTCTCGGCGTGCCGGGTTCGCCGACCGCAGCCGTGCTGCTGGGCGGCCTGCTAATCTGGGGTCTCCAGCCCGGTCCGCTGCTGTTCGTCGAGCAGAAGGACTTCGTCTGGGGCCTCATCGCCAGCATGTATATGGGCAACCTCGTCGGCCTCGTTATTGTGCTGACCTGCGTGCCGCTGTTTGCCTCGATCCTGCGTATCCCGTTCAGCGTGATCGCGCCGATCATTCTCGTGTTCTGCGCCATCGGCGCCTACACGGTGCATAACAGCACGTTCGACGTCTTCATGATGGTGGCGTTCGGCGTCGGCGGCTACTTCATGAAGAAGACCAACTATCCGATGGCGCCGATGGTTCTGGCCATCGTGCTCGGCGACAAGGCGGAGGAATCGTTCCGCCAGTCGTTGCTGGCTTCGCAAGGCGGGTTCAGCGCGTTCTGGTCGAGTGGCCTCGTCACCACGATCATGACGCTTGGCTTGATATCGCTGTTCTGGCCGCTCATTCAAAATGGGTGGACGCGGTTGCGCGGGGGCAGCGCGCCGCGACCGGCGCAGTAATCGAGTTCGCGATGTCTGCTACGCGGATGGTGGCTGTTTCGGGCATGGAGGCCGTCCGCCAGAGTAGCGGGATGGCGGGGGAATGATGAAAGCCATTGCACGCAATTGGGCTCTCTGGTATAATGTATACCAGAATGAATACCCAAGAAATCAACCCCCGTTCTGCCGTGCCGCGTGACAGTGCTCCCCCGCGCTCGTCGCCCTTAAGCGCCCAGCCGGCGCTGTCGCCGATCGATGCGTCACCGAGTTTCAAGCACAAAGCCTATACGGCGCTGAAGAATGCCATCGTCGCGATGGACATCTACCGCAGCCGCGACGACATCCGGCTCGACGAGCGCAAGCTTGCGCAGGATTTCGGCATCAGTCGAACGCCGGTGCGCGAGGCGATGGCGCAGCTCGAAAGCGAAGGCTTCGTGCGCTCGGTGCCGCGCCGCGGCATCTATGTCGTGCGCAAGACCAAGAAAGAGGTGATCGAGATGATCACCGCCTGGGCCGCGCTGGAAAGCATGGGCGCGCGGCTGGTGACCCAGACCGCGAGCACGGAAGAGATCGCCGGTTTGCGCGAGATGTTTACCACTTTTGAAGGCGATCAGGTGCGAGCTCACCTCGACGAATATTCCGAAGTCAACATTGAATTCCATCAGACCATCATCAAGCTGAGCGGCAACCGCGTGCTGATCGAGATGGCGGAAAATCTGTTCACCCATATGCGGATGATCCGGCGCAAGACCATCGTCGAAAAAGATCGCGTCGATCGCTCGATCCGCGACCACATCAATATCATCGAAGCTTTGGAAACGCGCGCGACCGATCGCGCCGAGGAACTGGTGCGCGATCACGCGCTCGGTCTTGCCGAGCACGTCTCGCGATATGCCGACTATCTGGACTGACGCTGACCTCACCGCGGCCACTCGAGGCCAACGGCAGAGCCGACGTCGGACGCAAGAAATAAGGGAGTGAGTAGAATGGCTGAAGCGGCGGCAAAGGAACACGTGGCTGAGACCGAGCGGGAACAGACTGACGGCTTCAACCTCATCATTGATGCGCTCAAGCTCAACGGGCTGACCACCATCTACGGCGTGCCCGGCATTCCGATTACGGATTTCGGCCGTATGGCGCAGGCCGCCGGTATTCGCGTGCTGTCGTTCCGGCACGAGCAGAACGCCGGCTATGCCGCCTCGATCGCGGGCTTTTTGACCAAGAAGCCCGGCGTCTGCCTGACGGTATCGGCGCCCGGATTTCTCAACGGTCTGACCGCGCTGGCGCATGCCACCACCAACTGCTTTCCGATGATCCTGATTTCGGGATCGTCCGAGCGCGAGATCGTCGACTTGCAGCAGGGCGATTACGAGGAGATGGACCAACTGGCGATCGCCAAACCGCTGTGCAAGGCCGCGTTCCGCGTCCTGCATGCGCAGGATATCGGCATCGGCCTGGCGCGCGCGATCCGCGCCGCGGTCTCGGGCCGTCCGGGCGGCGTCTATCTTGATCTGCCGGCCAAGCTGTTCGGCCAGGTCATGGACGCCGAGGCCGGCCAGAAATCGTTGGTGAAGGTCATCGACGCCGCGCCGGCGCAGATACCGTCGCCGCAATCGATCAAGCGCGCGCTCGATGTGCTCAAGAGCGCCAAGAAGCCGCTGATCATCCTCGGCAAAGGCGCGGCCTATGCCCAGGCTGATGACGCCATCAAATCGCTGGTCGAAAAGAGCGGCATTCCGTTCCTGCCCATGAGTATGGCGAAGGGCCTTTTGCCCGACACCCATCCGCAGTGCGCCGGCGCGGCACGTTCGACGGTGCTCAAAGATTCCGATGTCGTCATGCTGATCGGCGCGCGGCTCAACTGGCTGCTATCGCACGGCAAGGGCAAATCCTGGGGCGACGCGCCGAAGAAGTTCATCCAGATCGACATCGAGCCCAAGGAGATGGATTCAAACGTCGAGATCGTCGCCCCGGTCGTCGGCGATATCGGCTCCTGCGTCGCTGCGCTGCTTGAAGGCATGGGCAAATGGCCCTCGCCGCCGGCGGACTGGGTGAATGCAGTCAGCAAAAAGCGTGAAGACAACGTCGCCAAGATGGCGCCGCGGCTGATGAACAACAACTCACCGATGGACTACCACGGCGCGCTCGGCGTGCTGCGCACGGTCATCAAAGAGCGGCCCGACGCAATCCTGGTCAACGAAGGCGCCAACACGCTCGATCTCGCGCGCGGCATCATCGATATGTACAACCCGCGCAAGCGACTTGATGTCGGTACCTGGGGCATCATGGGCATCGGCATGGGTTACGCTATCGCCGCCGCCATCGAGACGGGTAAGCCGGTGCTCTGCGTCGAAGGCGACTCGGCCTTCGGTTTCTCCGGCATGGAGATCGAGACCATCTGCCGGTACAATTTGCCGGTCTGCATTGTCATCTTCAACAATGACGGCATCTATCGCGGCACCGACGTCAACCAAAGTGGCGGTGCGGACCCGGCGCCGACGATGTTCGTCAAGGGCGCACGCTACGACAAGATGATCGAGGCCTTCGGTGGCGTCGGCGTCAACGCGACCTCGCCCGATGAATTAAAGCGCGCCGTCAACGCCGCGATGGATTCCGGCAAGCCGACGCTGATCAACGCGGTCCTCGATCCGGCCGCCGGCAGCGAAAGCGGCCGCATCGGCAATCTCAATCCGCAGAGCAAGCTGAAGAAGAAGTGACGCGAAATTAATGACGCTGTCGTCCCCGCGAATGCGGGGACCCAGTACTCACTGGAATTTGCAATGTCGTTCGGAAATTAAGCGGCCGTGACTACTGGATGCCCGCCTTCGCGGGCATGACGGCCGAGAGACAGTGGAGGAGATAACGATGGCCAAGAAGAAGCAAAAGAAACCGGCGAAAGCCAAATCAAAGCCGGCGAAGAAAGCCGCCGTAGGGGCTTCCGCCAGGAAATCCGTCGCCCGCAAGGCGAGCGCGAAGAAGCCCGCGGCCAAAAAGGCCAACGGCAACGGCGCTCCAAAGCCGTCGTCCAAGGCTTACGGCATGGACGGCAAGGCGCTCACCGGCGTGCGTATTCTCGATTTCACGCATGTGCAGTCGGGTCCGACCTGCACCCAACTGCTGGCCTGGTTCGGCGCTGACGTCATCAAGGTCGAGCGTCCCGGTGTCGGCGACATCACGCGCGGCCAGTTGGTCGACGTGAAGGGCGCGGACTCGCTCTACTTCACGATGCTCAATCACAACAAGCGCTCGATCACCATCGACTCCAAGAACCCGCAAGGCAAGCGTGTGCTCGAAGAGCTGATCCGCAAGTGCGACGTGCTGGTTGAAAATTTCGCGCCCGGCGCGCTCGACCGCATGGGCCTGACCTGGGAGCACATCCACAAAACCAATCCGCGCATGATCGTTGCCTCGATCAAGGGCTTCGGCCCCGGTCCCTACGAGGATTGCAAGGTGTACGAGAACGTCGCGCAATGCACCGGCGGATCGGCTTCAACCACCGGCTTCCGCGACGGTCCGCCGCTGGTCACCGGCGCGCAGATCGGCGACTCCGGCACCGGTCTGCATCTGGCGCTCGGTATCGTCACCGCGCTGTTCCAGCGTACCCGCTCTGGCCGGGGCCAGAAGGTCAATGTGGCGATGCAGGACGGCGTGCTCAATCTCTGCCGCGTCAAGCTGCGCGATCAGCAGCGGCTCAAAGCCGGCCCGCTCAAAGAATACAGCCAGTTCGGTCAGAACATTCCGTTCGGCGACGCGACGCCGCGTGCCGGTAACGATTCCGGCGGCGGCCAGCCCGGCTGGATTCTCAAGTGCAAAGGCTGGGAGGACGATCCCAATGCCTACATTTACTTCATCACGCAGGCGCCGGTGTGGGGCCCGATTTGCGATATCATCGGCGAGCCGACCTGGAAGACCGATCCGGAATACGCCACGCCGCCGGCGCGGCTGCCGAAGCTGATGGCGATTTTCGCGCGCATCGAGGAATGGACCATGACCAAGACCAAGTTCGAGGTCATGGAAATCTGCAACGCGCACGACATTCCGGTCGGCCCGATCCTGTCGATGCGGGAAATCTCCGAGGACGAGTCGCTCCGCAACACCGGCACGGTGGTCGAAGTCGATCACCCGACGCGCGGCAAATATCTCAGCGTCGGCAATCCGATCAAGTTGTCGGATTCGATTTCCGAGGTGAAGCGCTCGCCGTTGCTGGGCGAACACACCGACGAAATTCTGACTGACGTGCTCGGTTTCAAAGCAGCACAGATCGCTGAAATCAAGAACTCCGGCGCGCTCAGCGCACCGGAGAAGAAAGAGAAAGCGGCATAGCGCTCACTTGTCCCGGACGCGGCGCGGCACGAAGTGCTGCGCCGCTGAGCCGGGACCATCGCGCATGCCGAGCTTGTAAAGGTCCCGGTTCTGCCACGCAGCGCGAAGCGATGCGTGGCAGAACCGGGACACGAAAGAATAATCGGGAGAGTCTCTTATGCGTATCGTCGTTCACGGCCAGCAGGCCTTCGGCAAAGTGGTGCTCGAAGCATTGCTCAAGCGCGGCGATGAAGTTATCGCCGTTTATGTCGCGCCGGAGAAGGAAGGCGCCAAGGCTGATCCCTTGAAGGAGGCGGCGCTCGCGGCGGGCCTCAAGGTGTTGCAGCCGTCCTCGTACAAGACGCCCGAAGTGCTGGCCGAGTTCAAGGCGATGAAGCCCGACCTCCAGGTCATGGCGTTCGTGACGTTGTTCGTGCCGGAAGAATTCCTCAACGCGCCGACGCACGGCTCGATCCAGTATCATCCTTCGCTGCTGCCGGCCTACCGCGGCGCGTCGGCAATCAACTGGCCGATCATCAAGGGCGAGAAGGAAACCGGTCTGTCGATTTTCTGGCCCGACAACGGGCTCGATACCGGCGACATCCTGATTCAGAAGAAGACGCCGATCTCGAACACCGACACGCTCGGCACCGTCTATTTCGATCGCCTGTTCCCGATGGGCGTCGATGCGATGCTCGAAGGCGTCGATCTGGTCAAGGCGGGCAAGGCGCCGAAGATCAAGCAAGACGAATCAAAGGCGACCTACGAAGGCCTGTGCCGCGTCGATAACGCCAAAATCGATTGGGGCAAGCCGTGGGAACAGATCGACCGGCTCATTCGTGGTTGCAATCCGGCGCCCGGCGCCTGGACCACACTTGACGGCGCAACCATCAAGATATTCGACGCGACGCCTATCCCGGCCAAGGATCCGAAAGGCATCGGCGGGAAACTCGGCGAAATTGTCGCGAGCGACGCCGACAGCATCACAGTGGTTTGCGCCGACGGCCGCTTCAAGATCACCCGTTTGCAGCCGCCGGAAGGCAAAAAAATCAGCGCCGGCGAATGGGCGGCGTCGGCCAATCTGCAGCCGAAGACGAGATTTACGTGAGGTGTCGTGGCCGGGCTTGTCCTGGCCACCCCGCTTAGGGGCGCACAGTGCCCTGCTAAGCGGGATCACCGGGACAAGCCCGGTGATGACAAGAAATAAAAAATCCCCGGTTCACCGTACATAATATTGGAAACGCACCATGGCCGCCTCGCAGCATCAGAATCCGAAGTCAGACATCGAAATTTCGCAGACCGCCGAAAAGCGCCGCATCCTTGACGTCGCCAAGGAAAAGCTCGGCATCGCCGCCGAGAACCTCGATCCGTATGGCCACTACAAGGCCAAGGTGTCGATGGAATACATCAACACGCTCAAGGACAAGAAGGACGGCAAGCTGATCCTGGTGACCGCGATCTCGCCGACGACGGCGGGTGAAGGCAAGACCACAACGACGGTCGGCCTGACCGACGCGCTCAACCACATCGGCAAGAAGGCGATGTGCTGCCTGCGCGAACCGTCGCTCGGCCCGTCCTTCGGCATGAAGGGCGGCGCCGCCGGCGGCGGCTATGCGCAAGTCGTTCCGATGGAAGACATCAATCTTCATTTCACCGGCGATTTCCACGCCATCACCTCGGCGCACAATCTGCTGTCGGCGCTGATCGACAATCATATCTATTGGGGCAACGCGCTCGGCATCGACAGCCGCCGCGTCGTCTGGCGCCGCGTCCTGGACATGAACGACCGCGCGCTGCGCGAGATCGTGTGCTCGCTCGGCGGCGTCGCCAACGGCTATCCGCGCGAAGCCGGCTTCGACATCACGGTTGCTTCCGAGGTTATGGCCATCTTCTGTCTGGCCCGGAATCTCGACGACCTCAAGGAGCGGCTTGGCAACATCATCGTCGCCTACACGCGCGACCGGAAGCCGATCCGCGCCAGGGATCTCAAGGCTCATGGCGCCATGACCGCGCTGCTCAAGGAAGCGATCGCGCCGAATCTGGTGCAGACGCTGGAAGGCACACCGGCCTTCATTCATGGCGGGCCTTTCGCCAACATCGCGCATGGCTGCAACTCGGTTGTTGCCACCACCACGGCGCTCAAGTTGGCCGACTATGTTGTGACCGAGGCCGGCTTCGGCGCCGATCTGGGCATGGAGAAGTTCCTCGACATCAAGTGCCGCAAGGCCGGGCTCAAGCCGGACTGCGTTGTCGTCGTCGCCACCATCCGTGCGCTCAAGATGCACGGCGGCGTCAAAAAAGAGGATCTCAAGAAAGAAGACTTGAAAGCGCTCGAAGCCGGCATGGCGAACCTTCAGCGCCACATCGAGAACGTGCGGAAGTTCGGTCTGCCGGCTGTTGTTTCGATCAACCGCTTCTCCGCCGACACCGACGCCGAGGTGGCGCTGGTCAAGGAGAAGTGCAAGGCGCTCGGCGTCGAGGCGTTGATGGCCGACCATTGGGCCCTCGGTGGCGCTGGCGCCGCCGACGTCGCAAAGGCCGTCGTCAAGACGATCGACGAGAGCAAGGGCAGCCTCAAGCTGCTCTATCCCGACGAGATGCCGCTGTTCGAGAAAATCCGCACCATCGTCAAGGAGCTTTACCGCGCCGACGACGCGACCGCCGAGAAGTCGGTCAAGGATCAGCTTAAGACCTGGGAAGACATGGGCTTTGGCAAGTTGCCGGTCTGTATCGCCAAGACGCAGTACTCGTTCTCGACCAATCCGGACGCCAAGGGCGCGCCGACCGGCTTCTCTATTCCGGTGCGCGAGGTTCGCCTTTCCGCCGGGGCCGAGTTTGTCGTGGCGGTCTGCGGTGAGATCATGACCATGCCCGGGCTGCCGAGCGTGCCGTCCGCCAATTCGATCGACGTCAAGGACGGCAAGATCGTCGGCCTGTTCTAGACCTTAGCAAAGAAATGCAAAATCGAACGGGCGGCGAAAGCCGCCCGTTTTGCGTTGGCGAACCGCCGAAATCGCTGTCGTGCGCTTCACGGATTCTTGCGAGCACCCCCGCTTGCGCGGACGAAGGCGTGGTGGTGCTATGCCGCCGATTTGAACGCTCGATAAAACCCAAAAGGGGAGACTGATGATAAAGTTCTACTATAGCGGCGCGCCGAATCCGATGAAGGTGGCGCTGTTTCTCGAAGAGGCCGGCCTGCAATACGAGGCGATCCCGGTCGATACCCGCAAGGGCGATCAGCACAAGCCGGAATACACCGCGATCAATCCGAACGCAAAAGTGCCGGCGATTGTCGACGGCGATGCCACCGTATTCGATTCGAACGCCATCCTGCTCTATCTCGGCGAGAAGACCGGAAAGTTCATGCCGGCCAAAGACGGCAACTTGGGCGACAAGGCGCACGGTGAATTGCTGTCGTGGCTGATGTTCATTGCCTCCGGCGTCGGTCCCTATTCCGGGCAGTCGGTGCATTTCCGCAATTATACGCCGGAGAAAATCCCTTACGCCGTCAACCGCTATGCCTATGAGGCGCAGCGGCATTGGGGCATCGTCGATGCGCGTCTCGCCAAGCAGAAATACATGCTCGGTGACACCTACACCATCGTCGACATGGCAGTGTGGGGCTGGTCGCGGCTGATCCCGAACGTGCTCGGCGAAGGCGCGATGGACAAGTTTCCGAACGTCAAGCGGCTGACCGACGAGATCAACGCCCGTCCGGCCGCGGCCCGCGCCAACGCGATCAAGGACAAGCACAAGTTCAAGACCGAGTTCGACGACGAGGCCCGCAAGGCCATGTTCCGCCATCAGGTCGAACAAGTGGCGTAAACCACTCATCTGGATTACTCGCAAAAAGCGGGGTGCGCGCATGCGCATCCCGCTTTGTTTTGTCCGTTGGTCAAAAGTGCTAGCATTGCGAAGGGGACAAACCGAAAGCCTATCCATGGACCTCAAGCTCATCTCGACAGGCCGCAATCCGCCGCACGACGTCCACGCTGTAATCGAAATTCCGGTAGGCGGCGTGCCGGTAAAATACGAATTCGACAAGACTTCCGGCGCGATCTTCGTCGATCGTTTCCTGCATACGGCGATGTTCTATCCCGGTAATTACGGTTTCATCCCGCACACTTTGTCCGACGACGGCGACCCTTGCGACATCTTGGTGATATCTCAGGTGCCGGTGGTGCCCGGCGCGGTCATCCGCTGCCGTCCGGTCGGCGCGTTGTTGATGGAGGATGAAGCCGGCAATGATGAGAAAATACTGGCCGTGCCGGTCGATGAGCTGCATCCATTCTATAAGGGCATCACGAGTTATCGCGACCTGCCGGATGTCATGGTCGAACAGATTGCGCACTTCTTCCAGCACTACAAGGATCTGGAAAAGGGCAAATGGGTGTCGATCGTCCGCTGGCTCGATGCCCGCGAGGCCGAGCAGTTGATCATGGACGGCATCAAGCGCGGCAAGAAGCGGACGAAGAGTACGAAGAAATGATAGAGTACTACCGCCCGCCTTTGATCCCCGGATAATTCTCCCCCTTCAGCAGCCGCGCCAGATGCGCGGTATTTGAAGCAAGCATCTTCGTCCACTGGCCGACAGCTTTGGGCGGAGTCTTGAACTCTTTATATTCCTTCGATCCCAGCGCCTCGCCGACCCAATAAGTCGGCCCGCCGGATGGCACTGTGAACCCGACTTCGAGCAGCGCCGATAAAATTTCGGCCGCGCTATGATGCGCACCGTCTTCGTTGCCGACGATGGCGCAGATGGCGACCTTGCCGTACGACGGCATGCGGCCGCGGTCGTCTTTCTCATCTAGGAAGGCGTCCATGCGTTCGAGTACACGCTTGGCGATGCTCGACGGCTGGCCAAGCCAGATCGGAGAACCGATCACCAATATATCGGCGGCGAGTATCTTGGCGCGTAGCTGCGGCCAGGCGTCGCCATTGCCTTCATCCGAACTGACGCCCGGCTTGATGTCATGATCGGCGGCGCGAACGATTTCGCCGCCAACATCATGCGCTGCGAGTGCCTTGAACAAATCGTTCATCAGCGCTTCGGTCGAAGAGGACTTCGGGCCGCTCTTCAAGGTGCAGTTGATTCCGAAAGCCGAAAGCGGCGTGGTCAAAAATGCCTCCCGAAGAGGTCAGTATTTCTATCTGTCAGGTGTCGGACGCACGCGGAAATGCGCGATGGACATTGGCCGCCGGCCGGGCCGCGTCACCGGACGAAGCGGCGGGCACCAACGGTACCGCAATTTCACCGCGCTTGGGCTTCCGTCGCCCCATCGTCCAGTTCATTTGCAGCCGGATTTCGGGATTAGGTACCGTCCAGCAGGCGCCGTCTTCATCCATGAAGACAACCCACAGCAGGTCCGATTCGGGGCCGTAATCGATGACGAAATGCGCCAGCCCCGGCCCTTTGACCGTATCCAGCGCCAACGGGGGATTTAATTGGGTGATCAAGGGATAGCGTCCGGTGATGCCTTCTGGACGCTAACTGCGCAACTTGCCGGTGGGTTCCTCGGCAGTCGCGGCCTTTTTAGCACTGCTGTGAGTTCACGGGGGGCTCCAAATAAAACGGGCGCCGCTTCCAACTTGAATCGGAAGCGGCGCCCGCAATATTCGTCGCGATGCCAGTCCTACTGGAACAGCTTCATGGCATTAACAAGCGTCTGCAACACGCCCAGCACGAGCGGGATGCCGACAAAGCCCCAGGCCAGAGCCAGATGGAGAGTCGTGGTTTCTTGATTTTCGGCTGTTGTCATTGATGTTCTCCTTATGCACTGGCAGCGAGGGGCTCGATGCCGCGCGTGTCGGTTGCTTTCATGTGGAAGCGCGGAGCCACGGCCTTGACGAAGTAGTTGCAGATGAAGCCGATCACCAGCAACCCGGCCATGATGTACATCGTGTTGTTGTAGGCCTGCGCCTTCGGCACGCCGTGCGTGATGTTGTATTCACGCAGATAGTTGACGATCACTGGGCCAAAGATGCCGGCCATCGACCATGCCGTCAGCAACATGCCATGAATAGCGCCGACATAGCGGGTGCCATACATGTCACGCAGGTAGGCCGGCACGGTGGAGAAGCCGCCACCGTACATGCTGATGATGATCAGGAAGCAGCAGACGAAGCCGACGACGCTTCCGATCGAGCCGGTGTAGGGAACGGTGCAGTACAAGAAGAAGCCCAGCACCATGAACACGAAGTAGGTGTTGCGCCGGCCGATATAGTCGGACGTGGAGGCCCAGAAGAAGCGGCCGCCCATGTTGAAAAGACTCATCAAGCCGACGAAGCCCGCCGCCGCCACCGGTGTAATGTGACCCGGGAACATTTCCTGGCTCATGGCGGACGCCTGTCCGAGCACGCCGATGCCGGCGGTCACGTTGAGGCAGAGTACCCACCAGATCAGCCAGAACTGCGGTGTCTTCAGCGCATCGTAGACGAAGACGTCGTTCCTCGTGATCAAGCCCTTCGATTCAGTCGGTGCGACGTAGCCTTCCGGCTTCCAGCCGGGGGCGGGGACGCGCACGATGATCGAGCCCACGATCATGAAGAAGAAGTACACGACGCCGAGCACGATGAATGTCTCGGCGACGCCGATATGCGTCGGGGTCGAGAACTTGCTCATCAGCCAGACCGAAAGCGGAGAAGCGATGAAGGCGCCGCCGCCGAAGCCCATGATGGCCATACCGGTCGCCATGCCGGGGCGATCGGGGAACCACTTGATGAGGGTGGAGACCGGCGAAATATAGCCGATGCCAAGCGCGATGCCGCCGAGGACACCATAGCCGAGGTAGATCAGCCAGAGCATGTGGGCGTAAACGCCGATTGCTGAGATGAAAAAGCCGCCCGCCCAGCACAGCGCGGCAGTGAACATCGCCTTGCGCGGGCCGCCTTCCTCAACCCACCGGCCGAACACGGCCGACGAGACGCCGAGGAAGAAAATGGCGATTGAGAAAATCCACCCTAACTCGGTCAGCTTCCAGTCGTTCGGCGCCGACTGAGTGACGCCGAGCAATTTCGTCATCGGCAGATTGAACACGCTGTAGGCGTAAGCCTGGCCGATACACAAGTGAACGCATAGCGCGGCCGGCGGCACCATCCACCGGCTGTAGCCCGGTTTTGCAATCGTGTGACTGCGGTCGAGAAAACTCATCGTGCGATTCTCCCCTGAGATTGAACGGTCTTCTGGCCGTTCTCTTTTAGAGCTTGCAGAGCGAGGATGAGATGGAAACGAGGTCCCACCTTGGCAGAGTACGTTGTCATTAAACCGAATTAATAAGACCTTGGCTATGGTCCGATAGGTAAGACGAATTGAACTTTAGCTGTGGTCCACTGGATAATTGCATTTCGCATTAGCGAACAGTCGGGCCGACGATTTCACGGGTGCATCAAAAGCAACGCGCTGCGGCCGGGGTGCCTCTCGGCTCATGTCAGCGGCGGCGGCGCCAGTTTTTTGGCCGCCTCGACAAGAGCGGCGGTGACCGGCGTCATCGTATATCGTGCCGGCACCACCAGGCCGATTGTCTGCACGGCATCCGGATCGGTAATCGGGATCGCGCGAATGGGGTCTGTGAGCCCAAGGGTTTCGGCGATTCTGGCGGGCATTACGCTGGCCCAGCGTCCGGTTCGCACATGCGAGAACAACAGGATCATCGAGTCGGATTCCAGCGTCGGCCGGGATTCGCCGCCGGCGCTCTTGAGCAGACGGTCGATGATGCGCCGGTTCTGCATGTCGGGGGTCAGGAGGCAAAGCGGAACTTGCGCCACCTGTGCCCAGGTGACCGATTGGCGGTCGCCGAGGGGCGCGTCGGCCGAGGTGAGCAGCCGATAGTTCTCCTGATAGAGCGGCACGATGCTGACGCGGCCCAGGGGCTCGTTTTCGATATACGTAATGCCGGCATCGATCTCGAGATTTTCCAGAAGATCGAGAATCTCGACCGAGTTGCGCGAATAGATCGTGAATTGAACATGGGGGTGGCGCTCTCGGTACGGTGTCGTGATCGCCGCCACCATTGCCAGCGCGGTCGGGATCGCGGCGATCCGCAAGCGCCCGGAAAGACCGTGGCGCAGCGCTTTGATCTCCTCCAGCATGGTGCGGCTGTCGCCGACGATCCGGCGCGCCCATTCCAGAACCCGCTCGCCCTCCGGCGTGAAGCCCTGAAAGCGCGAGCCGCGCTTGACCAGGAGGACCCCCAGCTGCTCCTCGATCTGCTTGACGCCCGCCGACAGCGTCGGCTGCGTTACGCCGCAGGCCTCGGCGGCGCGGCCGAAATGCTTCTCCCGCGCCAGGGCGAGCAGAAATTCGAGCTTGTCGATCATGACAATTATCCGCGATTTCAAGTAGTTAGACGATTTTTGCGTGACACATTGGGCGAAGAATAGACGGTAAACAGCTTAACAGTGATAGATTTTACCTATCAACCCATGCGTACCATGGGATTGCACCCTTTCTGGAATGGCTTCAAATAGATGCTCAGGGAGAGCGTAATGAACATACATAACCCGCCGCAAAACGGCGGTAACGGTGGTGGCAAGGGCCAGGGTTCCGGGCGCCGGAAATCGGGCCGCACCCCGAAGGGCCGCCAGGTCGATCCGGTCGCGCTGGCCGAGATAGAGGCGTTGCTCACCGACCGGCCGCGCCGGCGTGATCTTCTGATCGAGCACCTGCATCTGATTCAAGACCATTACGGCTATATCTCCGCGCCGCATCTCGCCGCGCTCGCCCATGAGATGAAGATGGCGCAGGCCGAGGTCTACGAGGTCGCGACCTTTTACGCCCATTTCGACGTGGTGAAGGATGGACCGGTGCCGCCACCGGTCACCATCCGCGTCTGCGATTCCCTATCCTGCGCCATGGCGGGTGCGGAAAAATTGCTTGCCGCTTTGCCGGGCACGCTTGGTGGGGATGTGCGCGTGGTGCGCGCGCCCTGCATGGGCGCCTGCGATCGCGCGCCGGTGGTTGCGGTCGGTCACATGCAGACCTTCCACGCCAATGTCGACAACGTCGCCGCCGCCGCCAAGGCGAGGCCGCACCCGCACGCCTGGAAGCCGACGATCGATTTCGCGGCCTATCAGAAGGCCGGCGGCTATGCCGTGCTCAAGGACGTTCTCGCCGGCAAGCGCACGCGCGACGATCTGATCAAGACCATCAGCGATGCCGGTCTGCGCGGCCTTGGCGGCGCCGGCTTCCCGACCGGGCGCAAATGGTCGCTGGTGCGCGCGGAGCCCGCGCCGCGCCTGTTCGCGGTCAACGCCGACGAGGGCGAACCCGGCACCTTCAAGGACCGGTTTTATCTCGAGCGGGATCCGCATCGTTTCATCGAGGGCATGCTGATTGCAGCCTACGTGGTCGAAGCCGCCGACACGTATTTTTACATCCGCGACGAATATCCCGAACTGCGGCTGATGCTGCTCGAGGAATTCGCCAAGGTCGAGGCCGAAGGGTTGGCCCCGCACACCAAGATTCATCTGCGCCGCGGCGCCGGCGCTTATATCTGCGGCGAAGAATCGGCGATGATCGAGTCCATTGAAGGCAAGCGCGGATTGCCGCGTCATCGGCCGCCTTATCTGGCGCAGGTGGGTCTGTTTGGCCGGCCGACCTTGGAGCAGAATGTCGAAACGCTGTACTGGATTCGCGATCTGGTCGAGCGCGGCCCGGAATGGTTCACCTCGCAAGGGCGCCGCGAGAAGAAGGGCTTCCGCAGTTTCTCGGTCTCCGGGCGGGTGAAGAACCCCGGCGTGAAGGTGGCGCCGGCCGGTGTCACCATCAATGAGCTCATCAACGAATACGCTGGCGGCATGCTGGACGGTCACACGCTGAAGGGCTTTCTGCCCGGCGGTGCATCCGGCGGCATATTCGCGCCAAATCTGGCCGACCTCCCGCTCGATTTTGGAACTCTGGAGCCGCATGGCGGTTTTGTTGGCTCGCACGCAGTTGTCATTCTGTCCGACAAGGACGACATGAAGGCTGTCGCGCTCAATCTCCTCAAATTCTTTGAGGACGAAAGCTGCGGCCAATGCACGCCCTGCCGCGCCGGAACCGAGAAGGCCGTCAAACTGATGGCGCAAGGTCCTTGGAATGTCGACCTGTTGAAAGAACTCTCGGCCCTGATGCGCGACGCCTCGATCTGTGGCCTCGGGCAGGCAGCGCCCAATCCACTGCTGAGTGTGCTGAAGAATTTCCCCGAGGAACTGACGAAACCGCTAGGGACTTGGTGAATCATGGATGACAAAACGAAAAACCCTGCAGGTTATGGCCACGACCACAAGGGCACCGCCGGCGGCACTGACCTGAACAAGGGAAAGCCTGGGGTCGCGCACACCGCGCCGGTCGACAGACCGGACGGCAAAGGCGGCGCTGCGACGGCCAAAACGTTCTTCATCGACGGCAACGAGATCGACATTCGCGAGGGCGAGTCGATCTTCCGCGCCGCTCGCCGTCTCGACATCAAGCTGCCGCATCTGTGCTACTCGCCGCAGCCGGGGTACCGCGCCGACGGCAATTGCCGCGTCTGCATGGTTGAAATCGAAGGCGAGCGCGTGCTGGCGGCGTCGTGCATTCGCACGCCATCGCCCGGCATGAAGGTCACGACCGACTCCCACCGCGCCACGACCGCGCGCAAGATGGTGGCCGAACTGCTGGTCACCGACCAGCCGGCGATGGAAGTCGCGCATGACCGCGATTCCGAATTCTGGAAGACCGCCAAACGCCAGAACGTCGAAGCCGGCCGCTTCCCGAAGCGTGAGCGCGAAGTCGTGCCCGAGCCGGACCGCAGCCATCCGGCGATGGCGGTCAATCTCGATGCCTGCATCCAGTGCAATCTGTGCGTCCGTGCCTGCCGCGAAGTGCAGGTCAACGACGTCATCGGCATGGCCTTCCGCGGCCACGGCGAAAAGATCGTGTTCGACTTCGACGACCCGATGGGCGCATCGACCTGCGTTGCCTGCGGCGAATGTGTGCAGGCGTGTCCGACCGGCGCGCTGATGCCCTCGACCATGGTGGATGACAACAACGTCTATCTCGGCGCGCCCGACCGCAAGGTGGACTCGGTTTGCCCGTATTGCGGCGTCGGCTGCCAACTGACCTACGAAATCAAGAACGACAAGATCGTTGCCGTCACCGGGCGCAACGGTCCGTCGAACGAGAACCGTCTCTGCGTCAAGGGTCGCTTCGGCTTCGACTATGTCGCCAATCCGCAGCGCCTGCTCAAGCCGATGATCCGCAAGGAAGGCGTGCCGAAAGTCCCGCACGAGGCGATCGATCCGTCGAATCCCTGGACGCATTTCCGCGAGGCGACCTGGGAAGAGGCGCTCGACAAGGCCGCCGGCGGTCTCGTGAAGATTCGCGACCGCGATGGCCCCGATGCGCTCGCCGGCTTCGGCTCGGCCAAAGGCTCGAACGAGGAAGCCTATCTGTTCCAGAAGCTGGTTCGTACCGGCTTCGGCACCAACAATGTCGATCACTGCACACGGCTTTGCCACGCCTCGTCGGTGTCGGCGCTGCTGGAAGGCGTCGGCTCGGGCGCGGTGTCGGCCTCTTTCAACGAATGCAAGAATTCGGAAGTCATTATCGTTATCGGCGCCAACCCGACCGAGAACCATCCGGTGGCGGCGACTTTCTTCAAGCAGGCCGCGAAGCGCGGCGCCAAGCTCGTCATCATGGATCCGCGCGGCACCGCGATGAAGCGGCACGCCTGGAAGATGATGCAGTTCAAGAACGGCACCGACGTGGCGATGCTCAACGCCATGCTCAACGTCATCGTCGAAGAGAAGCTCTACGACCAGCAATACATCCAGACCTATGTCGAGGGCTTCGACGCCTGGAAGGAAAACATCAAGGACTTCACGCCGGAGGAAATGGAGCCGATCTGCGGCATCCCCGCCGATACGTTGCGTGAAGTGGCCCGGGCCTATGCCCGCGCCGAGTCGTCGATCATTTTCTGGGGCATGGGCGTGTCGCAGCATACGCACGGCACCGACAATGCGCGCTGCCTGATCGCGCTGGCGCTTATCACCGGCCAGATCGGCCGTCCGGGAACGGGCCTTCATCCGCTGCGTGGCCAGAACAACGTGCAGGGCGCGTCCGACGCGGGCCTCATTCCGATGTTCTTCCCCGATTACAAATCGGTCGAGGATCCGGAAATCCGCGGCAAATATGAAAGCGCCTGGGGCGTCAAGCTACCGCCGAAGAGCGGCAAGACTGTCGTCGAGATCATGGATGCGGTCCATGCCGATGAAATCAAGGGGATGTATGTCGAGGGTGAGAATCCGGCGATGTCCGACCCCGACCTCAACCATGCCCGCCAGGCGCTGGCGCATCTCGAACATCTGGTCGTGCAGGACCTGTTCCTGACCGAAACCGCGATGTATGCCGACGTCGTTTTGCCAGCCTCCGGTTGGCCGGAAAAGGACGGCACCGTCACCAACACCAACCGTCAGGTGCAGATCGGCCGCGCCGCACTGCCGCTGCCCGGCGAAGCGCGCCAGGATCTCTGGATCATCCAGGACATCGCCAACCGCATGGGCTGTGGCTGGAACTACAAGCATGTCAGCGAAGTTTTCGCTGAAATGACGACGGTGATGCCGTCACTCGACAACATTTCGTGGGACCGCGTCGAGCGCGAGAGCGCCGTTACCTATCCGGTTGATGGCCCCGACGTTCCGGGCCACGACGTGGTGTTCGAGGACGGTTTCCCGCGTCCCGGTGGTTTCGCCAAGCTGGTCGCCACCAAGCTACAGCCGCCCGATGAAGTGCCGGACGAGGACTATCCGTTCATCCTGACGACCGGCCGCCAGCTTGAGCATTGGCACACCGGCTCCATGACCCGCCGCAGCAAGGTCCTCGATGCCATCGAACCATCGGCGATCGCGCAACTGTCGCGCGGCACCATCGAGAAGCTCGGCATCCAGCCGGGCGACATGGTGCGCGTTGCCACGCGCCGCGGCGAGGTCGAACTACAATCGCGGCAGGACGATGCGGTGCCGGATGGCGTGGTGTTCATCCCGTTCGCTTACGTGGAAGCGGCGGCGAACCTTCTGACCAACCCGAAGCTCGATCCGTTTGGCAAGATTCCGGAGTTCAAGTTCTGCGCCGCCAGGGTCGAAGCGGTGCCGTCGAGAATGGAAGCGGCGGAGTAGCGCGCTCGTTCAAGGAAGGCGGCGGTTGCTCCGCCGCCTTCAGAAGAGTTCGTACAGATCAAGATAATAACGCGCCTTCGCATCGTCCCAATCACGCGAGCCGTAGATCGTGACGAATTGTTCGGTCGCATCGGCGCCATAATGGTCCCGGATTTCGGCGGCGAGCAGCGCCAGATCGGTATAACGATCGCCGCGCCCCGCTGTGCCACAGTCGATAAAGCCGAGTGCGCCGCTGTCGTCGATGACGATGTTGCTCAGTGTCGCGTCGCCATGCACGACCACAAGGTCTTCATCGGGCCTGTCATCGATCAGGCGCCGCAGCAAAGTCGCGGGCGCGACGCCGCGATTGCGCGCATCGAATTCGGCCGGATCGACCGCGCCGGCGGCAATAGCTTGCGTTGCACGCGCCAGCCGCACGCATAGCGATTCATCGAACGGACACGAGACGGGTGGCAGCTTGTGCAAGGCCGCAAAGCCCCGCGCCAGCGCCTCGGCGATGCGCGGTGCCGCAAGCCGACTTTCCTCAATGGGGATGCCGGCCATCGCTTCGGTCAGGACGGCGAGCCGCCCATCCCGCTCGGCGACGCGCAGGATGTTCGGAACGCGAATGCTGCTGTCGGCGAGCCATTTTGTGCGGGCGACTTCCTCGCGCAAAGAATCGCCATCGGCCCCGCTCGCCGCCGCGACTTTCAGATAGCACGGCGGATATCCGGCCCGCTTGATGCGATAGACGGCAGCGCCACTCATGCCGCCCGTCACCGGCTCCGCCTCGACGATGCCGGAAGCGTCGTCGAGTAATTGCCGGGCGAGCGTTGTCGCATCTGTTTTATCGTTCATCGTCGGAAGTCTACGCTGCCGCGGGCGCAATTACGCTTACCAATCCGTTACCGTCGATGTTTGCACCGGTAACTCTTCCATAAGCGAGTTCCGGGTATACACCGGAGCAGGGGCGAGGTCCCGGCAGTCCATTTCGTGCGCACATGACACACCGTGTCTTCATTACCGGAGCCGCCGGCTACATTGGCGGCATGCTGTGTGACATGTTGGCCCGCCGCGCCGACGTTCAATGCATTATTGCGCTCGACATAAGCGCGATGTCCGAGGCGCTGCGCGGCAATCCAAAAATCAAATGGATCGAGGCCAACACGGTCGATCCGTCCTGGCGCGCCGTGGCCGCGGCTGAAAAGCCGGACGTCGTCATCCATCTCGCCTGGCAAATCCGCGAATTGTTCGGGCAGGCCGAATTGCAGCGGCATTGGAACATCGGCGGGGCCAGCGCGGTGTTCGATTTCTGCTTCGATACGCCATCGGTGCAACGGCTGATCCATTTCTCCAGTGTCGCCTGTTATGGGCCGGAGCCCGGCAACCGCATCGACACTTCGTTCGTGGAATCCGACCGCCTGCGTGTCTGTGAATTCAGCTATGCCGAGCAAAAGCGCCTCGTCGAAGAGAACCTCGAACGCCGGTTTGCTGTGGCACAGACGCGCGGCAGCAAGGCCGCCGTTGTTGTGCTGCGTCCGGCGACGCTTGCCGGGCCGCGCGGTCGCGCCCGTGGTTCCGGCTTGTTGCAGTCGACGCTATCGGGACATGCCACGGCCGGTCTGCTGCGGCGCGCGCTGGCGAAGCTCGCCGCCGTGGTGCCGGTCACGGCGCACTGGTGCCGGCAATATCTGCACGAAGACGACCTCACTGATTGCGTCGAACGGCTGGCCTTTGCCGGTCTCAAGAATCGATACGATATATTCAACGTCGCGCCGCCGGGCGATGTCATGCGCGGCGACGATCTGGCCCGGGCGTTCGGCAAGCGCGCCATCCGCGTTCATCCGCAGCTTATGCGTCTTGTCTTCTTCCTGTTGTGGCACGGCACGCGCGGCCGCATCGCGACGCCGCGCGGTGCGTGGAAATCCTATTGCTTTCCGGTGGTCGTCAACAGCGCCAAGCTGACCGCTGCCCACGGTTTTACCTATCGCATGGGCGCGCGAGACGCGTTCGTCACGACAAGCGGCCGCTACGCAGGGCCGACGTGCTACGACAAAACAACGCCGGCACCAGCCGCCGCTGTTATGGCCGCGAAGGCGGGCGTCCCGTAATAGGCCCGCATGTCTTTCAATGCAGCGTCGGCGCCGGATCGCCAACGACGCGCAGTCTCATTCGTCCGATCAGCGCCGCACGCGCCGCTTCGGCTTCACGCAATTTGTCTTCGATCTGCTCCCAACTCGTCGCGTTGGAGCCCAGGAGCACAACCCCGCCGAGGCCGGCCGACATTGCGGCGACGAAGCCGGTTGCATCGAACGGCAATATCCAGAGGACGACGAGCGCGAACCACACTGCGCAGCCGGCGACAGCGACCTTGGCGGCAATCGAAATCTTGGCGCACCAGGCCAGTTGCCCGTTGAGTTGTTCGATCAGACCTTCCAGCCGGACGATCTCGTGGGTGGCCGTTTCGTCGTCCATGCGCGCTGTTGCGCCTCAGAGCTGGAGCGTCAGGCCGGCTTCCGGTCCTTGAAGTAGGGCTCGACCGCGCCGGTGAGTTTGATCGTCAACGGGTTGCCGTGGCGATCGACGGCCTTGCCGGCGGCGACCCGAATCCAGCCTTCGCTGACGCAATATTCCTCGACATTGGTCTTTTCCGCGCCCTTGAAGCGGATGCCGACATCGCGCTGCAACACTTCGGCATTGAAATAGGGGCTGCGCGGATCGATCGACAGGCGGTCGGGCAGCGCGTCGGCCGGGGCCGCCGGCGTCGTGTCTGGCTTGGTTTCGTTCATGTCTTCGTTCGTCTTTCCGTTCATGGCGCCTTGTCTCACAGGGCCAATAGGGCAAGCAAGGGGGCAGGCGGCGCGGTCACGCGGCGTCACCGTCATTGAAAGCAACCGGGAGAGGCAACGGGCCGCTATTTTATGCTCGGGCCCGTCTTGAGCACGAAGTTCATCGCCAGCAGCGTTGCGATGTAGGCGACGAGGCCACCGGGAATGGCGAAATACAGCGGCAGTTCGTAGCCTTGCTGAAGCCAGAACAGCACGGCGGCGCCGGCGGCGATGGCCGCGGCGCGCGCAATGGGGTTGCGGTTCATAAGGTTACGTCGCTAGCGCTTCGGCTTGGAATTGCCTGTGCCACGAACGATCGCCCAGGGATCCACCGAGACCTCGGCGCCGCCCTTGGCGGTCTTGTCCAGCGTGGCCCGATATTGCCGATCGACGGATTCGGCGACCTTGGCGTGAGCCTTTTCGTCGTCGCTCATGGCGCTGTAAGGCTTGCGCTGCGCCGAAGCCGGCGTGGTCAGAATGGATAATGCGCCGGCGAAGAGTGCCGTTGCTATAATCAGCCGTTTCACGGCAGGTCCTCCCGGAGTTTGCTGACAGGCATTGATCTTTAGGGATCGTCTTACCACGGCCCAGCAAACGGCTCAATGCAATGAAATCCTTGCACAATTGCTTTCCGGGCTTGATATAGTCGCCGGTATCGGGGCCGTTTCCGCCAAAATCAAGGCGTGCCGCGGGAACCTGTAAGCGCGAGGGCTGAAAAGAATGTCGCTTTCCCATCACGTGGTGGAGCAACCCGGTTTCGGAATGGCCCGGCACGACTGGACCCGCGCGGAAGTGCGGGCCTTGCTCGAATTGCCGTTTCCGGAACTGATGTTCCGCGCCGCGCAGGTCCATCGCGACAATTTCGACCCGGCCGAGGTGCAGATTTCGACCCTGCTGTCGATCAAGACCGGCGGCTGTCCAGAGGACTGCGCCTATTGCCCGCAGGCCGCGCGATACGACACCGGCGTCAAGGCCGAGAAATTGATGAGCCTCGATGCCGTGCTCGCCGAGGCCAAGGCCGCCAAGGCCGGCGGCGCGTCGCGCTTCTGCATGGGCGCGGCGTGGCGTTCGCCGAAGGATCGCGACATCGAAAACGTTTGCGCCATGGTCGAGGGCGTGCGCGCGCTCGGGCTGGAGACCTGCGCCACGCTCGGCATGCTCAACGGCGAGCAGGCGGCGCGGCTGAAAGCGTCCGGCCTCGACTATTACAACCATAATCTCGATACCTCGCCCGAGTTCTACGGCGAGATCATCACCACCCGTACTTACGAGGATCGTCTCGATACGCTCGGCCATGTCCGCAACGCCGGCATCAATGTCTGCTGCGGCGGCATCGTCGGCATGGGCGAAGACCTCAACGACCGCGCCGGCATGGTCGCGACGCTGGCCTCGCTGCCGGTGCATCCGGAAAGCGTGCCGATCAACATGCTGGTGCAGGTCGAGGGCACGCCGCTGTCGACCGGCGCGACGAAAGCCGCCAGGCTCGATCCGCTCGACTTCGTGCGCACCATTGCTGTTGCGCGCATCTGCATGCCGGCTTCGATGGTGCGGCTGTCGGCCGGCCGCGAAGATATGAGCGATGAAACGCAGGCTCTGTGTTTTCTCGCCGGCGCCAATTCGATTTTCTGCGGCCCGAAGCTTTTGACCACGCCCAACCCCGGCCGCGACAGCGACATGAAGCTGTTCGACAGACTGGGTTTGCGGGTGATGGAGTAGGGCATCGTTCCCCGGACGCGTTGCAATATGCAGCGAAGCAAATGTTGCAACGCCGATCCGGGGTCTTTCCAATTTCCAGATTTGAAATGATCCCGGGTCGCGGCGCATCACTTCGTGCTGCGCTGCGACCCGGGAAAAGTCCCTCGTCCCCTCAGCTAAAACTGCGCACCAGCGCCAGTCCGGCGAACAGGCCGGCAATGCCGGCGGCGACCGACGCCACGACATAGATCGCCGCGAGACCGAGTTCGCCGCGCTCGTAGAGCACCGCGGTGTCGAGGGAGAAAGTCGAGAAGGTGGTGAAGCCGCCGAGGATGCCGGTGGTCATCAGTAGGCGCCAGTGCTGCGACGGGCTGCCCTCGAAGGCAAACCAGCCCGTCAGCAATCCCATGATCAGCGACCCGACGATGTTCACCGTCAGCGTGCCGTAGGGGAACCCGATGCCGAGCAAGCGGGCCGCCGCGATGTTGACGCCGTGGCGCAGGGCGGCGCCCAAGCCGCCGCCGAGAAATACGATCAGATAGCCCATGTTTCACCCTTCCCGATGTTTCGGGCGGCAAAAAACCGCCTGAAACGGATTGATTCCTGCCGTCCGCGCGGCCCCAAGGAGGCGCGCGGCACGAAATTCGGCAGGAGTCATCAGCCATTCCGGCGGTTATCGGGGGACCCCATCCCCATCGCCGGTCACGCTATGGGTGCCGGTTGCACCGGTCAACTGGCTCGTCCTTGACATCCCAAGACTTTCGAAATATTAGAGTGAACGTTCGTTCTCAAAAAGGTGCGCTGCACAATTGATTTGATTGCGAACCACGGACCCGGTGCCGGCCGGGCCAAGAACGGTCAGGATCAGTGAAGACCGATGAACGCTGATTGAGGCCGACTGAGAACGACCAAAGAACGACCAGGACCGATTGCGGGGCGAGAAGTATGCGGGCGGCCAATTTACAGAAGCAGTCCGACCGGCGGACCGAGATTCTCGATGCCGCGGAGCGCTGCTTCGCGCGCTCCGGATTTCATCGCGCGTCGATGCAGGATATTTGCGGCGAAGCCGGCATGAGTCCCGGCAATCTTTACCGCTACTTTCCATCCAAGGAAGCGCTGATCGCGGGCATTTGCGAGCGCAACCGCGCCGACGCGGTGGCGAGCTTTGCTCTTGTCGATTCAGCACCGGACTTCTTCGAGGCGCTCGCCGGTCTCGCCCGCTATCACCTCGTCGATCGCAGCGATGACGAAGTCAGCATCTGCGCCGAGATCATGACGGAGAGCCGCCGTCATCCCGAGATCGCCAAACTTTATCAATCTATCGAGAACGATATTCGTAGCCGCATCGCCGCCATGCTGGCTCACGCCGCCGAACGCGGCGAGATTCGCGCCGATGTCGACACCGATGCCGTTGCCAGCCTGCTGATGGCGATCGGTGACGGCATGTCATGGCGCCGGTCGGTCGATCCCAATTTCAGCGCTGAAAGCGCCTTGCAGCTTGTTCTCACGATGATCCACGGCCTGCTCGCCAAGCCGAAGGATCGCGCCGAGACCGCCGGAGAAAAGTCATGATGAAAGCCAGCCGTCTTACCGCCGTCGGCATGGTCGCCGCCGCGGTCATATGGATCGCCTCCGGTCACCTGATGCCGCGCGACAGCGCCGAGGGCGAGGCCGCCATACGCGCCAACGATTCCGCGCAGCAGCCCTTGTTTCGCGTTGCCGTCACGGCCGCCAAGGTCGAGCCGCATGCGCCGACGCTGACATTGTCGGGGCGGACCGAGGCGGATCACAAAGTCGCGCTGTCCGCGCGCACCGGCGGCGTATTGTCGGAGCTTCGGGTCAAGCGCGGCCAGCATGTCGAGAAGAACGAAGTCATCGCCGTTCTCGCCGACGAAGCGCGTGAGGCACAGGTAGCGCAGGCCGAAGCTCTGGTCGAACAACGCAAGGCTGAACTGGACGCCAAGCGGACATTGATCGCCAGCGGCGCATTGCCCAAGCTCGATCTGGTCAATCTTGAATCGCAATACAAGTCGGCGCAGGCCACGCTCAGTACTGCCCGCGCCGAACACGAACGCAGCATCGTGCGCGCCCCCTGGGCCGGCGTCATCACCAATGTCCCCGCCGAAATCGGCGGTGCCGCGTTCTCGTTCACCGGCACCGAAATCGCGACTTTGGTTGCGCTCGATCCGATGCTCGCGGTGGTCGAAGTGTCGGAGCGAAAGCTCGCCGGCATCAAAGTCGGCGAGGCCGCCGACGTGCGCTTGATTACCGGCCAGACGGTCAAGGGCCGGGTCCGCGACGTGTCGAAATCGGCGAGTGCGACCACGCGCACCTATCGCGTCGAAGTCGAAATGGCCAACGCCGACGGCACTATTCCGGACGGCATCAGCGCCGAGGTTGCGGTGTCGCTGAAAGCCGTGCCGGCGACCAAAGTCCCACGTTCGGCGCTGACGATTTCGTCGGGCGGCGATATCGGCGTGCGCGTGGTCGGCGATGGCGACATGGTCTCGTTTGTGCCGGCCGGCATCGTCGAGGATTTGCAGGACACCATGTGGCTGTCCGGCATTGCCTCCGGCGCGCGGGTGATCGTGCGCGGTCAGGATTTCGTGCGCGAGGGCCAGAAGGTCGCGGCGGTCGATGCCGCCGGCGCAACGGCGGAGCGCTGATCAATGCAAGGGCGGCGGCATATTCTACTTCACCTCTCCCATGGGGAGAGGTCGACCGCCGAAGGCGGGCGGGTGAGGGGTTATGGCCTATCGAGAGTCACTTGCCCCCTCACCCCAACCCTCTCCCCCGAGGGGAGAGGGAGCGCGCCGAATGCGCATCAGCCCAGTTCAATTCCACTCTCTTTTAAGAGAACGGGCGGCGGGTTCTGACGATGTCCACCTTCATCAATTACGCCATCACACATGCGCGCCTGACGCTGGCGACGCTTGCTTTCTTTTTGATCGCCGGTCTCATCGCCTATGTGACGATCCCGAAGGAAGCCGAACCCGACGTCAAGGTGCCGATCATCTACGTGCAACTGACGCAGCGCGGCATCAGCCCGGAGGACTCCGAGCGCCTGCTGCTGCGTCCGGTCGAGACGCAGTTGAAGTCGGTGTCGAACGTCAAAGAAATGCGCTCGACCGGCTACGAAGGCGGCGGCTACGTGCTGCTCGAATTCGAGGCCGGCTTCAATTCCGACGCGGCGCTCGCGGATGTGCGTGCCAAGGTCGATCAGGCCAAGCACGATCTGCCGAAGGATGCCGACGAGCCGTCGGTGCAGGAGGTCAATCTTTCGCTCTATCCGGTCATGGTGGTGACGCTCGCAGGCGAGGTCCCGGAGCGCACGCTGTTGCGTATCGCGCGCGATGCCAAGAACCGCATCGAGCAGCAACCCGGCGTGCTCAAGGCCGAATTGCGTGGCGCGCGCGACGAGGCGGTCGAGATCACGGCCGAGCCCATGTTGATGAAAAGCTACGGCATTTCGCTCGATCAGTTGATCGCGGTGACTCAAGGCTCCAACAGCCTGATTGCGGCCGGCGCGTTGGAAGGCTCCAGCGGCCGTTTCGCTGTCAAGGTGCCGGGGCTGATCGAGACGCCGCAGGACATGCTGAACATTCCGGTGTCCTCGACGGCCGGCGCCACCGTGACATTGGGCGATGTCGCTACCGTGCGTCCGACCTACAAGGACGCCACCTCGATCACCCGCGTCAACGGCAAGCCGGCGATGACCATCGAAGTGTCGAAACGCACCGGCGCCAATCTGATCGAGACCGTCGACGGCGTGAAGAAACTGGTCGTGCAGATGGAGAAGACGTGGCCGGAAGGCGTCAAGGTCGGCTACACGCAGGATAAATCCAAACTGATCCGCCAGATGCTGTCGGATTTGCAGAATTCGGTCGCGACCGGCGTGCTGCTGGTGGCCGTCATTATCCTGTTCGCGCTCGGCTTCCGCGCCTCGCTGTTCATCGGCATCGCGATCCCGGCTTCGTTTCTCGCCGGCGTTCTCGGCCTGCAACTCGCCGGGCTCACGGTGAACATCGTCGTGCTGTTCTCGCTGATCCTGGCCGTCGGCATGCTGGTCGACGACGCCATCATCGTGTCGGAATATGCCGAGCGCCGCATGTCGGAAGGCACGCCGCCGAAGCAGGCTTATGCCGAAGCGGCGTCGCGCATGTCGGGGCCCGTGATCGCCGCGACCTTGACCCGTATCGCGGCGTTCTCGCCGCTGTTGTTCTGGCCCGGCGTCGTCGGGCAGTTCATGAAATACATGCCGATCACGTTGATCGCGACGTTGTCCGCGTCATTGGCGGTAGCGTTGTTCTTTACGCCGACGCTCGGCGCGCTCTTGGGCCGCGCTTCGACGGTGGCGCATGACGACCGCGCCTCCGACAGCGGACCCTATATGCGCACGGTCAAGTTCGCACTGCACCGGCCGGGGCTGATCCTGATGCTGGCCTTCGGCCTTCTGGTCGCGGTGGTCGGCTCCTACAGCAAGCTCGGCCATGGCGTCGAATTCTTCCCGGCCGTCGAGCCGGACTACGGTCAGGTGATCGTCCACGCGCGCGGCAACCTCTCGCTCGACGAGAAGGACAAGACGCTGCGCCAGGTCGAAAAGGAGGTGCTTTCGACGGACGGATTGAAGACCGTCTACACCCGCGTCGGCGAACAGCCGCGGGGCTCGAACGAAATCACCGAAGACACCATCGGCGTCATCCAGTTTGAATTCGCCGATTGGCAGAAGCGCGCCCCGGCGCACGTCATCATGGATCAGATCCGTGACAAGACGAAGGACATCCCCGGCACACTGGTCGAAGTCACCGCGCCGCGCGCCGGTCCGCCGACCGGCAAGCCGATCCAGGTGCAATTGTCGGCCGTCGATCCGGCGAAGCTGCCGGCCGCCGCCAAGAAGGTGGCCGCTGCGTTGGCGCCGATGCCCGAGATACGCGATCTCGATGACGGACTGCCGTTGCCCGGCATCGACTGGAAGATCAAGGTCGACAAGGCGGAGGCCGCCAAATACGGCGCCAGCCTCAACACCGTGGGCACCGCGGTGCAGCTTGTCACCAACGGCGTCAAGGTCACGGAGTATCGCCCGGCGGATAACGACAAGGCCGTCGATATCATCGTGCGGTTCCCGGAAGACCGCCGCAGCCTCGGCCAGATCGACGAATTGCGGGTGCAGACGTCGGCGGGCTATGTGCCGATCGGCAATTTCGTCGAGCGCGTGGCGACGCCGCGCGTCGGCTACATCAACCGCGTCAACGCCAATCGCGTGATGACGGTGTCCTCGAACATCGCCGACGGCGTGCAGAACGCCGTGGTGCAGAAGGAAATCACCGACAAGCTCGCGACCATGGACCTTGGCGACGGCGTCACCTTCAAGCTCAAAGGCGAGGATGAAGAGCGCGCCAAGGCCGGCGCTTTCCTGGGCAAGGCTTTCGGCACCGCGATGTTCCTGATCTTCGCCATCCTGCTGGCGCAGTTCAACCGCTTCGTCTCGGTGCTCCTCGTGCTCACCGCGGTGATCCTGTCGACCATCGGCGTGCTGCTCGGCCTGATGATCATGGGCCAGCCATTCGGCGTGGTGATGACCGGCATCGGCATCATCGCCAATGCCGGTGTGATCGTGAACAACAACATCGTGCTGATAGACACCTACGACCGGCTGCGGCGCGAAGGGCAGAACGCCTATGACGCGATTATTGAAACCTGCCGCGAGCGCGCGCGCCCGGTGGTGCTGACGGCCGTCACCGCCATTCTCGGCGTGTTGCCGATCGCCTTCGGCATCAACCTCGACTTCATCGGCCGCGAGATCACCCACGGTGCGCCCGCGACGCAATGGTGGATCAGCTTGTCGACCGCGATCGTGTTCGGGCTCGGCTTCGCCACTATCCTGACGCTGATCGTGACGCCCGCCGCTTTGATGGGCATCGCCAATATGGCGGCGCGCCGCGACCGTTGGCGCGAGAGGCGTGCCGCGCGGCGGCAGGCGAAGCTGGGCGTGCCGGCGGAATAAAGCGTTCGTCGCCGGCAATCAGTCCGACTTCGCACGCGCGAGCAGTTCGTCCGCGATTTCGCCATTCATCACGTCTTCGAGGCGCTGCAGGGCATGGCACGCCAGCGCGCCGTCGTAGATGCGGTGATCCCAGTGCAGCAGAATCTCCATCGTGGCATCCGGCTTTACCAGGCCATAAGTCATCATGCTCGGACCCGGCGAGTTGAGCACCGTCGTCTCCGACCCGAGCGTGGCCAGCGACGTCAGCGCGAACGTGCCGAAATTGTTGGCGCGCTGGCGTCCGACATGAAGCCCGAAGGCCCAGAACAGCCGCCGCAGTGGCGTCGGTAATTTCGTGATACGCATGAGGCGGTTCAAATCCGGAACCTGCTCGAGCGGCGCGCTCTTGCCGTTCTGGAGGATGGCTTCGACTTCGGAAAGCGTCATCACGTCGGCGGAGCCGATTTTGAGCAGGATCGGGGCGTATTTGTCGAAGCCGTCGCGGATGATGGCGGCCATCGCGATGCTGCGCGGCACCTCGTAGAAATGCGGCCACGGCCAGCGCTGGTAGAAGGTGCGCAGCCACGGCTCGTCGCGCGCGACGATGCAGAAGGCCTTGGCGATCATCGGCGTCCAGCCCGGTCGCGCGGCAAGGCTGGCGCGCGCCTGGACCAGCCGGTCCAGCTTCAGGGTGCGCCTGACGACGACGAGCGGCACCGACACACGCATCAGGTCGATCACCATCCGGCGTGCCGGCGATATTGCTTTGAATTTGCCCCGCATGGACTAATGCACCGCCGCGCCGGCGCGCGGCACGATGGCGCCGCGATGGCGGATGACGTGGCCGGCGAGCTTGTGGGCGGCGGCGGCCGCCTCGAAGGCGTTGCGCCCGGCCAGACGGGCGGCGAGGTAGCCGGCATTGAAGCCGTCGCCGGCCGCCGTCTCGTCGATCGGCACCACCACCTCCGGCACCGGCACGATGTCGCGCGTGCTTGCACTGGCGACGAGCGCGCCGTTCGGGCCGTTCTTGACCACGATCTCGTTGACGCCGAAAGCCTGCAACCGGTCGATCGTGGCTTCCGGCGACGGATCGCCCCACAGCACGGCCTCGTCGTCATAAGCCGGCAGCGCGATATCGACGCGCTTGAGCGCCTCGGCAAACACCGTCCGCGTCCGCGACAGATCGCCGTGCCAGCCGCGCGGCCGGAAGTTGCCGTCGAATGCGACCTTGGCGCCGGTTGCGCGCGCCAGTTCGACCGCTGCCAGAAAGCGGCCGAGGCCGACGTTTGAATAAAGCGACAGCGTGATGCCGGAGAAATAGATCAACCGCGCGGCGGTCAATGCTTCGGCGGTGCGGCTCCAGTTCGGCAACTCGAATAGTTCGCTCGCGGGCGCCGCCTCGCGCCAGACGTGAACGCGGCGTTCGCCTTTGAGATTGGCGTCGGCAAGCGCCAGCGCCGGCAGGCGGCCGGGAACGCGCACCATCAGGTCGGTGCCGATGCCTTCGGCGGCGGCGAGCGAAACGATGGCGTCGGAATACGGATCGTCGCCGAGCGCGGTGGCGAATGCCGTCGGCTGACCGGCCCGGGCGAGATAGATCGCGGTGTTGAAAGTGTCCCCGGAACTCGCCAGCGCAAAGCGGCCGTCGCTGCCACGCGCCAGTTCGACGGTAGCTTCGCCGACGCAGATCGCGCGCTTGCTGCTTTCAATCATCGCCGAGTTTTATCACGGACACGTCGTCAGCGTCACCGGGTCGGCTTTTTTATCGGGCAGGTAATCGCCCATCGGCTTGCATTTTCCGGCAATACAGACCTGCCAGTCGCCTACCGTCATGCCCGACCGGCGCAATATGATCTCGGGCAGCGGCGGGACATGCGCATCGTAGCGCCACCATTTGCCGTCGAATTTGGCGTCCGGGGGCGGCTCCATACCGGCGCCGGTGCCTTGCACGCGGTCCTGGAGCAGCACGATCCCGGCCGGCGTCGCGCGGTAGTCTTCTTCCCAGCGGATTTTCTCGATCGAATGGGTCCACGCCAGCGTCAGCGCCGTCACACCGAGATGAACGGTCGCCCCCGCCGCGATCAGGCAGAACTCCATCAAACCGGCGCAGCGCTGCGTTCGACCTGACGCCGCCGGATCCATTGCCAGACGATAACGACTGCCGACAGCGCGAGTCCCAATTCATCGCTGAATGGGAAAGATGCAAGGATCAGAGCCGCCGCTACCCCTGCCAGAATGCGCTCGACCTTGGTCGTCGGCATATACAGGTACCCGATCGCCGCGACGCCGGCCATGCCGATGCAGACGCAGGCCTTGAAGGTAACCCACACGACCTCGACCCAATAGCCGAATTGGGCAGCGACCCAGCCGCCGTCCTGCAACATGAGCGCCGGCTCATAGACGGCGATGAAGGGGATGACGAAACCGGCCAGCGCAATGCGCGAGGCCTCCCAGCCGATCGCATCCGGCGAGGCGCGGGCGATCGGCGCGGCCGCGAGAGCGGCGAGCGCGACTGGCGGCGTCAGATCGGCGATGATGCCGTAGTAGAACACGAACATGTGCGAGACGATCAGCGGCACGCCGAGTTTGAGCAAAGCCGGCGCGGCCAGCGCGGCTGTGATGATATAGGTCGGAATCGTCGGCAATCCGGTGCCCAGCAGCAGGCTCGTCAGCATGATGAGGATCAGGCACAGAAAGACCGAACTGCCGCCCAGCGAGACGACGAAGTTTCCGAACGTCGTTGCGGCGCCGGTCAAGGTTAGGGCGCCGATCACAACGCCGACGATGGCGCAGGCTAATCCGACTGGAAGCGCCTGCCGCGCACCGTCTGCAAGGGCATCGCGGCACATGAGGATGGTGTCGCGGCCGCCTTGTTTGAGGGCGTTGAGCGCCATGAGTATCGCGACCAGCACAAGCACCGCGGTGATGCCGAACCACAGGAACGACGAGGCGGCGAGGCCGATCGCGATCCAGAATACATAGCGCGCGACGACGCTGCCCGTACTGACGGCGACGGCGCTGCCGAGAATGACGATCACCGTAAGGGCGAGGCCGACGGCGCCGGCGAACAACGGCGTATAGCCGTCAAGCAGAAGGAAGACGAGCATCGCGACCGGTACGACGAGATACCATTGCCGCGTGAGCGCCTTGAGCGGACTCGGCAACTCGCTGCGCGGAATTCCATGCAGGTTGTGTTTGCCGGCTTCGAGATGGACCATCCAGAACGCCGAGCCGAAATAGAGAAACGCCGGAATGATCGCCGCCTTGACGATGTCGAAATAAGGAACGCCGATGTTCTCCGCCATGATGAAAGCGACCGCGCCCATCACCGGCGGCATGATCTGGCCGCCCATCGACGCCGTCGCCTCTACGCCGCCGGCGAAAACCGGGCGATAGCCGAAGCGGATCATCAGCGGAATGGTGAACTGGCCGACGGTGACCACGTTGGCGACGCCCGAGCCCGAAATCGTTCCCATCAGGCCGGACGCGATGACCGCCACCTTGGCGGCGCCACCCTTGGTATGGCCGATAATGCCAAGTGAAACGTCGGTGAAAAGCTGGATCATGCCGGCCCGTTCGAGGAACGTACCGAACAGCACGAACAGATAGATATAGGTCGCGGATACCAGGATCGGGATGCCGTAGATGCCCTCGACGCCGAAGGACATCTGCTCGATCACCTGGCTATAGGCGTAGCCGCGGTGATCGAGCGGGTAAGGCAGCCATTGGCCGATCAGCGGGTAGGCGAGGAACACAAGACAGATGATCGGCAGCGCGGCGCCCATCATCCGCCAGGCGGTGGCGAATAGCACGACCAGGCTGATGGTGCCGACCACGATATCCGCCGTGTCGAGATCGCCAGCGCGATTAATCAGGTCGGCATAGAATACACATTGATAGAGCCCGACGAGGAATCCGACGATGCCGATCCCCCAGCCGAAAGCCTTGGACCACGGATTGGTGGAGCGATGGTTGGCGAGCAGTGCTGCGCCGACCAGCACCAGAAACCCGACGTGAACGCCGCGCAGGATCTGGCTTGGCAGGATCGCATAGACGGACGTCGCAAGCTGAAAGGCGGAAAACGCCAGCGCCAATAAAAACAGCAACGATCCCGTCCAGCCCGGGCCAAAGCCCGGCGGGATGTGATGTTCGGGATCGAGTTCTTCGGCGAAGGCGTTTTCCACCTTGGTCATGATACGGTCAGCTTTCTTTTCGGATTAGAACTTGAGGTTCTTTTCTTTGTAGAACTTGATCGCGCCGGGGTGCAGCGGAACCGGCGGCGTCAGCGGTGCTTTCTCGAGCGAGATCGTCTTCGCAGCCGAGTGCGCGGATTTGACGTCGTCGAGGTGATCGAAGAACGTCTTGGTCATCTGATAGACGACGTCGTCTGAAAGGTCCGAGCGCGTCACGAGATAGTTCTGCACGGCCGCAGCAGAGACGTCCGCGGTCTGCCCGGTATAGGTGTTCGCCGGAATGACCGCCTTCTGATACGGCGCGCCGATCTTCTCGATCATCGCGGGCGGGACTTCGACCATCACGATGTCGATCGAGGTCGCGAGGTCCTTGATTGCCGAGACGCCGAGACCGGCGGAAATCAGCGTAGCGTCGAGCTGACGATTCTTCATCAGTTCGACCGATTCGCTGAAGGGCAGATATTCCACGCGGCCGAGGTCGCTGTATTTCAGGCCGGCGCCGGAAAGGATCGCGCGCGCATTGAGCTCGGTACCCGATTTCGGCGCGCCGACGGCGAGCGTCTTGCCCTTAAGGTCGGCCAGTGTCTTGATCCCGGACGCCTTGGAAGCGACGATCTGCACATAGTTAGGGTAAATCGCCGCGAGCGTGCGCAGCTTGGTCAGCTTTGATTTGAAGCCCGCGTCCGCGTTGCCCTTCCAGGCATCAGCGAGGGAATCGCCGAGGGTAAAGGCGATTTCTCCACGGCCCGACTGCAACAAATTGAGGTTCTCGACCGAAGCCTTCGTGGCCTGCACCGAGGCGCGCGCGCCGGGAATATTGTCGCCGTAGATTTTTGCGATGGCGACGCCGAGCGGATAATAGACGCCGCCGGTGCCGCCGGTCAGGACGTTGATGAATTGGTCGGCTTGCGCGCCAATCGGGGCCAGCGTGACCGCGGCCGCCAGCAGGCCATAACGCACTGCTCTTGAATAACCGGACATGTGAGCGAATCCTCCATTATTTCAAAGAAAAAAACCGGCCTTGAGGGGCCGCCGGGGGCCTTTTAGCGAACCGGAACGCCGATGGCGATAATGTTTTCTGCGTTCGCCTTATGCGCGGTAGCGCACTGCGGCAATGCGGCATCTTAGTTCCAGCGTGAAAGGCTGGAACCGGGTTTTACCCTTTGTTTTCAGCCTTTTTGTCGCCGCTAGCGGTCGGCACGCGCGGCAGGGCCGGCGAAGCTGGCAAAATAAGCAAGCGCGCTTAGAACTGCGATGCAGAAGCTGACTGGCCAGTCGGTCTCGAAGGCGATGACGATGCCGAGCCAGGCTTCGGCCAGCGCGAGACCCGCCGAAAGTATAAGACCGCGCCACAGCCCGGTGGTCAGCCGCTGCGCTGCCGCCGCCGGCCCGACCATCAGCGTAAACACCATCAGCACGCCGACGATCTGGGCGCAGGCCGACACTGCCAGCGCGACGACGGCGAGGAAGACGGTCGATATCAGCCGCAGCGGCACGCCCTTGGCTTCGGCGAGTTCCGGTTGCAGGCTGGCGAAGATCAGCGGCCGCATGATGACGGCGAGGGCGCCGAGCGTGATGACGCCGAGCGCACCGAGCGTCGCAATCATCGTGCGATCGACTGCCAGCACATTGCCGAACAGCAGCGCCGTCGCCTGCGTCGCGAACGATGTGTAGTAGTGCAGAAACAGCAGACCGAAGCCGAGCGACAGCGACAAGATCACGCCGATGGCGACATCGCGGCCGCTGATGCGCTCGCTCAAGACTCCCATGGCGATGCCGGCGGCAAGCGTGAAGCCGACGAGTCCGGTAAGCGGCGCAAGCCCGATCAGGCCGGCGCCGGTCGCACCGGCGAAACCGATATGCGACAGCGCGTGGCCGGCGAAGGTCTGCCCGCGCATCACCAGGAAATAACCGACCAAGCCCGACACCACCGCGACAATGCCGGCGGCGGCGAAGGCATTGGTCATGAATTCATAGGCGAACATTATGAGCCTTCTTGATCGTCGCCCGCGAACTGCTCGTTTCC
This sequence comes from Hyphomicrobiales bacterium, assembly GCA_041691675.1. GTDB lineage: Bacteria > Pseudomonadota > Alphaproteobacteria > Rhizobiales > Xanthobacteraceae > Pseudolabrys. The sequence goes on along the minus strand of JBEPUC010000030.1, from coordinate 12,199 downwards.
CCTCCCCACACGCACACTTGTGCGTGGCGGGGAGGGGTTAGGGGTGGGGGGAAGATCGTTGCGGCAGATGCATCGCTTGAATGTTCAAGCGACGCCCCCCACCCCCAGCCCCTCCCCACCGCTACGCGGGGGGAGGGGAGAAGTAGGCGCTGCACTTGGGCGCGTAACTGCGTGTGCATCTCAATGCCCATGGTGATCGTGACCATGGTCGTGCTCATGTGAATGCCCATGATCGTGTCCATGCCCATGATCGTGCATATGTGCGTCGCGCTCGACGTCGCGGCCGCGCGACATCACGAAAATATGGCCGCTGGCGCGCAGCACTTCGATCTCGGTGCCGTAAAGCCGCGACAGCACCGGCGCGGTCACGACTTCATCGACGGTGCCGAGCGCGGCCTGGCCGTTGCCGAGATAAAGCACGCGGTCAATGGCGCCGAGCAGTTGATTGAGTTCATGCGCCGAGAACAGCACCGTGATCTTGCGGCTCCGGCACACGTTCTTGATGACGTCGATGACGACTTCCTGATGCCGCGCGTCGAGGCTGATCAACGGTTCATCGAGCAGCAGGAGCTTGGGCTGGCCGATCAACGCCTGCGCCAGCAGCAGCCTTTGCCGCTCGCCGCCCGACATGTCGGATAGCGCGCGGCTTGCGAGGTTGCGCGCGCCGACGGCGTCGAGCGTTTCCTCGATGGTCGCACGGTCGGCCTTTGAAACCGAAGGCAGGCCCCAGCGTTCGCCGTGCATCGAACTGGCGATGTAATCGAGGCCGCGCACACGCAAATCTGGGATCACCGTCCGCAGTTGCGGCAGATAGCCGATGCCGGCATCGCCGCATTGCGGCGTCTTGCCGAAGACGGCGATGCGGCCGCCGCTCGGCGGCAGCAGACCAAGGATCGCGCGCATCAATGTTGTCTTGCCGGCGCCGTTGGGCCCGAGCACGCCGATGAATTCGCCCGGTTGAATGGCCAAGCTGACGTCCTTGAGCACCGCGCGGTTGCCGAGGCGGATGGTGGCGCGGTCGAGTTCGACGGTGGGAGTCATTTCTGTTCCCCTCTCCCCGCGAGCGCTTGCGAGTGGTGGGGAGGGGTTAGGGGTGGGGGGAGAAAAGCTTCGGCGTATCGAAGCGCCCCCCACCCCGCTTTACATTGCTCTCGCAATGCAAAGCGGCCCTCCCCACCGCTACGCGGGGGGAGGGCAAAGAAGCAGAAGACATCGAGCCTTAAAGACTTCACGAATTCGGCCCCGTCAGCGCCTTGTCGAGCGCATCAAGCTCGCCGAGCATCCAGTTCTGGAACGAAACGCCGGCCGGCATGGTCTCGGTGACGCCGACGACCGGCACCTTGGCTGTCTTCGCAATCGCAAGCAGCCGCTCGGTCAGCTTTTCCGACACCTGCTTGTTATAGATCAGCGCCTTGACCTTGTGACTCTTCAGGTCGTCCTCGAAGGCGGCGACATCTTTGGCGCTCGGTTCGGTATCGTTCATCATCGCCAGTTGAAATCGCTGGTTGCGCATGCCGAGGCCGATCGCCTCCGCCATCAGGCCGAACACCGGCTCGGTGGCGGTAATCGTTTCGCCTTTGTGTTTGGCGCGCATCTGCGCGGCACGCTGCCCGATGCGGCCGAGGTCCGTCAGCACGTTGGCGAGCCGCGCGTTGTAGTCCGCGGCGTGGGCGCTGTCGGCTTTGCTCAGCGCGGCGGCGATCGCTTTCGCTACGACCGGCATGGTGGCGGGCGCATACCACAGATGCGGATTGTCGCCTTTCTTGGCGCTCATCAGTTGCGCCGCGCTGATGACGGTTCGCGCCGGCCGCGGCGCCGCTGCCATCAATTTATCCATCCATGAATCGTAGTCGGCGCCGTTGACGATCACGAGCGCCGCATCGGCGATCTGGCGCACGATGCTCGGCGTGGTCTCGAACAGATGCGGGTCCTGATCCGGATTATTGAGAATGCTGACGACGGAAACCCTGTCGCCGCCGATCTGAGCCGCGATGTCGCCGTAGAAATTCTCCGCCGCGACGATGGCAATCTTGTCCGCTTCAGCTCGCGCGGTGAGCGGCGTGGCCAGGGCGACAACAATGGCGGTCAAGGCGGCAAAAGCTAGCAATTTCATCGGACAGGTCTTCCAAAACGGATACCTGCGCAATGTAATATTATAACATATCGAAATGCAAGGGCTGGATCCCCGCTTTCGCGGGGATGACTGGCGATGGAAGATTCCGCCGCCGCCCTAATGCGCCTTGATGCCGCCTTCCTTGACCACCCGCGACCACTTGGTCATTTCGGATTCGATGTACTTGCCGAATTCCGCCGATGTCATCTGGACCGAGGCGGCGCCTTCGCGCGCGAAGGCTTCTTGCAGCGCCGCCGATTTCAAGGCCGCCTGGCTCGCCTTGTACAATTTGTCGACGATCGGCTGCGGCGTGCCGGCCGGCGCGAGAATGCCCCACCAGTTGTCGGCGACGTAACCGGGCACGCCCGCTTCGGCGATGGTCGGCACATCCGGCAGAACCGGATTGCGTTTGGCGCCGCCGGTGCCAAGCGGGATCAACTGACCCGACTTGATGAACGGCGTGGTCTGGATCAGCGACGAGAACATGATCTTCACCTGACCGGCGACCATATCCTGCATCGCCGGTCCGCCGCCTTTGTACGGCACATGGACGAGATCGACGCCGGCCATCAGCTTGAAGAGTTCGGCGCCGAGATGCTGGAAACTGCCGACGCCGGCCGAGGCGTAATTGAGTTCGCCCGGCTTGCTCTTGGCCAGCGCGATCAGCTCCTTTACGGATCTCACCGGCAGCGTCGGATTGACCACCAGCACGTTCGGTCCAGTCGCCAGAATCGAGATCGGGGTGAATGATTTGATCGGATCGAATTCGAGTTTGTGCAGGGACGGATTGACCGCATGCGCGATCGAGGCGATGCCGATGGTGTAGCCGTCCGGCGTTGCCACGGATAATGCCTGCGTGCCGATCACGCCGCCGGCGCCGCCACGATTGTCGACGAAAACCTGCTGGCCGAGTTCTTCGCTGAGTTGCTTGGCGACCAGCCGGCCGACGACGTCATTGCTGCCGCCCGGCGGAAACGGCACGATCAACCGGATCGGCCGGGTAGGATAATTGTCGGCGGCATGTGCCGCGATACCTAGCGACAGCAGCATGGCGGTGGCGGCGGCCACGCGCGACAGCAGTTTCAGCATCGGCGCACTCCCCAATATATTTTTTATGTTCGTATTTGTCGTTCGTTCAGTGCCAATACGGCGGATAGCCGGAATGCTTCTGCTCGGCGTCGAGCAGGCGCAGCATCGCCGGCCATTCCAGCACGCCGTAAGGCCGCCGCGCGCCGGGCTGATAAAGATGGGCGGTGTGCGCCAGCACGTTCTCGCCAGGCGTCGTCAGTTCGGTGCGCGCCGCCATGGCGTCGACCTGCGAGCGGCACGACTGTTCGAGCTGGTACATCGTGTTGAACGCCTGCTGGATGGTCGCACCGCAAGTGAGCAGGCCGTGATTGTTCATGATGAGCGCATCGTGCGGCCCGAGGTCTTCGACGATCCGCTCGCGCTCGTTGAGGTCGATGGCCGGACCCTCGTAGCCGTGATAGCCGATATGACCGACGAAGCGGATCGATGTTTGCGACAGCGGCAGCAATCCGCATTTCATGGCCGATACGGCGATGCCGGCGCGGGTATGGGTGTGCAGCACGCAACTGACGTCGGGCCGCGCCTTGTGAATTGCGCCGTGGATCACATAGCCGGATTGGTTGATGTCGTAGTCGGTGTCCGGCTTCGACAGGATGTCGCCCTCGACGCTGATCTTGACGAGGCTCGACGCGGTGATCTCTTTGTACAGGAGGCCGTAGAGGTTGATCAGCAGATGGTCTTCGGTGTTGGGAATGCGCGCAGTGATGTGATTGTAGATCAGGTCGGTCATGCCGTATTTGTCGACCAGCCGGTAACAGGCGGCGAGTTCAATGCGCGTCTGCCATTCCTCGGGCGATACGCTATTCTTCACCGATTTGAAATCGGTCGAATAGTTTCCGGCTTGAGCCATCGTCGCTCCCTGCATTTCCATCGCGCCCTTCTGCGTGGCGCACCGTTGCGAAAAGCATAGACTCAGCAAATGGCCGTCGCCAAGTGGGGTGTCTCTCAGATTCCGCGATTGCCGAGATAGACCGTCTGCGTGAACGGACGGTCCTGATAGGGATTGTGAAACGTCACTTCCTCGGTGCGCGCATCGGTGAAGACGCGCGCCAGTCGCGCTGTGAACGCGGCATCGGGAGTCTCGTTCGACCACAGGCCGAACACGCCGCCGGGCTTGAGGTGCACGGCCAGACGCGAGAGTCCGGCCTCGCCGTAGAACGCGGCATTGCCTTCGTCGAGCAGCGCGTCGGGCGAGTGGTCGATGTCGACGAGAATTGCATCGAAGCGTCGTCCGGCATCGAAGCCTTGAGCGGAGGCGGCAAGCGCGAAGAAATCGCCTTGCAGGAATCGGCAACGCGGGTCGGCGGTCAGCTCCGCGCCAAGCGGCACCAGACCTTCCTTGTGCCAGTCGATGACGGCTTGCAGGAAATCGACGACGATCAGCGAGCCGACATTGTCATGCGCCAGCACCGCCTGTGCGGTATAGCCGAGGCCGAGCCCGCCGACGACGACGCTGAGGTCCGGGCCGGTCAAGCCGGCCAGCCCGAGATTGGCGAGCGCGATCTCGGATGCCGTGAACAGGCTCGACATCAGAAACTCGTCGCCGAGCTTGATCTCGAACACGTCGGCGCCGAGCTTGAGGTCGTGCCGCCGCCGCAGGCTCAAGCCGCCGATCGGCGTCTCGCGATAGTCCAGTTCCGCAAACATCGCGCTCATTGTTCCTGACTCTCGATTTCGGATAGGATAGCCACGAAGAAGGCAGAAGGGCCGCAACCATGCTGACCCGCGACGCGCTGAAAAGCTACCTCCTGGAAATGCCGTCGGGCCATGTCTTCGATCTGACTTACAACCAGTTCGAAGATGTGTTTCCGCCGGGCGAGCCCGATACCGCTGCGCGCCAGGCCTTGCACGCTTTCGCGGAGGAATGCGCCTGCGAACTCATCAACAACATTCTCGAATATCGCTACGAACTGAAGCGACTCTAATTTAGCTCTGGTCGCCCCAGCGCTCGTACACGGCTTCGGCGATGAAAGCCTTGCGGCCGGCCCGCCCCGTCGTGACGTCATGGGCGGCGCACCAGGCGGCAAACTCATCCGGCCTGATACGGACGCGCATGACCGGGTGGCCATAAGCCTTGAGCCCGGTTTCCATCTCGATCGCCATTTTCTGCCATTGCGCCCAGTCGGGCGGCAGACTGTCGCCGTCATCGAACAGCGCACGGACGGCGGCATAGTCGGCTTCGTCGATCCAGTAGACACCGACGCCGCGCAGGGGAGTTTCATCTTGAGAAGTCATCGCGCCTTATAGCACGTGGAGCCGGCCGCGCGCGCGTGAAAGCCGCCGGTCGATCAGAAGCGGCGGCTGACCAGCACGTCGCGCCGGGCGCGGCGGACTTCGTCTTCGAGCCGTTTGATCTCGCGCGTCAGTTCGACCATAGCCTTGTAGTAGCTCTCGTTGATGTCTTTCTGCGAGATCTGGTCACGCGCGTTGCGGAGAAAGTTTTCTGCGGTGGCGAGCGACATGGTGCGAACCTGAAAAAGCGAGGATATGGGCGACATTGAACGCTAGCCCGGATAAGTGAACGATTCTGAAAATTTCGCGCTAAAACCAGCAGCAAAACGCAATGGCACAGCGCCAGCGTTCATCCGAAAGTCCTTTCAGGAGAGGCATTTGACCCTGCCAATTCCAATGGAATGGAGGGGAAAAGAGCCGGCTGTCGATGGTTAAGCGCAAGTTGCTGTTTTGCTTCGGGCATAAGTTAAGCCTTAGTGAATTTCCCGCAAATATTTTCAAAGCTCCCGCCCGCGACCTATACGGCCGCCAGCAACGATACCGTTCAAACTTTTCTTAACGCTATCAATGGAACGTCGGGCCTCGCATTGAAAAGGGAGCCGACGCGCTTACGGCGGCCGATCCTAATTCCGAGAGCGCTTTGTTGATCGCCTTGCAGACCCGGCAGCAACTGGTCACTACGACACTGTCGATCACCGCCGCTTCGGATCGAAATGCGCTGCGGCTTCTTGGCGGCTGATCTCTTTCGATCTTGGGTCCTGGAACAGGCCTTCGGATGAAGGCCTGTTCCTTTCCCTGTTGGCAGGGAACTTCGCGATAGAGACCGGTTCGACTGCGACGGCATCCGCCGCCACGCACGATCCCTCTCGCAAGAGATTTCCCGGATCGAATCGACAAGCCCGCCTTTCGCGGGCATTCGCGCATGGGCAAAGTCTCTGCGTTCAACGACCAATCACGGCTGCCCTCAGAGCCTGACCCGGCTCGCCGCATCTTTGTCCGCATGCGCGGGCGGGCGGAAATAAGCGAGGCAGTTGGATGTTTGACAACCCAACTGCCTCTCACCCGGACAAACGGCATCACTAATCTGTCCTAGGGCTGGTGTGAGATTATCAGCCCTCGTGCGCGCAAGCCGCGCCAGCTTGATCGGGTAGTTAATGTGGTTGGTAAATTTGCATCGCCGATTTCTGTCGACGACTCAGGCGTTTTTGGCCTAGTGGCCTTCGGGACACAGGCATGTGGGTTTCGTTAAACCCCTGTTGCATGACAGGCGCAGGCTAAGCAGTATGAAGATTAACCGCAGAGAGTGAAATGTTTAAGAAACCGGATTTCAAGACGTCCCCGACTGCCATCCCGTCTCCTCCCGACAGCCACCAAATCCCTGCCGCCAAAGAATTTTCCACGCTGACCCGGCGCGCTTTCGCGCTCGGTCTGCCGCTTCTGGCGGCCGGCTGCGTGACCTCCGGCGGCGACTATGGTTCCGTCAGCGATGGCGGCTACATCGTCCAGCCGGTCGATATGACCCAGGTCGACTCCGACCTGTTGCGTCAGGAAGTTGCGTGGAGCGGCCGGGAGAAGCCCGGCAGCATCGTCGTTAACGTTGAGCAGCGAAGGCTTTACCTGGTCCAGGCCGGCGGCCGCGCGCTGCGTTACGGCGTCGGTGTCGGTCGCGCTCCGGGCGTGACTTTCCGTGGCAATGCCGTCATCGGCCGCAAGGAGAAATGGCCGCACTGGACGCCGACCGCCCACATGATGGCGGCAATCCCGCGTTATCGCCATTACGCTGGCGGTCTGCCCGGCGGCCCCGAAAACCCGCTCGGCCCACGCGCGCTTTATCTCTATCAGAATGGGCACGACACCTACTTCCGCCTGCACGGCACCACGGAACCCGAGACCATCGGCACCGCCGTATCTTCAGGTTGCATCCGGCTGTTCAATCAGGACATCATTGATCTGTACAACCGGGTTCCGGTCGGGACGCACGTCACGGTGATCTGAGGCACGTCGCGCGAAGGCCTGGGTTCGATGCGATCGAAACGTTTTGATTCGCATCGAGCGCGTCCTGTCATCGCTTCGGCAGGAATTCGTATGCTATCCAGTGCAGCAACAATCGGAGGCTTCAATGAAGAAAATTCTTATCCTGACCGTCATGGCTCTGACGCTGGCCGGATGTCAAACCGATCGGCAGGATCGGCAACTGGGCGGCGCCTTGATTGGCGGCGGCGGTGGTGCGCTGATCGGCGGTCTGGCCACGCACTCAGCGGGCGGCGCTGTTGCCGGCGGCCTGATCGGCGCGGCGGCTGGCGCCATCATCGCGGATGCAACCCGGCCCGGCCATTGTTACCGGGTCAACCGTTACGGCCATCGCCATTACGTGCGCTGCCGATAAGGCAAAACGCCACACGGACCTTCAATTGCGACCTTCGAGCGCCACACGGCGCTCGAAGGCAAGTAAAGCGACACTGCTGAGACAAAACGGCAGGATGTTGTAGATCAGCCGATACAGCAGCAACGCCGCCAGGATGGCCGGCCGGTCGATGGCCGGGAACGCGACCAGAAGCGTCGCCTCGAACACGCCGACGCCGCCCGGTGCGCCGCTGACGATGCCCAGCAGCAGGGCGCCCATATAGCTCAGCACCAGATCGAAGAAATTCGGCGCCAGCGTCCCCGGTAACAGGACGTAGAGCGCGCCGATGGCGGCGCTCATTTCCAGCGTGCCGATCGCCATCTGCTGCGCCGCGCTTTTTGCGTTGGGAAACGGCAACGTCCAGCCTTTGAACGATATCCGGCGGCGCTTCCAGTGCAGCCACACCAGCACCGCGACCACCAGCACCGCCAGCACCACCCCGACAGCGCGTCCAACACCGTCATAATTGGCCGGGCCCGCCAGCAGCGACAGCGCGGTAATGCAGATGAAACCGCCGGCGATGCTGGCGCCCTGCAGGCTGATGATCTTGGCCACATCGGACGCCGACACGCCGACATTGGCGAAGATGCGGAAGCGCACCGCGCTGCCGGTGACGGCGTGAAAGCCGAGCGTATTGGCGATGGCGTTGCCGACGACACCGGCAAACAGCGCGCGCCGCGCCGATATGCGACGGGGCGCGATCAGGCGCGCGGCATAGAGGTCGTAGAGTGCCACGGTGGCAAAGCTCACGGCCGTCAGGAGCAGGGCGCAGCCGATGCGCCATGGCGCGGTGTTGCCGAGCGCGTTCAGGAGCGCGGCGATTTTGATCGACGAGAACTCGCGATAGAGAATGAAAACGGCCACGCTCAAGATCGCGACGGCGACGATCGCTCGCAGCGCACGCGACAGCCATTCGCGCCGGCGTCCGCCGGCCTGGTCCGGTGCCCGCACGGCTAGCCGAACAGTTTGTGGATTAAATTACCGAGCCAGGTGAGGACCGGAAATGGCGTCAGGTATTGCAACGCGGCAAGCGCCGCCACGATCACCAGGATATTCCACGCCAGCCCGAAAAGAATACGCTGGATCAAGGGCGGGTAGGGCGGCCGGTTGTCGGCCGGCCAGGCGAAGCGTTCTTCCCACTGCGCCTGCGGAATATGAATCGGCCTGATGCGCTCGAACGGCTCCCAGGCACGATAGGCGGCGATGCCGCGCTCGCGGGCAATGGCGTTGCGCAGGCCCAGCACATTCGACCTGCCGGCGACATCGACCAGCCGGGCGATGGCGAGACGCGCCAGCCAGATAATCAGCAGGCAGGCGAGATAAACGTAGCCGATCATGAAGCCCGACACGAGCCAGGACCGCGTGAACGATCTGATGTTGAACATCGTCGCCACCAGTTCGACCGTGGCGGCAACCAGCCGGTCGAGGCCGCCAAAGAGCCGGCCGAACAACGAGGCTTCGTCGGCGGCCTGCAAGAACAGAATGATCGCGACCACCACCGCAAGCTGAAACAGCGGAAACCGCATGATCCCACGGAACGGAGCCGTCAATTGCTTGATCGCGCCCATAAGTTTCCTGACGAACTTTCCGACATGAAATCGCTCCCGGCCGGGAAGCGATGGGATTGAAGACTGTGCGGACGCGCTGTGGTCCCAATAGCCTTTATGTGGGGAGAATCACCGCCGGTCCAAGGGTTCAGGGGGCGTTTAAGGCGGCAAGTGGGGGCAAGTAGAGCCGGACAAGTCCGGGCTGCTCGGCTTTGCGCCACCGTTGCCAACGCCCTATATGTCTCCCCCAAGGAGCTTTCTCGCCATGACCAGTGCCACGACCACCGCCCCCCAGACCGCCAAAATCCCCGTCACCGTGCTCACCGGCTATCTCGGCGCCGGCAAGACCACTTTGCTGAACCGCATCCTCTCGGAACCGCACGGCAAGAAGTACGCCGTCATCGTCAATGAATTCGGCGAAATCGGCATCGACAACGAACTGGTCGTCAATGCCGACGAGGAAGTGTTCGAGATGAATAACGGCTGCATCTGCTGCACCGTGCGCGGCGATCTGGTACGCATCATCGACGGGCTGATGAGACGGAAAGGCAAGTTCGACGCCATCATCGTCGAGACCACGGGGCTCGCCGATCCGGCGCCGGTGGCGCAGACCTTTTTCATGGACGAGAACGTCGGCGCCAAGACGCGGCTCGATGCGGTCGTCACCGTCGCCGACGCCAAATGGCTCAAGGACCGGCTCAAGGATGCGCCCGAAGCCAAGAACCAGATCGCCTTCGCCGACGTCATTCTCATCAACAAGACCGATCTGGTGACGCCGGGCGAACTCGACGAGGTCGAAGCCCGCATTCGCGCCATCAACCCTTATGCCAGGCTGCACCGCACGCAGCGATCCCAGATCGCGCTCGACGAAGTGCTCGGCCGCAACGCTTTCGACCTCGACCGCATACTCGACATCGAACCGGAATTCCTGACACAAGGGGAGGATCACGCGCATGACCACGATCATCATCACGATCACGGCGATCATCATCATGGCTCCGATCACCATCATGGTGGCGGCGGCCTCAAGCACTATCACGACGAAGACATGCAATCAGTGTCGCTCAACACGGATAAGCCGCTAGACCCGGACAAGTTCTTTCCCTGGGTGCAGGATCTGGTGGCGACCGAGGGCAAGGACATTCTGCGCTCGAAGGGCATCCTCAATTTCAAGAACGACGAAGAGCGTTTCGTCTTTCAGGGCGTGCACATGATCCTTGACGGCGATCATCAGCGGAAATGGAAGGACGGCGAGGCGCGCACCAGCCGCATCGTTTTCATCGGCCGCCATTTGCCGGAAGAGAAAATCCGCAAGGGTTTTGAGGGTTGCATCGCCTAGTCACTCGCCTCAACCGGCCTCATGGTGAGGAGCCCGCGAAGCGGGCGTCTCGAACCACGAGGCCGCCCCATCCTTCGAGACGCGGCCTGACGGCCGCTCCTCAGGATGAGGGCGGAAAAAGAAAATGACCGACCCCACCGCTCCCCTGCCATCGCTCGCCGATCGCGCCCGTATCGTCACCGAAGCCGAAGGCTCGACAATCGTCGCCGTGCATTTTCTGCGGCAGACGCCGGTATTTGTGCTCGGCGAGGAAGCGCTGCTGTTTGCGCCGGTTGAGAAGCGTAGCCGCGTCGCCATTCATGCCGGCGGCATTCTCGTCAGCGCGTCCGATGGTGCGCGGATTGTCACCGGCGGCGATGACGGCACACTGGTCGCGACCGATCGCGACGGTGCGCACGAAGTCATCGCCACCGACGACAAGAAACGCTGGATCGACCAACTCGCCCTCGGTCCCGACGGCGCGGTGGCCTGGGCGGCTGGCAAGACCGCGCATGTCAAAACGGGAAAAGGCGAGCAGCGCAGTCTCGATCTGCCGTCGACCGTCGCCGGCCTGGCGTTTTTCCCGAAAGGCTTCCGCGTCGCCATTGCGCATTACAATGGCGCGACATTGTGGTTTCCCAATGCGGCCGGGGCCAAACCCGACGTGCTGGAATGGAAAGGCTCGCATCTCGGCATCACCCTATCGCCGGATGGCAAATTCCTCGTCACGACGATGCAGGAGCAGACGCTGCACGGCTGGCGCATCGTCGATGCCAAGCATATGCGCATGTCGGGCTATTCGGCGCGGGTGCGCTCGCTGTCATGGACCCATGACGGCAAGGCGCTGGCGACGTCGGGCTCCGAGCAACTGATCCTGTGGCCGTTCGAGGGCAAGGACGGGCCGATGGGCAAGCAGCCGACGCTGCTAGCGTCGTCGCCGGCGCGCTGCACGATGGTTGCCTGCCATCCGAAGCAGCCGGTGGTGGCGGCGGGCTTTGCCGATGGCTCGGTGCTGCTGGTGCGGCTCGATGACGGCGCGCTGATTCTGGCGCGCGAGGCCGATGGCGCTCCGGTGAGCGCGCTCGGCTGGGATGCCAGCGGCCAGACTTTGGCCTTCGGCACGGAAAGCGGCAGCGCGGCTGTGTTGAGTTTGTGAGGTCTTAAAGTAGCCCGGGTGAAGCGAAGCGAAACCCGGGGGGCAGCCCGTCGAAACCGTTCCCTGTAGAATGCTTGTCATGGACGGCTATGCCCGATGATGACAACTGGGTGATTTTGTCGCCGCCTGCACACTCCGCTCAATTCCCGCGGAAGCGGGAATCCAGTCTTGGCGGCTTGTTGTGTCTTGCCAGGCAGAATACTTGGCCTCTGGGTCCCCGCTTTCGCGGGGACGAGCGGAGTTATCGATCCAGCCTGAAAATAATCCTTGACAACAATCGGGTATTAGGACTATATACACGTCATCCCGTCCCAATCTACGAGGGGCGTTTGATCAGCGT
>JBEPUC010000029.1:0-52266 GCA_041691675.1 Hyphomicrobiales bacterium | reverse complement strand
AATAGAACCCTGCACCGTACAAGCTGCAAATCTTCACGTACTGGACCGGTTTGGCGATCGTCGATCAGGCAAGGCCAACGGCCACGCGATCGCACGATCGCCAAGACGCAAGGCGCGACCGCCGGCTTGGTACAACTGCCTCGGCCTGCCGTGGGTGCGCCAAAAAGCCAAGCTTTTGGGTACAAATCCGAACTTCCGCGCGACGCCGCGGCATTCGGCTTACACCGGCTAGGTATAGCCTAGGTGACGCGTAAAAACGGCGAGTTTGACCGGCAATTGAATCGAACAAGATGCAATCGACGTTGACTCGCGGTGAGTTAATTTTGCGTTAACGCACGAGGCGATTGTCATCGCTCGCGACAGCGTCACGCGATCCGCACAATCTCGGTTGGGAAGGATGGATGTCGCTACCCACGACGATGAGGCGACAATCGGGCAATCAAAATGCGCGAATGCGCGCACTTGCCATTAACGTCGGGCGAGCCGGCGAAGCCGGAAAGATCAGGATAGAAAATACCGAGCGTTACGCAACGCAGTCGTCTCGTTGCGCTCTCAACTCTGGCTAGCTGGAGCGCGTGACATCCGATGCAAGAGGCGACACGGCACCGGCGTTCGGGAATGCGACGGCATGCTGAATAAGGTCAGCAGCATCGCTCAATGTTTCCTGCGATAGATGCGCGTAACGTTGCGTCGTGCGCGCGTGCAGATGACCCAGCAGGCCCTGAACAACATAAAGAGACACGCCGCGATTGACAAGGAAGCTCGCAAACGAATGCCGCAGATCATGCAGCCGCACGTCGTCAAGACCGGCGCGCTCGCGAATCCGCGCCCACGGAAAAAATAACGACGCCGATGGCTTGCCCGTCACCTCGGACGGAAAGATGTATTCATTGCCCGGTACGCGCGGCGTTGCCGTCAGCAGCGCAATCGCCGACTGGTTTAAAGCAATGACGCGCGCCCTGCCCGACTTCGATTTCGGCACCAGCAGCGTCTTGTTCTTCCAATCGATGTAATCCCATTTAGCGAAAGTAATCTCGTTGCGGCGGCCGCCGGTGAGTAACAATAGCATGATCGAGCGCGCGGCCGTTTGGTTCTCATCGACATGGATGGCGCGCACCAGGTTTTCCGCTTCCCATTCGGTGAGAAAACGGTTGCGCTGGACCTCGGGACCTGCGCTCAAGCCAGAGGCTGGATTGTCTTCGCCGCCCGGCGTTTTCCATTTGCGCGCCAGATTATAAATGTAGCGCAGGATAACGATGACCCGGTTCATCGTGCCGGCCGCATAGCCGTCGGCGCGCATCTTGTTGATCAGATCGGAAATGGCATCAGTTTTGATCTCGTCGAGCGCAAGCGTTCCAAGTTTCGGCAGCACGTGGACACGCAGCACCGTCTCGTCGGTCTGCCAACTGTTCTTGTAGGTCTGCACGAAGGGAAGATATCGCTCGGCAACGAAGTCCTTGAGTTGCGGCACCGCTCGCATTTCGCGGCGCTTCTGTTGCGGGTCAGCGCCCAGTAGGGCTTCGGCGACGATCTGCCTCGCCTTGCGGCGGGCCTGGTCGAGCGAAAGGACATGGGCCGAACCGATTTTGTATTGACGCTCGCGGCCGCGGTCGTCGGTGTAGCGCTGGTAGTAGGTCTTGCCGCCCGAACAACGCACTTCGATCATAAACCCACGCTGCCCAGCGTCGAAATAATCGACTTTCTTGCGGTCAGGCGCGCAAACAGCCTGCCGCACAAAACTGGCGGACAACGCAACGGTTGGCATGACTCAACTTCTGACGACTGTTTGACGCTTCTTTTTGAAGCTTATTGATCCCCACTCTCGCGCCTTTCCTCACACGCCAGGCGCGAAATCTTCGTATATTACAAAGCACAGGAAGTAACTTTAACGTAAAATTATGCGTATTGCTGGCTGTTTAGCAAGCATAAATCATATAATATGCATTTGTGATCCTGTTTTATAAACAAGATGCTGTTTTTTTCAACTATCGCAAGAGCTTATTGTGCCACGAAATCGCGCGAGCGCGCTGGTGGCCGCGAGGCACATAAATACAGAAGTTTTTGAAAGAAATACTGTAAAGAACTGCTCATATACTTGCGAGGAGCAGCCTGATACGTATTCAGAAGTAAATTGGTCGGAGCGGCAGGATTCGAACCTGCGACCCTCTGGTCCCAAACCAGATGCGCTACCAGACTGCGCTACGCTCCGACAAGGGAGGTCTGGTACACGCTTCGCTCCAAGCCAGCAAGCAAAGCAATCAAGCAAGCTGAGCAACAGGTCGCGGCGGCAAATGCGGGCTGCCAACCGGCAGGGCAAAGCGAGCGCTCAACGCGAACCAGCCTGGCCCGGTCAGCGCCCGCTGAAGATCGGATGCGACACATGATCGCCCGGCGCGATGCCTAATTTGCGCGCCGTGCCCGCGATCACTTCCAGCACAGCGCGTACCGGTCCGCCGGATGGAATGTTCCTGGTCGATAGCGGCGTGGTGTTTTCGGCGATGCGCATGATCGTGCCGTCGCCACGAATGAAGATCATGTCGAGCGGGATGTAGGTATTTTCCATCCAGAAGGCGACTTCCTGATCCTGCTTGAAATCGAACAGCATGCCCTGCCCCTCGGGCAGTTCCTTGCGGAACATCAGGCCTTTGGCGCGATTCTCCTTGTTATCGGCGATTTCGACTGAAAAGACATGTACGCCGGTCTTGCTGGTGATCTCAAGCGTCTGTCGGCCTGGTTGCGGCGCGGGCGAGCAACCAGCCAGCCAGAGTAAGCCCGACAGAAGAAGGGCAGTCCATCGCAAGACGCGCATTATCCGCCTTTACGCGGACAACCGCACAACTGCAATTGAAAACTGAATAACACTCTAGTGGGACGCCAGTCCGAGCGGCCCGCCATCGGGATGAACCTCGGCGGCCATCAGCCCTTTCGGTCCAGGCCCGAACCGCACCAGCACCGTCTGCCCCGGCCGCAGCTCGGCGAGGCCGTAGCGGCGCAGCGTTTCCATGTGGACGAAAATGTCCGGAGTGCCATCGCCGCGCGTTAGGAAGCCGAAACCGCGCAGCCGGTTGAACCATTTGACCTGGGCCCGTTCGAGCCCGCTGGTCGGCGTCACCGTCACGTGGGTGCGCGGCGGCGGCATCTGTGCCGGATGCAGCGCCGTTGACTCGTCCATCGAAACGACGCGGAAAGCCTGGAGGCCCTTCGGCCGAGGCTGAACTTCGACGACGATGCGCGCGCCCTCGTAGGCGGTCTGGAAGCCGTCGCGACGAAGACACGTCACGTGAAGAAGAATGTCCGGCATGCCGTTGTCAGGAACGATGAAGCCGAATCCCTTCGAGACGTCGAACCATTTGATGGCGCCGGAGAGCTCAATGAGGTCTGTCGCCGTCTCGTCGACAATGTCTCGGACCGTGCCGGGTCGGAGATGTGTATCTGGCATATCGATTAAATCCCGTTCGATGCCCCGCGTCCGAAGACGCCCTCGCGGCCCGCCGCCGCTAAATTTTTTGGCGCCTGTTGAAAAGCGCTATTACGAATCTGCGACTCGAAGATAACACCCGGCCTTGGCCGGCAAAGGGCAAAGTTTGCTTGCGCACAGCTCTGTACACAAAGGAAACCCTTGGGAAACCCTTGCGAATCAGTGCGTGATGAAGGGTCCGAACGTATCGCCGATGTCATTGCGGATGACCAGATCGGCCAGATCGTCGAACTCGGTCGGCTCGCGATTAACGATCACGAGCGTCGCGCCGTTGCGTTTAGCCAGCAACGGAATGCCTGCCGCCGGCCACACCACCAGCGACGAACCAATCGCAAGCATGAGGTCGCATTCGCTCGCAAAAGCTTGCGCGCGCTGCATGGCTTCGGCCGGCATCGCCTGCCCGAACGAGACCGTGGCGGTCTTGATGACGCCGCCGCAATGACAATCGGGGGCGCGTTGCCCGCGCGCGTCGAATTCCCGTTTGATCCGATCGATCTCGTAGCGGCTGTCGCAGGCAAGGCAGGTCGCATAGGTCGTATTGCCGTGCAGTTCGATGACGTCATCCGGCGAAACTCCGGAAACCTGATGCAAGTTGTCGATGTTTTGCGTCACGAGCACCGGCACCTTCCCGGCTTTGTAGAAACTCGCGAGCGCCAGGTGGCCCCGAGACGGTTTTGCGCTGCCGAAGGTCTCGTCAATGGCAAATCGGCGCAGCCACGCCTCGTTCCGGGCTTCTTCGCTCGCCATATAATCGTCGAACGGGATCGGTTTGTTCTTGGTCCATACGCCGCCCGGCGACCGAAAGTCCGGAATGCCGCTCTCGGTCGAAATTCCGGCACCGGTAAACGGCAGGATCCGGCGCGCCGCCCCGATCAGGACGCCGAGCCGGTCGATTGCGGTTTCAAGATCGGCCGTAATCATTGATATACTCTGCCAGCCGTTTCGCCCAAAATCGGTCACTCAAAGCGGGGCTTAAAGCCCAAATCCTCAAGAGGTTCCCATGCGATTTTTGCACACCATGTTGCGCGTTCGCGATCTCGATGCGGCACTCGATTTTTATGTCAACAAGCTCGGTCTCAAGGAAACCCGCCGCCGGGTCGATGACAAGAATCGCTATACGCTGGTGTTCCTCGCCGGCGCCGACGACGCTGCGGCGCTGGAGGCCGCCAAGAAGATCGGACGGCCCGGCCCGGAAATCGAACTGACCTTCAACTGGGACACCGAAGATTACGGCGAAGCGCGTTTTTTCGGCCACCTCGCCTACGAGGTCGACGACATCTATGCCACCTGTGAAAAGCTGATGAAAGCCGGGGTGACGATCAACCGTCCGCCGCGCGACGGCAACATGGCCTTCGTGCGCTCGCCCGACCATCATTCCATTGAAATTCTGCAAAAAGGCGATGCGTTGCCGCCGCAGGAACCGTGGAAATCGATGCCCAACACCGGCAAGTGGTGATCTGAGACTAAAACCGCGCCTGCGGACGAATCAAGGCGCCAATGCGAAGCCCCCGATTTTAAAATCCGGGGGCTTTTTTCTCGTCCAAAGGGCGCTGGCGCCGCCTGAAAGCGCGGCTTGCCGATGGCGGCGAAGCTCTTTATACGTCGCGCCAATCGCTGCCGGCACCCAGACCTTCCGCCGGTGGTTCGGAGTTGCGCCCTTCGTCTAGAGGCCTAGGACACCGCCCTTTCACGGCGGCGACACGGGTTCGAATCCCGTAGGGCGCGCCACATCCCTACCACTCCGGCACCAAGGTCCGAAGCTGGCGCAAACTGCTATCAAACGCATTCCGGTGATCGAGAAGACTGGGAAGCGAAATAGCTCCTCCGGATCGCGGCATCGGCAGATATCTGATCACATAAAACCCGGATTTCGCGGCAGATATTGCGTCCAGTCGCCATAGCCCGGCGATGCCATCAGTAGCATCGGAAAGGCGATACGCATGCCGTGATTGACTGCAAGGCTCAGTGCGCTGTCGCATGTGCCGGGCAGGAACGCCGATATCTTCTCAGAGGAGCGATCTGCCGCCAGCGTCAACGCAGTCGTAAAGGCATCGCGAAGAACGTCAGCCCGCATGACCGCAAGGGGTCCGATATGCCCGTTGGAACCGATATAGCTGTAGCCGACGCAATCGCTGCCGGCGCAGAGCAAAACCCCTGTGGTCGTCGGGTCATTGAGCAAGTAGCGGTGATGCTTCTCTCGCGAGACGCCTATGGCGCGGGAGTCGATCTCAACAAGTCTTTCCATGGTCGCGGTGGTGTCGTCGATCGCGATGCTACGCAACGGCGGCTCCGGCAACCCCTCCATCACCCGTTCGCGCGCCGCGTCGAAAAAATAAATCGGCATCTTGGGAAAGAGGCCGTGCCGGATGTAGAGGCCCTGCGAAACACGGTTGAAGGTGAAAGTAATAAGTGCCTTGTGAGCCGCTTTTGATTTCCGGGCGTGCTCCATGGTTCGTTTCAATAGTTCATTCCCGATGCCACGGCCCTGTCGGGCGGGATCGACGAATAGCTGGGCGAGGAACCAAACGTCACCGCACACCCAGCTCCAAGCAAAACCGAGGATGTCGCCGTCGTCCTCCGCGACCCATAGGCCATCAGGGTCGTCCTTGAGCGAAAACAGTTGAAAGCTGGGAGGGCTTGCAGTCGCCATCGGGCCGAAGCCATGCCGCACGGTAAGATCGTTGATGCTGGTAACCACCAGCGCGTCGACCGTTGCCAAATCCTCCGCTCGAGCAGGCCTGCAAATAAGTGACACCGGACACCTCCCTCAAAAAGTTTTCGGGGGTAGAGCGCAAGCCGCAACGCCAATAATATCAGGTATCCATGATCGCCGTTTCCACTTTCGGCAACCCTCGGTCAATCGCCGGTCCCGATGATGGAAGCCGGAGGCTTGATACTTCTTCCTCTAAGCACGATCCTTCGATTCTAAAGTTGCAACAATGACACCGCGGCGCGCCACATCCCGCCATTGCAGAACAAGGATGGGCACATAGCCCGGCTGCTTTGCGCCCATCCCGGCCGGAAATCGTAAGCCGACTTCATGGCTGCCCTGGATGATATGATTGCGGTCTCCTTACGAGTGCATCCGGCTGTCCGACGGATCGCCGACCATCACGCAGAGATGCTTTCGGCGAGGACTACACGTTTCGCCATCAAATGGCGGAGGCCCACATGGGGCAAGAACCTGTCGGGGGCCATGAAGCGAATGTGACGCGATACTCGAGTATCATTGGCGGTTGAGGTCATCGCGAAAGGCAATCGCCTCGAGTTCGACCCGGACGGCGTCCATGACTGGAACTACGGGCCGTGCCTCAAAAACAAAAGCCGGCAACATCGAGCAGAACTTGTGGACCTCTAACGGATCGTCGCACTCCATCAGCATATATCCGCCCCAGTCCCCCACTCGTACAACGAACATCTCGATCTTGAAATTGTCAGGCGCTTTCCACTGGGTAAAAACCTCCAGTATGCGCTTCTGGGCATTCTCGTACTCCATGGGCGAACCCTGCGGACGTTCGGACCAGGTGATCATGTACTTCATTGACATCCTCCCCTGTTCATCTGAATTGCTCTGCGTTCGATGCTTCTTTTTTTGGCGCACCCCTCAGGCGCGCTTTGCGGCTCCAGGCCAAGCCCGGACACGCTGATCATTCGACACTCAGATTGCAGCGTCTCGGCAGGTCCGGTAAGGCCCCACGCCGCCTCTCGAAGTGCTTGCTGCAGAGACCGAACGCTTTGCCGACAGCTACGACATCGAAATCGACTATGCGAAGTTCAGCCGGAAGTCGGGGTTATCGAGTCCCTAGAGCCTTTCCGGCTTTGATGGAATCAAAGCCGGGACTCATCGCCCCATGCCTGCCTGGTAGTTTCACGTCGCGCGGGGCGCACGAACGATGCCGGCACTTCCGCTTTCAGACGAACCAAAAATCATGCGCTGTCAGCGGGCTCGTGAAATTGTGGAGAGTAACCTGATCCACTCCTGCGGTAATGGTAGTGTCGGCGCCACTTTGCGTGATGGTAAGATCGGCGAACGATTGCACGCCGACCACGCCGCTGAACTGAATTTTGTCCCGCTCGCACTGGCTGAAGTCTTCGATGGTGTTATTGGTCCCGACCGTCATTGAACCAGCGTCCTTGAACACGAACAAATCGGCGCCGCCCCGAGCGAAGCCGCTCAGTTGCCCGTCACCCCACATGTCGTTACTGACCGTGGATCCGGGTGCAGCGGTCCCGGCGATCAAGGTATCATCGCCGCCCTTGGCGAAGCCCGACAGACTTGCTGCGTCACCGAAGAGAGTGTTGGTCACCGCGCCACTGCCGCTGTTGCTGCCGCCGGTCAGCGTATCGTTGCCAGCTCTCGCGGCTTCGGACATGAATTGCGCGTCGCCGTAGAACTGGTTGACAACATCCCCAGCACCGGCGCCGCCCGACAAGCGATCGTTGCCGCCTATAGCATCGCCGGACATTGTAAGGGCGTCGCCATAGGCCGAATTCGCGAACAGCACGGACAATCCCGCATTACCTGCAAAAACCGCTACGTCATCGCCACCCCGAGCATGGTCGGACATGTTGCCGCCCGCATCACCGAAGAAGGTGTTGGTGGAGCCACTCTCGCCAGCGAACGTGTCGTTGCCGCCGAGAGCATGGCCGGAGATGTCGCCGCCCGCGTCACCATAGAAAGTGTTAGTGGCAAGGGGACCCCTGCCTGCGAAAGTGTCGTCGCCGCCCTGAGCACGGCCGGACATGTTGCTCCCGGCGTCACCATAGAAAGTGTTGTTGCTGAAGATGCCGCCGCCAGTGAAGCTATCGTTGCCGCCCTGAGCATGGCCGGACATATCGACGCGCGCATCACCGTAGAAAAAATTGTTAGCGTCGCGACTGCCGCCGGTGAAGCTGTCTCTGCCGCCTTGAGCATGGTCGAACATGCTGCCACCGGTGTCACCGTAGAAAACGTTGTTGGCCCGGAAGCTGCCACCGGTGAAGCTGTCGTTGCCGCCCAGAGCATGGCCGGACATATCACCGCCCGCATCGCCGGTGAAAACGTTATTGGACTGGGTGGCGCCCGCGAAACTATCGTCGCCGCCCTGAGCATGGTCGGACATCCGGCCGCCCGCGTCACCGACAAAACTGTTGTTGGAGAGGGCCGCACCCGTGAAAGTGTCATTGCCGCCCTTGCTGTGGTCGAACATGTCGCCACCCACGTCGCCGTAAGCAATATTGGTGGAGTTGAACGCGCCCGTGAAAGAGTCGTCGCCGCCCTTAGCATGGTCGAACGCGCTGCTAACCGCGTCACCGTAGAAGGTGTAGCTGGAGGGGGCGCCCCCGGTAAACGTGTCGTTGCCGCCCCTGGAGAAATCGAACATGTTGCCGCCGGCGTCGCCGATCAAAACATTTTTGGTCGGATCGCCGGCGAGGATGTCATCGGAGCCCAATTGATGATCGGTTAAATCATACGGGGTAAATGGAACGCGGCGAGACATGATATGCTCCCACTGATTTGGCCCAGCACCCGCAATATGTAGGCTCATTCGCCGGCGATCACATCTAACTCAAATGGGCTAATCCCTTTGGATCGATGGCAGCACCGGGCCGCAACGGCCATGCTTGCTGCGATGTCGTCTACGTCGTGGCCCCGACCTTTCCTTGTCAGCGCCTCGACCAATCGCCAGCCCTTTGACGGCGTTAAGATTGTATAGGACAAACAACTACATAGCACTGCCCGGTTTCATCCTGTCGGTTCGGACTGCGCAGACCGCCCTGCTTCTGGCGCATGCCACCTCATGGCTGGCATGCGAAGATACGTCGCATTTCACAAACAATTTAACGGAGAAAATATGGGCCGGTTGCAGCTTCGGGCGTAGATTTACGTTGCCTTGCCATCAAGCTCGCGTGTCGAGCGCATTGGAGCGCTAGGCCATGACGGTGAACAGCAAGAATGTTGTAGCGGCGCTTCGGCGCGATGTGTCGTTCGTCTGGAATGCTTTGATCGTGGTCATGTTTCTTGGCTTCGCCGGGCTCGCGGTCGCCGCCGCCCTGCTCGACCTCGTATCGATCCGACACTAGCGACTAGGCGATGCCCGGCGGATAGATGTGCCGGCGTCCGTTGAAATCCTGAACCTGATAATGCCCGTTGTCGTCGCGCGGTTCGAGGTAACTCGGGCCGACCGGCGACTTGCCGTGACCGCCCGGTATGTCGAGCACGTAAGTCGGCTGGCACAGACCGGAGTAGCGGCCGTGCAATTCGCGCATCAATTCCTGTCCGGCAGCGATACCGGTGCGCAGATGAGCCGTCCCCGGCGCAAGGTCGCCGTGATGCAGGTAATACGGCTTGATCCGGCATTCGACCAAAGCGCGCATCAGATCGCCAAGCGTTTGCGCGGAATCGTTCACACCGGCAATCAGCACGGTCTGTGACAGGAGGGGAATGCCGGCATCGGCCAGACGCGCCACGGCGATCCGCGCTTGAGCCGACAGCTCGCGGGCGTGGTTGACGTGGATTGCGACGTAAGTGGCCTTGCCATCGATCCTGAGCGCCCGCACCAGTTCCGGCGTGACACGCGCCGGATCGGCAATCGGGACGCGTGTATGGATGCGCACCACCTTGACGTGATCGATTGCGCCCAAGGCTTTCATCACCGCGCGCAGCCGGCGCGCCGACAGCACCAGCGGATCGCCGCCGGTCAGGATCACCTCCCAGATCTCGCCATGCGCGCGGATGTAATCGAGCGCGGCAGCAAGAGCGGCGGCCGACAATGCATTCGATTTGGCATTGGGCTTGTCCGGCCCGACCATTTCGCGACGGAAGCAGAACCGGCAATAGACCGCGCAGACGTGGGTAAGCTTCAACAACACGCGGTCGGGATAGCGATGAACGATACCCTCGACCGGCGAATGGGCGTCGTCGCCGATCGGATCGGCCAGTTCTTGCGGCTGGCTGTCGAGTTCGGCGGACTGCGGCACAAACTGGCGCGCGATCGGATCGTGAGGGTCGTTACGGTCGATCAGCACGGCCAACGTTGGCGGCAGCGCGACGGCATAGCGAGCGGCAACCTCTGCTAGCGTCTCCAAGCTTTCGCGCGGCGCGAAATCTCGCTCGACGAGTTGTGCCGCTGTGCGCAAGGTTTGATTCTTCGATGTCATGATCAGCCTATCCGCCGTCATGCCCGGCCTTGTGCCGGGCATCCACGTCTTTCTTCATTTAAACTAAGTAAGGCGTGGATGACCGGGACAAGCCCGGCCATGACGGAAAAACAATCCACGCCTATGCACCGGTGACCGGCGTCCATATCACCTGCTCGATGCTTTGAGCACCCGTCGCCAGCATCACCAGCCGGTCGAAACCGAGCGCAATCCCCGAAGCTTCCGGCATCTGCGCCAGTGCATCGAGGAAGTCCTCATCGACCGGATAGCGCTCGCCATGAATACGCTCTTTCTCGTCCATGGCCGCCGCAAAACGTTTGGCCTGCTCGGTAAGGTCGGTCAATTCACCGAACGCATTGCCGAGTTCGACGCCGCAGGCATAAAGCTCGAAACGCTCGGCGACCTTGTCGCTGCCGCTTTTGGCCCGCGCCAATGCCGCCTGCGGCAGCGGATACTCGTACAGGATTGTGGCGCGGCCATTGCCGAGGTTCGGTTCGATCCGCTCCGCCAGAATGCGGCTGAAAATGTCGCCCCAGGTATCGTCGGCAGCGGTCGCCACCCCGGCCTTGGCGGCGGCTTGCGCCAACGCGTCGCGGTCGCCCCTGCCGCTCGTCACGGTCGCCAGCAGGTCGATGCCGGCATCGCGGGCGAAAGCCTCGGCAACCGTCAGCCGCTCAGGCGCGGCAAACGGATCGACGGTTCGCCCCCGGAACGCGAATTGGGTCACGCAAGCCGCTCGCGCCGCCGTCGCCAGGACCGCGGCACAATCGTCCATCAGCGCCTCGTAGGACTCGTTCGCCCGATACCATTCGAGGAGCGTGAATTCCGGGTGATGCAGCGCGCCGCGCTCGCGGTTCCGGAATACCCGGGCGAAGTCGAAAATCCGGGTTTCGCCGGCGGCCAATAGCTTCTTGCAGGCAAATTCCGGCGAGGTCCGTAGATAGAGCGGATGGCGCACCGTATCGGGGCCGATCAGGTCGGTGGCGAAGGCATGCAGATGGGTCTCGTTGCCGGGCGAGACCTGGAGCGTGGCGGTCTCGACCTCGAGAAAGCCGGTCCCGGCAAACCATGCCCGCAGGGCGGCAGCGATGCGGCCCCGGGCCAGCAAATGGGGCCTGCGCGCGGCGTGACGGCCCGGCAGCCAGAACGAAAGGTCGTTTGGGGCCATTTACCGCGACCGGGAACCGGGCTGGAAAGGCTGGCATCGGCCACGAAGATCGCTATGGTGCGGCCCGAATCCGGCCCCAAAAACGGGGCCCGCCAGATAGTTGAGGATCGAAAACGTGAAGGTCATCGCCAGCCAAATCCGCAAGGGCAATATCGTCGATCTCGACGGCAAACTCTGTGTCGTCCTGAACGCGGAAAGCTTCCACCCCGGCAAGGGCACGCCCACCACGCAGATCGATATGCGCCGGATTTCCGACGGCGTGAAGACCCAGATGCGCTACAAGACCACCGATCAGGTCGAGCGCGCCCATGTCGAAGAGGTCGAGTACTCCTACCTCTATCAGGACGGCGAAGGCTTCCACTTCATGAATGACGTCACCTACGACCAGGTCCAGTTGCCGGCCGACATCGTCGGCGACGCCGCGCCCTATTTGCAGGAAGGCATGAAGGCGCAGCTCTCGATGCACGAAGGTAACGCCATCTCGATCGAGATCCCGCAAAAGGTGACGCTGGAAATCACCGAGACCGAGCCCGCGATGAAGGGCCAGACGGCCTCCGGCTCGTTCAAGCCGGCCATCCTGTCAAACGGCGTGCGCACCATGGTGCCGACCCACGTCGTCGCCGGCACCCGCGTCGTGGTGATGACCACCGACGGCGCCTATGTCGAGCGCGCCAAAGACTGACGATTTCTCGTTTCATCCCGGTCGCGCCCACAATCGGCGTGCCAGTACGCCGGATGCACAGCCAATGGAGTTCCCGCCCTTGTCCGGTGCGGTGCGATGCCGGTAGTCTTGGCCGTCTAACCGAGCGTCGCAGCATTCAAGGGGCTTGAATTGAGATTGCCGGCCGTCGTCAGTGCTGCCCTGCTGATCGCCAGCACCGCGGCCGCGGCCGATATCGAAGCCCCCCGCGTCACGATAGCGAACGTCGATTGGCAGGCGGCCAAAGCGTCGATCGTTGGAGCCGGCAGCGGCGCGCCGGCCGAGGAATTCGCGCGGCTGAATGCCGACACCGGCAAGCGCTTTACGGACATCGGCAAGAGCAGCGTGCCTGTACTGCTCCCGATCGACATCGATGCATTCCGGGCCGATGCCGCGGCCGGCAAGCCCGAAACTACGACCGACGACAAATATTTCGGGCCGTTCCATCCGACCCGATATTTCCTTCCCGGCCCGGCCGGCTACACCGGTACGTTTACGCTCGACGCCGATGGCGGTGGCTTCGTCACCACCTACAAGAAGAAGCCTGTCGAAATCGAGATCACCGGCGCCGGCTTCACCTACGATCTTGATGGGCCGGATCATCAGGAAGTGTTCCCGGTCAAGGACCTCAAAGACGCCTTCCCCGGCATCAAGCGCATTCTGCGTGACGCGCATGTGCGCTACGTGTTCGAACGTTTCGGCGTGCCCTATATCGTCTCGATCCAGTGTTATGACCGGCGGCCGTCGAAGAGATATCTGGCGTGCCGGGAGGCCGATCCAATCGCCGCCAAATTCCTGCGCATGCTGCACACGGCCGGCGGCACGCCGCAGACCAATGCCGCGCCGCGCCTCGATCTGAGTGAACCGCAGGCATCGTCCGACTTCACGTATTATGGCCCGGGCGATCTCATTCCCAGTTCGGGCTGGAAGAAAATGCCGGGCCGCGCCGACCGTCACGTCTACGCCGAGATGCGTTTTCCCATCGCCAATGCGCCGGCCTACGTGAAATCGCAATCCTTCATGCCATGGGGCGACTGCTACAAGAGCGGCCATACCGGACGGCTCGGCCGCAAGGGCGCGCTTTACACCTGCAAGGTCAACGGCATTCCGCTGGTGTTCGACGAGGCAGCGGCGGTGAATTTCACCTACCCATGGCGCGACAATTTCTGTGAACGGCGCGACTTCCAGGTCGGCCAGTGTCCGGGCGGCTCCGGCCATCAGGGTGAGGACATCCGTCCCGGCAATTGCGTGTTGAACAACGAAGGCGCGGACCGGTGCGAGCCATATCAACATTCTGTCGCTGCGGTGCGCGATGGGCTGATCTGGCGTGCGCCCGGTAATCTCGGCGCATGGCTCGTCATCAACACGCCGAACGAGTTCGTGCGCTTTCGCTATCTGCACATGAACCCGAAGTTCATGGACGCCGATGGCCTGATCACGGGCCGGCGGGTCAGCGAGGGCGAGATCATCGGCAAGGTGGCGACCTGGGGCGATTACGAGAACGGCACATCGTATCATCTGCATTTCAACATGCAGGTCATGACCAAAGCCGGCTGGGTCTGGGTCAATCCGTATATGTCGTTGGTATTGGCTTACGAGAAGCAGATCGGCGGCCGCGGCACCGAGATCAGGCCGGGCGATGCCGTGCCCGCGGTTCCGGACAAGCCGCCGGTCATCTTGCATCCGGCGACACAGGCCGAAGCCAAAGCGCTTGAGACAAAACCTGCGGAACTGGTGCCGCCACGACCGACACGCGCCAAGGCCAGACCCTCGCCGCCAAGCATCCAGATTATCGCGCCCGAGCCCACGAAATCGCGCAAACATTGGCAGCCACACAAGCGGCGTCACAGGTCGTCGCACGGTAATGACTAACCGGTTCCGGGTTCCCGCCTCAAACGCTGCGGCGGCGCGCCACATTTCACGCGCATTGTCTGGCCGAGGATCGCCGCTAGACTGCGCGCCATGCACAGAATCGACGTCATCCCTTCCCTTTCTTCGCCGCTGTCCCGCCGCACCCTGATCGGCGGTGCATTGAGCGCTGTGTCGACTCTCGCTTTCAGCGCAACCGCGCTGGCGAATCCGCCGGCTTCGTTCACGCATTGGGTCGCCAGCTTCCGGGCTCACGCGCTGGACCGCGGCGTGTCGCCTCACACCTACGATCGGGTGATGGTTTCGGTAACGCCAGACACGGATGTCTACGCGCTGCAACGCAAGCAGCCGGAGTTCACCGAACAGACCTGGCAATACATCAACCGGCGCTGCTCGGACTGGCGCGTCATCACCGGCAAGGAACGCGCCCGGGAGAATACCGATTTGCTCGCGCATATCGAGCGCGATTACGGCGTCGATCGTTATGTGCTGCTCGGACTGTGGGGTATGGAGTCCTCGTTCGGCGACGTCATCGACAATCCGAAGTACATGAGGCCGGTCATACCGGCGCTGGCGGCGCTCGCCTGGGGCGAACCGCGCCGCCGTCGCTATTGGGAAGCCGAACTGATCAACGCGCTCAAGATCATCGATCGCGGCTGGGCGCAGCCTTCCACCATGATCGGTTCGTGGGCCGGCGCGATGGGCCATACACAGTGGATGCCGGAGGTCTGGCTTCATCTGGGCACCGACTACGACCGTGACGGCCGCGCCAACCCGTTCGGCAGGCCGGATGACTCGCTTGCCGGCACCGCGCGCTATCTCGTTGAGCGCGGCAAGTACCGGCGCGGCGAAGCCTGGGGCTGCGAGGTGACGGTGCCGTCCGGAGCGGCGCATTACGCCGACAATCGCACCATGCGCGCTTACGAAACCTGGGCCGAACACGGCGTCCGGCGCGCCGACGGCGCGGCCTTCGTGCGCCCGCGCGACAATGTGAAGTTGTGGATTCCCGTCGCCGGCGGGCCGGCGTTCCTGGTCGGCCAGAATTTCCGCAGCGTCTATTCCTACAATCCGTCGTCGAACTATACGCTGGCGCTTCTACATCTCGGCGACTTGATCAGGGGCGACGGTCCCTTCCGGCACCAGTTCCCCGGCGGCGAGCGCGTGCCGACGATTGACGAGGTCAAGGAAATCCAGCGCCGGCTCAATCAACGCGGGTTCAAGACCGACGGCGTCGATGGACGCACCGGCAGCGATACCGTCAAGGCGATCGGCGCATTCCAGAGGAGCGTCGGCATGCAACCGGTCGATGGCTACGCGGGTTTGAAGTTGCTCGCGCGTTTGCGTCAGGCATCCTGAATGCGTGTCGGATTTTGGCATCGTCAACAAAAACGCGCGGTGGATTTATTGGCTATGACCCGTTGGAGCCGCACCTTATAGTGCGAGCCAACGTATAACGACGCCACTTTGACAGGCGCGAAAGACAGGGAGAAACGTCCGGCAAACCGGCCTTCAAGCGACCGCCGCGGTCGTGGGGCACGACCGTCTGGAAGACCAACCGCATGCCGCAGAAGATTTCCGCAAAAACGATAGCCGATACGGCAGCGGTTGACCGTCCCGTTCCGGCCGGCGTCAACGCCGCCGCCTTCGGCAGCGACGTCATCGCCGATGCGATCCGCGCCCTCGACATTCCCTATGTCGCGCTCAATCCCGGCGCTAGCTATCGCGGCCTGCACGACAGCCTGGTCAACTATCTCGGCAACGCGCAGCCGCAAATGCTGCTGTGCCTGCATGAGGAAAGCGCGGTCGCCATCGCGCATGGCTATGCCAAGGTCACCAGCAAGGCGATGGCGGCAGCCGTGCATTCCAATGTCGGGCTCATGCACGCCACCATGGCGATCTTCAACGCCTGGTGCGATCGGATGCCGATGCTCATTCTTGGCGCCACGGGGCCGAACGATGCCGCCAAGCGGCGGCCGTGGATCGAATGGATTCATACCGCGCGCGATCAGGGCGCGCTGATCCGCGGCTATACCAAATGGGACGACCAGCCGGGTTCTCCCGTCGCCGCGCGTGAGGCGGTACTGCGCGCCACGTGGATCGCCAACACCGCGCCGCGCGGGCCGACTTACGTCAACCTCGATGTCGACGTGCAGGAGCAGAAGCTCGCCGCGCCGGTGGCCGCCATCGATGGCCAACGCTTCATGCCCAAGGTTACCAGCGCCGCCGATCCGCAAGCGGTTGCGGCCGCCGCCGACCTTCTGCGCGCGGCGAACAATCCCGTCATCCTCGCTGGCCGCGTCTCGCGCAGCGTCGAGGCCTGGGACGCGCGCGTTGCGCTGGCCGAACGCCTGGGCGCGCGCGTCGTGACCGATCTCAAAGTCGCCGCGGCTTTTCCGACCGACCACGCGCTGCACGCGGGCGCGCCCGGCGTCATCGCGCTGGCGCCGCAAGCAGTCGAGGCGTTGCGCAAAGCCGACGTTATCTTGAGCCTCGACTGGCTCGACATAGCCGGCACCTTCAAGAGCGCTGGCGGCGCCATCGCCGCCAAGGTCGTGCAGGTGTCGCTCGACCATCGGCTGCACAACGGCTGGAGCATGGACTATCAGGGCCTGCCGCCGGTCGACGTGATGATCGATTGCGAACCGGACGTCGCGGTGCCGGCGCTGCTCACGGCGCTTGGGGCCGGCACGCCGCGCGCGCTGCCCAATGCGTCCCACGAATTTCCCAAACTCGCCGGCGACAAGATCACCGTCGATCACATGGCCGACGCCTTGCGTCGCGCGGTCGGCGACCGGCCGACCACCCTCACCCATCTGTCGCTGTCGTGGAACGGCGCAAGCTGGCCGCTGCGCCACCCGCTCGATTATCTCGGCTCCGATGGCGGCGGCGGTATCGGCGGCGGCCCCGGTATCTCGGTCGGCGCGGCGCTGGCGCTTAAAGGGACGGGTCGGCTGCCGGTCGCGGTCTGCGGCGACGGCGATTTCCTGATGGGCGTGACATCGCTCTGGACGGCAGTGCATTACGGCATTCCGCTGTTGATCGTGGTCGCTAATAACCGTTCGTTCTTCAACGACGAACTGCATCAGGAGCGGGTCGCGCGCATGCGCAACCGGCCGGTCGAGAACCGCTGGATCGGCCAGCGCATTTCCGAGCCCGACATCGACCTCGCCGCCATGGCGCAGGCGCAAGGTGCGCACGGTTTCGGCCCGGTCGAGAAGATCGCCGACATGCCGGACGTATTCGCGAAAGCCATCGCCGTCGTCGAGGCCGGCGGCATTGCCGTCATCGATGTGCGCGTCGAGCCCGGTTATGCCGGCGGCGCCAGCACCTCGATGACCTCAGCCCCTCAAAACAAATAAAGCGAACCCGAGCGATGACGTCACCCGCGCCTGTTGCCACGAAAGATGCCATCCTCAAGGTGGACGATGTCGTCGTGCGCTTTGACACCGCCGAAGGTCCGATCATAGCGGTCGATCACGTGACCTTCGATGTTCGCCCCGGTGAATTCCTGTCGATCATCGGCCCGTCAGGTTGTGGCAAGTCGACCGTGTTCAACGTCATCGGCGGGCTGCTCGGCCATACCTCCGGCGTCGTCAGCGTTGGTGGCGAGACGATCAACGGCCCACACAAATCGATCGGCATGGTGTTCCAGGAAGAATCTACCTTCCCTTGGCGCACGGTGACCGACAACGTCGCCTTCCCGCTTGAACTGACCGGCATGGCCAAAGCGGAACGCATCGAGCGCGCGCGGCATTTTATCAAGCTGGTCGGCCTCGACGGCTTCGACAAACGTTACCCGACCGAGCTGTCCGGCGGCATGCGCCAGCGCGTGTCGTTGGCGCGCACGCTCGCTTCCGAGCCGAAGATTCTGCTCATGGATGAACCCTTCGCCGCGCTCGACGAGCAGACGCGCCTGTTGCTCGGCGACAAGGTGCTGCAAATCCAGCAGGAGCTGAAGCAGACAACGCTGCTGATCACCCACAATATCACCGAAGCGGTGCAGATGTCGGACCGTATCCTGGTGATGACCTATCGGCCGGGCAAGGTGAAGCGCATCGTCGACATCGACCTGCCGCGCCCGCGCACGTCCGAAATCGTCGGAAGCGAAGCGTTCGGACGCTATGTCGCCCAGATTTGGGCCGACCTGCGCGAGGAAGCCAGCCGCGGCATGCGCGACGAAGAAGATCACGCGCTGCATCAAAGCGGTACCTCGCCATGACCGTGGCCGCGACCACTCCCCGCCGGCGCTTTGGCCTGACCAACGCCCTTCCGGCGCTGACCGGGATCGCGACCGTTGTCGGGTTCTTCCTGCTAATGGAAATGCTGGTGCAGACCGGCGTGCTCAATCGTTTCGTCATTCCGCCGCCCTCCGAAATCCTCGCAAGCTTCCCGCGTGTCATCGTCGAAGAACACGTGCTGCGCCGCTTCGGCATGACGCTGGCCGAATGCCTGACCGCCGGCGTTATGCTGACGGTGTTCGGCGTCGCCGGCGGCGTGCTGATGCACCGCTTCAAGCTGTTGCAGCAGGCTTGCGAAACCTGGGTCGCGGCGCTCGCCTCGGCGCCGGTGGTGCTGTGTTATCCGCTGTTCCTCGTCATCTTCGGCCGCAATGCCTGGACCATCATCATGATGGGTTTCGTCGCGGCGCTGCCGCCGGTGATCCTCAAGACGCTGGAAGGCATATCCGGCACGCGCAAGGTGCTGGTCAATGTCGGCCGCAGCTTCAACCTGACGTCGTCACAGCAGTTCTGGAAAATTTTGTTTCCGGCGGCGCTGCCGGACATCTTCGTCGGCATCCGGCTGGGCTTGATCTTCGCGCTGATCAACATCGTCGGGGTCGAGTTCCTGATCAATTTTGGCGGCCTTGGCCAGCTCATCAACGAGCTTGCCGAACGCTACGACCTGCCCGGCACCTATGCCGCGATCTGCTTCGTCATATTGGTGAGCGTCCTGTTCTTCATGGTCCTGGAAAAGGCGGAACGATGGCTGACACGGGCCGACTAAAACAGACGCGAGCGCCGACACTGGGATTAAGCCCGGTGACGCTGTTGCGCGTCGCCATCATTCTTGGCGTGCTGGCGGTGTGGGAATTCCTGTCGCATTCCGGCTGGCTGTATCGCGACGTGGTGCCGTCGCTGATCGCCATTGGCCGCGCACTGCTCGACCTGCTGACGCACGGCGAGTTCTATTTCAACCTCGCCGTCACCGCTGGCGAAATCGCAGTCGCCCTGGCCATCGGTGGCGGCCTCGGTCTTGTCGTCGGCCTTGCGCTCGGCGCCAATCGATTTCTGGCGAAGGCATTCGAGTCCTACCTCTATTACCTCGGCCCCACCCCCAAGATCATCTTTTTCCCGATCATGATCATGTGGTTCGGCGTCGGCCCCGGGTCCAAGATCGCTCTGGGTACCCTGTCATGCTTCTTTCCCATCGCGTTGTCAGTCGCCGCCGGCATGCGCCAGATCGACACGGTGCTGATCCGGGTCGGCAAAAGCTTCCGCGTCTCGACCGCGCAGATGATCTTCAAGATCTACCTGCCGGCGATGCGCCATCCGATCATAAACGGCGTGCGGCTCGGTCTCGGCGTCGGGCTGATCGGTACGCTGTTGGCTGAAACCAAGCTCTCCAACAAGGGCATCGGCTTTCTGATCATCAACGCCTATTCGACGTTCGACATGCCGCGCATGTACGCCATGCTGATCGTGCTGTTCGTTCTCGCGATCGGCGCCAACGCGCTGGTCGGCCGGCTCGGCGGCCTCGACAGCATCAAGAGACGCTGAATTAGCCGTTCGGCGGATCGAAGCCGGCGTGCGCCCAAGCGGCGCGGTTTTGCGCCTCGGTAACGAACGTGATGAGAGAACCGGCCGTATCCGGCGCGGCGCTGGCCGTCGTCACGGCGGCGCCGTAGATCGTCGTGAGTTGAATGTCGGCTGGCAGCGGCCCTACGAGACTTAAGCCATCCGTGTTGATGACTTCGCTCTTGGGGTAGAAGCCGATGTCCGCCTGCCCGCCGGCAATCAGTTGCACGCCGCCTTCGAGCGCGGGACGATGGATGACTCTGGCTTTCATTTCATTTTGGATACCGAACTTCTCGATGAGCTTGCCCATATGCGTGCCGCTCGGCGTCGCGCCGGGCGTCGCCATCGCAGCGGCGCGGCTGTTGAGCAGGACCTGCTTGACCTTGTCCGGTGTCGATAGATCGGGCATCGGTGCGCCGGTGCGCACCACCGCATTGATGCTGACCAAGCCGAGCACTGCGCGGTGTTGCGCGAGCGCGACACCCTTTTGCTGGTAGTCGTCAAGAATGTTGGTCGGCATGACCAGCACATCAGCCTTCTCGCCGCCCGCTATCCGTTCCCGCAGCGCCGACATAACGGCGAATGAGAATTCCACTTTGTGGCCGGACTGCTTTTCAAACAGAGGCGTCAACCGCAAGAAGACTTCCTTGGGTGCGCCGCCGCTCAGTACCTTGATGTTTGTCATGACGACTTCACCGTGAGTTAAAGTTTGAAACTCTCATGCGTGCCGGGGTGGAACAGCTCGTCCGGCGTCACCAGCCGGGACGACAGGCCCTCGCGGTGGTGCTGGCGCAGAAAACTTTCCAGCGTCTTGCGGTTCGCATTCAGGCCATATGACCAGAAGTCCTCGCCCATCAGGGCCCGCGCCTCGGTCAGCCGTTCCTCGACGAAGGGCAGCGTCACCTTGGTCGCCGACGTATCGCTGAGTAGATCGAGCGCCGCGGCCTTCGACTGCTCAAATGCCTTGAACACCGCGCCCGGCAGCCATGGATGCTGTTCGGCGAGCGTGCGCCGCACGCCGACGAGATGCATGATCGGGAAGATGCCGGTGCGCTTGAAATAATCCTGAGCGGCGGCGACCGGATCGGGAAACAGCCAGCCGACATTCGGCGTGTTCCTCGGCAGCGATGGCGGGCGCGGCGCGATGTAGCCGTCAATCTCACCGTCACGCAGCAGAGCGGAGATGGATTTGCCGGCGGGCGCCGCTTCCATCTTCACATTATCGGGCAGCTTGATCGCAATCTTTTCCGGCCGATCAGCATCCTCGATGCCGCCGCGCACCCATTGGATGTCGGACGGCTTGACGCCGTAGTCGTCCTCCAGCATCGAGCGCGCCCAGACATGCGCGGTCAGTTGCCATTCCGGCAATCCGACGCGCTTGCCCTTGAGGTCTTCCGGCTTCTTGATCCGGTCGGTGCGCACATAAATCGAAGTGTGGCGGAATGCGCGCGACACGAAGGCCGGCACGCCGACGTAAGGTCCGCCGCCTTGCGCGGTCTTGACCGTAAAACTCGACAACGACAATTCGCAGATGTCGAATTCAGCATGGCGAAAGGCGCGGAAGAAAATTTCCTCCGGCGAAAGCGTCATGCAGACCGGGTTGACGCCGTCGATCTGCACCGAGCCGTCGACCAGCGCGCGGGTGCGATCATAGGAGCCGACGGCGACGGAGAGATTGAGCTTGGTCATTTCAAATCCCGGCTGAATGGTTTCGGGACAAGGTCATAAGGGAAATGAGGGTGAGAGGCAAAAGCGATCCGCTTTCCCCGGACGCGGCGCAGCACGGAGCGCTTGCGCAGTGGTGCGACGTTGATCCGGGGCCTAGCTAAGACTGCAAGAAAGCTGGGTCCCGGTTCTGCATTGCGGTACTGCGCACCGCAATGCGCCCGGGACACGAGGGGCGCTACTCCACCCCGCCCTTCCTTGGCGGTTTGTCATTCGCGCCGGCTTCCTCCGGCGTCACGTCGATCACGGCGGCGTGGCCGGTGATCTTCACCGGCGCCCTGCAATCCGACATGCACGGGTTCGGATTCCAGAACGCTTTCTCGGCGGTCTCGCGGTCATCGTCGTAGAAGCCGTTTGCGTTCGGCATCTTCACCTTGTCCCAGGTCTCCTTCGACAGCACGAATTTGTCATCGACGATGTCGTTGAGGTTGAGCACGTACGCCGTGACCGCATAAAGCTCGTCATTGGTCAGCGACTGCGCATCGCCGAACGGCATGGCGCGGCGGATATAATCGAACACGCTGGAGAGATAGGGAAAGTAAGAACCGACGGTCTTGACCGGATCGTTCGAGGCCAGCGTTCCCTTGCCTTGCGCCAGTTGCGGCCAGCGCCCGGCACTTTCGCCGAATTCGCCATGACACGCCGCGCAGCGTTCGAGATAGATTGCTTCGCCGTCTTTCACCGAGCCATGGCCGGGAGGCGCGCCCACTCCGTCAGGCCGCACGTCGATATCCCAGCCGGCGATCTGCTCCGCTGTGGCACGCGTGCCGATGCCGTAGTTGTGCGGTTTGGCGCTCTCCGCGAGTACGGGCGCGGCGAGTACAAATAACAGCGCCAGCGAGAGGGCAATACGCTTCCCCAACCGCTCGTCCCCGCGAAAGCGGGGACCTAGGGCGACAACGCACGCGCTTCGCCGAACCGTTTCTGGATTCCCGCTTGCGCGGGAATGAGCGGAGTTTGACGCTGTGCTCAGCCAAAAATCCCTACCCCACCTCGACATTCTCGACCTCCCCGCTGGTCTTGAGCGCCCAGGTCTGGATGCCGTTGTTGTGATAGATCGAATTGACGCCACGAATTTTGCGCAAGGCATCTTTCGACGGCTGCACGTAGCCGGTGTCGTCGATGGCGCGCGATTGCAGCAGCCACGGTTCGCCGTTCCATTCGGTTTCGACATAAAAACGCACCGGCGCCTTATCCAGCACCGGCCCGTCGATCCGGGCCTCGCGCCAATTGCGGCCGCCGTCGAGCGAAACATCGACACGTTTGACCTTGCCGCGTCCGGACCATGCCATTCCCGAAATCACCTGAAACCCCTTGCGCTTCACCGGAGCTTGCGGCGATGGCGAGGTGATCACCGACTTCGCATCCATCACGAAAGTGAACTTTCGCGCTTTGCCGTTCTCCATCAGGTCGGTGTACTTGGCCGTCTCCTCGCGCGTATACCAGGGCCGATCGCCGACCTCGATGCGGCGCAGCCACTTGATCCACATGTTGCCCTGCCAGCCCGGCACCACGAGACGCACGGGATAGCCCTGCTCCGGACGCAGCATTTCACCGTTCATGCGATAGGCAACGAGGCAATCGTCCAGCGCCTTCTCCAGCGGCAGCGAGCGGTCGAGTGCGGCAGCATCACTGCCTTCGCACAACAACCACTTTCCGGCTGGTTTCACGCCGGCCTGCTCCAGCAACAGCTTTAGCGGAATGCCGGTATATTGCACCGTGTGAATCATCCCGTGCGTGTACTGGCAGCCATTGAGCTGGGCGCCACGCCACTCCATGCCGGAATTGGCGGCGCATTCGAGAAAATAGATTTTATTGACGCGCGGCAGACGTTTGAGGTCTTCGAGCGTGAAGATCAGCGGTCTGTCGACCATGCCATGGATCATCAGCCGGTAATCGTTCGGGTCGACTTCGGCGATGCCGCCGTGATGACGCTCGAAGCACAGACCGTTCGGCGTGATGATGCCGTCGAGTTCGTGCAGCGGCGTAAAGCTGACCGACGACTCGCGGCTCGCCGTGAGCCATTGCACGTCGCGGCGGATGACGTTCTTCTCGAACTCCGACGGATGACCGTAAGGCCGCACCGCGACCCCGTCGCCGAGACTCTTGCTCCATGGGGCGACATTCGGCGGCAGGTTCTTGTCGTCGGCGCGTACCCGCGTCGCCGCGCCGGCTGCGGCGAGACCCGCCGCGCCTGCCAGAAAGTGCCGGCGCGTCGTGCGCGTTTTTTTCGGCCCCTCAGTCTTCGATCCGTCAGTCATCTGCTTCTCCGGCGGATGCCAGTGGAAGCTCTATCTATCACATTCTAAATATTGAATGTAACTGAAATATTCCCTGTACACAGAGAAAAACAGAATTATTCAGGTGCCTTGGTACTCAATCTAAGAATGTTTGACCGGTCCGCGCAGGCTAAATGCCCGAAATCTTGACGCTGGCGTTCGGGGCGACCCGAACCGTCTTCTCGGCCGAGACGTAATGCTCGACGACGTCCCAGATATTCGGCCCTTGGGTGCCTTCGTTGACGCTGGCCCAGCCGGCAATGACGTATTCGCGCGCCGGGTCGATGGCCTGCCCGGTTTTCAGCAATGTCATGTTGGAAATGCGCTGACCGATCGGCTTCGACACGTCGATCGCATAGCCGAGCCCGCCACAGCGGACCATGTCGCCGCCCTGCTGGTAATAAGGATCGGGATTGAACAGATTGTCGGCAACATCTTCCAGCACATCCTTGAGCCGCGCGCCGGTCATCGGCAGGCGGTAGACCTGCGGATACGTGATCGCGGTGGCGTTGTGGATGTCCTCCATCGTGATCGGCGCGCCCGGCAACACGCTGGTGCCCCAGCGGAAGCCCGGCGACAGCGCGATCTCCGCGTCGCGTTCTTTCAACAGCGCGGCGCAGATCAGGTCGTCGAAGGTGCCGTTGAAATTTCCGCGCCGGTAGAGCAACGACTCCGCATGACCGACCACGCGCGACAATTCCTTGATGTACGGCGCGCGCGCTTTGTCGACGGCGGCGGTCATTGCCTCGTTCGGCTTGATGACATCTGCGAACAGCGGGATCAATTTGTAACGATAGGATTTGACCTCGCCGCCCTGCACGTCGAGATCGAGACGCGAGACGAACTTGCCATGACTGCCCGACGCGATCAGCAGTGTCTTGCCGACTTGCACAGCTTCCGGCAACGCGTCGTGGGTGTGGCCGGTCAGAATGACGTCGATACCTGAAACACGCGACGCCAGCTTGCGATCGACGTCGAAGCCGTTATGCGACAGCAGCACGACGAGTTGCGCACCCGCCTTGCGGGCCTTCTCCACCGTGGCGCGCACGTCCTCCTCGCGGATACCGAACGACCATGTCGGCATCATCCAGCGCGGATTGGCAACCGGCGTATAGGGAAACGCCTGCCCGAGCACGGCGATCTTGACGCCGCCCCTCTCGACCATCTTGAAGGCTTCGAACACCGGCTCGTTCCATTCGGTGTCGCGGATGTTGAGGGCGAGGAACGGGAAATCGAGCGACTTGACGAGTTCCTGAACGCGGGCCTCGCCATAGGTGAATTCCCAATGGCCTGTCATGGCGTCGGGCTTGAGCAAGGCCATGCAGTCGACCATGTCCTGACCCTTGGTACTATTGGCACCGAGTGAACCCTGCCAGGTGTCGCCGCCGTCAAGCAGCAGCACTTTGCCGTCGCGCTCGGCGCGCACTTGCGCCACCACAGTGGCGAGGCGATCGAGGCCGCCAATCTTGCCGTAGCTTGCGGCGAGCGACGTAAAATCCTGATCGGTCATTGCGTAAGCCGCAGCCGACTTCGGCGCGATACCGAAATGGGTCAGGAAATCGATTCCGGTGAGATGCGGCGGCAACCCCTTCGCCTGCCCGACGCCGAGATTGACCGAGGGCTCGCGGAAATAGACCGGCATCAACTGACCGTGAATGTCGGTGATGTGCAGCAGCGTGACGTTGCCGAGCGCATCGAACTTCGTGAGTTCCCCTTGCGTCAGTCTCTGCTGTGCGAAAGCCCGCGTCAGGCCGCCCGCCGCACCAATGCCAAGTGCGGCAGTCGCTGCGCTCACCTGAAGCATTTCGCGGCGCGTGATCATGGGATCCTCAACTCATCCCGCCGGAAAACGCGGATGGAAACCGTTTGCCCCGTCATGTCGAGGGACCTCTCCTCCGATGAGAAGGCAAAGGGAACGGTTACATGCATCGCGGGTTGTCGTCACAATTCATCGTGGAGGAACACATGAAAGTTTTTGTCATCGCTATCTTGTCCACCGCGCTACTAAGCGGAACCGCTTGGGCGGGAACGCATAAACATCATGCCAAAGTCAAGCGGCACCATCACCATCACGTCACCGCCGACGGCTATTACACACCGGGTATCCCAAGGCACGATCCGGGTCGCTACAGCAACCTACCTGGCAAGGATGCGACTTATTCGAAGGCTTACATTCGGGACCACTAAGGCGGTCCGAATAGTCTCTGACGAAGGCCGTCTCCAGTGAGGCGGCCTTCTTTTTTCGCCAAGGGCGTCGCGATCCCGCTAGTGCCGGATGCCCGGCACGCTCTCCTTCAGGCCCTCGTTGACGGACGCCAGATAGAGCTCAATATCACCATACTCCTTGGCATCGGGCGGCAGTTCGTTGGCGCGGATATTGACCTGACACCACTGGAAACGCTGGCGGATGTCCCAGACCGTCAACAGGCTGGTGCGCCAGGTCGGGAAGTGATCGTACTGGCCCTTCAACTCGCCCAGCCACTGCCCGCGAATCCAGTGATTGGCGGATTTACCGTGACAATCGGTGCAGGCGAAATTGAGTTCACCAATCTTGCGTTCGGTCAGCGCTTTGCCGCGCGCAATCGCGGCCTTGGCCGGCGCACTCGCGGTGTCGACATCGATCGGCGCACCGTTAGAGAGGAAGTGCAGATAGACCGACATCGCGCGGTTGTCGTCGGTCTCCATCAACCATTTGGCTCCGGTGGTCGCTTCGGCATGGCGGGTAACGAACTCCTCGACGCCCAGCACCTTATTCAGCCGCGGCTCCCATTTCGGCATCGACGCCGCCCACGTCTTGAACGATGTCGCCGGATCGCTGTGGCACGTCGCACATGACTTGCCACCGGCGCTGGCCTGCTTCCAAAGCTCCTGCGCCTTGTCGACCGTCCACATACCCGGATTTTCCATCGGGTCGAGGTTTTCGCGCTTCTCGACCGGCGCGGGACGCTTGTTCGGATCGTCGAGCGCGGTCTTGAACACCACCGGCGATTTCAGCGTCTTGAGAAACGCGACGATGTCGCGGATTTCCGAATCCTTGAACAGACCATGACTGCCCCACGGCGGCATCACAGTGTCCGGATTGTAGACGCGCGCGTCGTAGACGTAGTTATACAGCCACTCGTCCTCGCGGCCGGCATTGCCGATTTCCGAGAGGTCGGGGCCGACATTGCCCGGCAGATTGGCGCCGCCGACCGGTCCCATGACGTGACAGGCCAGACAGGACCCGCCACGGGTTCGATCGGCCACCAGCTTGGCACCGTTGGCGGCGTCGCCCTCGATCGGTCCGGTGATTTTCTGCGGTTCCTTCGGCGCCGCCGGCGAAGTCACAGTCGCGAGCGTGCTCCACTTGCTTTCATCGCGCGCCGGCCACTTGTCGTAACGCTTCCACGGCCGCGCCGCGGCGTCGCCCTTGAGTTCCAGTGGCGGCAGCGGCTTCTTGGCCTGCGCATCGGCGGATGAGGTACCTGCGACGACAAAAGCGCCGGCAACCATTATCGCCACGGCGGCGGTGCCGCCCGCCAGAAGTGCTAAACGCATGTCCGAATTCCTCCCCGAACGTCATTGTCTTTCGTATCGTTGTCCGCGCGCCCAGCCATGCGCGGCAATCGAGTGTCAGGCCACGGTAATCTGTTGTTCCGCGGTGGTGACCGTGCCGTCGTCGTCGGTCCAGGTGAATTTGAACGTGCCGCTCTCATCGACCTTGGCAAAAAACTGCATGTAGGGATTGGCCGCGATGGCCGGCTCCATGGAGGTCGAGAACACCGGCTTGCCGTTAAACTCGGCTGTGAACTTGTTGATGATCTTGCGCGGGATGACCTTGCCGTCTTTGTCCTTGCGCTGGCCGGATTCCATGATGTGCGGCAGCAGGGTCTTGATCTCAACCACCTCGCCCTTCTTAGCGGTCTTCGGCACTCTGATTTTTGGCGTTTCGGCCATGATCGTCTCCTGAAAATCCAAACGCAGGTTATCGGTGTAAAGCCTGAAAGGTGGTGCCGCGATCAGCCGCCGCAGCCGCCAATGGTGACCTTCACGAGCTTCTGCGCGGTGTAGAACTTGCCGGTCGAGGTCTTGGCGACCACGACGATGTTCTGGGTTGTGGCGAGCCGGATACGGGTCGAGGCCTCGGCCTTGCCCGACAGCGGCGAAAAGTGGAACGTGGCGACGCCGGGGTTCGGGTTACCTTCCGCTACCACCAGCACCTCGCTGACATGGTCAGCGTCCGTCATCGGCGCATCGACCGCGACCGACAGCGGCACGGTGTTGCCGTTCTCCGCGATTTCCGGGAGTTCGATGGCGATCTTGCCCTTCTCGGCGGTTTTGCCGCCGGTGAACTTCGCGATCTCGTCGGCCGCCGCCTTCGGCGTTGCGGACGCGCCCTCGCTCCAGCCAAGAACGCTAAGGGCCGCGCTTCCGGCGCCAAGCGCCAGCGCTGCGCGACGGGACAGGTGTCGCATCGGTAATCTCCTCCCGGAATTAGACTGCGGGACGCCCAAGACGCGCCCCGCCCGATTCCGACCATAACCATGGCGGCGATGAGGTCAAATCGTATTCAAGATAAAGAATATGGTTCTGCAATCGCCCCGCTCTCTGGCATGGGCATTTCAGCTCGGCAGGGCTCGGACGAAATCGCGAAAGCTCTTGTCCGGATAGGCTTTCACGCGGACGTAGCGAAACATGGCAAGGAAATCGTTAGGCCGCAGATACCCCGGCGCACGGGCAACTTCTCGCTTCTGCGGCGCAAGATCCTTCAGCGCGCCGGCCTGCTCGCCGAAGAACTGAAAGGTCGGGGTGAACCGGATGTTGTACTTGGCGGCCAGGTCCTTTTCCGCCAGCACTTCGCCGTCGAAATCGGTAACCTTGCGCGAGCCGATGATATTGAGTTGCAGGACGACGAAATTCGACCG
Source organism: Hyphomicrobiales bacterium (assembly GCA_041691675.1). Lineage (GTDB taxonomy): Bacteria > Pseudomonadota > Alphaproteobacteria > Rhizobiales > Xanthobacteraceae > Pseudolabrys. Next base: position 23,208 of record JBEPUC010000029.1, on the reverse strand, counting down.
CACGTAGTCGGAAATATCGTGCCGTGCGAAATTGACGAAATGGGTCTCCTTGCAATACGGGCAGCCCTTAAGCTCCCACATCACAACGAAACGTTTGCCGGCCTTGCGGGCGTCTTCGAGGTCCTCCGGCAGTTCGAGGAAGCTTTCGAGAAACCACGGCTCCTTGTAGAGCCCGTCGTCGGTCAGGATCGGGTCCTCGGCATGGGCGCAGGATGCGCCCAGTACCGTCGAGGCGGCGGCTCCCAGCAACATCTGGCGTCGTGATAAGGTCATGATTGTCCGCCGTAGGTAGCGCGTGCCGTCGTCTTGCCCCGTCATCTTGGCCTCTACCGGCCAGAACCAAGTCAATTCGACCCGGGGCCAAGTCTCTCTACTCATCCCAAGTCTTTATACTCATAATGACCGACATCTCGGTTTCAAAGTACGGTGAACATACATGCCGGTCAGCCTTGCACGTATCGCAGCCCTTCGGCCTGTTTTTGGGCGCGTTGTTGGGCCCATTCTTGGACTTGCCTTGGGAGTGTCCCTTGGAACGACATTGCTGACGGCTGCGGGCGCGGCGCAGGCCGGCGATCTAGCCGATTTCAACGCCGCGATCGAAGACGCCGCATCACACAACCGGGTCGCTATCGGCTACTTGCGCAACGGTAATGTCGATTTGGCCTCGCTTGAGCTGGACAGGCTCCGCGACGCCTGGAGCGCCGTGACGGCGCGCTTCGCCAGCAAGCGGCCGGATGCTTTCGACGGCAACGCGCTTTACGGCACCGTGATAGTCGATGTCGGCGTGCGGCTGGTCACCGCCGACATGATGCTCAAATCCGGCCGGGCCGACGCCACCGGTCAGGCGCTGACCGCTATCCGAGACGAGCTTTACCAACTGCGCAAATCGGCCGGCATTGTCGTGCTGGCAGACTGCGTCAAAGACGCCAACGGCGTCGCCGATGGGTTGATGGTCTACAACAACAACGACCTCGACTGGACCAAATCGCAGACCCGTTTCGGCATCGCCAACAAAGCCTCGATTTACGGCTACGTGCTCGACCGCTGCGATGGCATCGCCGATGCGACGGTGCACAATAGCCCGGAATTCCGCAGGCTGGTCGACGGCGCGCGCGCCGGTCTCGACCTGATCCCGAAAGCCATCGCCACCCGCGACACCAATCTCCTACACCGCATCCTGATCGAACTGCGCTCGTTCGATAATCTGCTGGCGTTCCGGTTTGGGTAACTCCTTTAGCCAATTTTGCCCAAGGCCGGAAACGTCTCGATCAGCCAGAATGCGATTGCCGGCATCTGGCCGGTAAATATCAGCGCGCCGGCGACGACCAGAAACGCGCCCATCGCCTTTTCGATCAGGCCGAGTTTGGCGCGAAAGCGCGCGCTCCACCGCATGAAGGCCGAGGCAAAACCTGCCGCAATCAGAAACGGCACGCCGATGCCCAGCGAATAGATCAGCAGCAGCCGCGCGCCCTCGCCGGCACTATCGCTCGCACCCGCGATGAGCAGGATTGCGGTCAGCACCGGCCCGACGCATGGCGACCAGCCGAAGCCGAAGGCCAGGCCGATGACATAAGCGCCCAGCAGCCCAGCCGGCTTATTGGCGACGCCGACCCGCGCCGTGCGGTCGAGCAACGGAATCCGCAGCACACCGAGGAAATGCAGTCCCATCGCCACGATCAGGATGCCGGCGGCGTAACCAAGGTAGCCGAGCCAGGCCCCGACCGCCTGCCCAATAAACGACGCGGTCGCGCCCAGCGCCACGAACACCGTCGAAAACCCGGCAACGAAGAAAATCGCCGCAGCCAGCACCCGACCGCGCGCGCCGATGCGGGCGGGAGCGCCGGCTTCCTCGCGCAGTTCGGCGATCGACACGCCGCCCATATACGCAAGATAGGGCGGCACCAGCGGGAGAACGCAGGGCGAGACAAAGGACAACAGGCCCGCGATGAAAGCGCCGCCGGCCGAAACATCGAAATTCATCACGCCCGCCTTCGCCGTCGAGAGCTATCGCTTCGACATATTCGCCAAAAGTGATATATAGCAGCGCGCTCGATTGCGCCCATTCTTCCTGCTTTTATCGACAAGAGAAAAACCTTGGCGGGCTTCCGACGCTTGGTGAAATATTTCTACTGCATCGCCCTGTTCAGCGCGATGTTTGTCACTTTGCGGACTGCGAACGCCGCCGAGTTGGTCATGATCGAACAGGCCGGCTGCGTCTGGTGCGCGGCCTTCGATCGCGAAATCGCTCCCATCTATCCCAAGACCGACGAGGGCAAGCGCGCGCCGCTGCGCCGGGTCGATATCGACCGCGCCCTGCCCGCCGATCTTGCCTTTATCCAGATCGAGCGGCTGACGCCTCTGTTCGTACTCGTCGACAAGGACCGCGAAATCGGCCGCATTCGCGGCTATCCCGGCGACGATAATTTCTGGGGCCTGCTTGGCGTGTTAATCAAACAACTCGATGGCGACGGCGCGAGCGCGAAACACAGTTAGACGGTATTCATGATCGACCACCAGAAGATAGCGTGTAGTCTGTGAAGATGCAGGACATGCGGCATATCGAAAGCGAAGACCGGACGGAGCAAATCGAGCGCATGGTTGGCAACGCCAGGCGCGCCAGCGCATTTCTCAAGGCTCTGGCGCATGAAGGCCGGCTGATGATTTTGTGCATCCTCGCCGACGGCGAGAAGTCGGTGAGCGAACTGGAAGACATGCTCTCGTTGCGTCAGCCGACCGTTTCACAGCAACTGGCGCGATTGCGTGCCGATGGACTGGTATCGACGCGACGCGATGGCAAGGCGATCTATTATAATCTCGCCAGCGAAGAAGCTCGCACCGTCATCGGCGCCGTCTATGACGTATTCTGCCGCGAGCAACCCAAGCGCTGACGCGATTCCAGCATCGTGACGCGGCGACGTCCCTGTTGTTCTTGCCTGTTGCTCTCGGGCGTTGCCTCCCCGATAGTAGTTGTGGTTCTGGCCCTTTCGCGCCAGGCGGTGGAGCATGCGACGATGGCAATAGCCAGCAAACCGACCGAGACTGTTGAACAGGACGGCCAGATTTTCGTCGGCAAAAGCGATACCAAGCCTGAGTATCTGGCGCTGAAACTCGCCAACCGGCATGGCCTTATTTCGGGCGCGACCGGCACCGGCAAGACCGTGACCTTACAGGTTCTCGCCGAGGGCTTTTCGCGCGCTGGCGTCCCGGTCTTTGCCGCCGACGTCAAAGGCGACCTCTCCGGCATATCAGAGGCCGGCGAAGCCAAGGACGCTTTCGTCAAACGCGCTCAGGACATGGGTTTTGCCTACGAGCCCGACCGGTTTCCGGTCGTCTTCTGGGACATGTTCGGCGAACAGGGTCATCCGATCCGCGCCACCATTTCGGAGATGGGTCCGCTGCTACTGACCCGACTCCTCGACCTCAACGACGTTCAGGAAGGCGTGCTCAACATTGCCTTCCGCATTGCCGACGAACAGGGCCTGGTCCTGCTCGACCTGAAAGATCTGCGCGCGGTGCTGTCTCTTGTGGCCGAACACGCTGCCGAACTCACCACCCAATACGGCAACGTCTCGAAGACCACCATCGGCACCATTCAGCGTCAATTGCTGGTTTTGGAAAACCAGGGCGGCACCAAATTCTTTAGCGAGCCGGCTTTGGCGTTGACCGATTTCATGCGCACCGACCGCGACGGCCGCGGCATCATCAATATTCTCGCGGCCGACAAGCTGATGGAAAACCCGCGGCTCTACGCCACCTTCCTGCTCTGGCTGCTGTCGGAACTGTTCGAGCAACTTCCCGAGGTCGGCGATCCCGACAAGCCCAAGCTGGTGTTCTTTTTCGACGAAGCGCATCTGTTGTTCAACGACGCACCAAAGCCCCTGCTCGACAAGATCGAACAGGTGGTGCGGTTGATCCGCTCGAAAGGCGTCGGCGTCTATTTCGTGACGCAAAACCCGCTCGACGTGCCGGACAATGTGCTGGGCCAAATGGGCAACCGTGTGCAGCACGCGTTGCGCGCCTTCACGCCGCGGGACCAGAAGGCGGTCAAGGCCGCGGCCGAAACCTTCCGGCCTAATCCCAAGCTTGATACCGCGAAGGTCATCATGGAGCTCGGCAAAGGCGAGGCGCTGGTGTCGTTCCTCGAAGGTAACGGCATCCCATCTTTGGTCGAGCGCGCCCTCATCTGCCCGCCGGCCGCGCGCCTCGGCACCATCACGCCGGAGGAGCGCAAGGCGATCATCCAGGCGAGCCCGGTGAAAGGCAAATACGAACAGCAGATCGATTCTGAATCGGCTTACGAGGTGCTGCAACAGCGGGCCAAGAGCGGCGCGAGCACCGTGACGCCGCCCGCGCCGGGTCAAACGCCCGGCCAGCCGCAGCCGCAAGAGGTACCCGCTGGTGCAGGCGGCGGCCTCTTGGGCGGCATTGGGGGTTTTCTCGGTGGCATCTTCGGCACCAACCGGACACGCGGCACCAAACTAACCACAACGCAATATGTGACGCGGGAAATTACGCGCTCCGTGACCAACCGGATTGCCGGACAGATTGCGGCCGATCTTGGTAAATCGCTCGGTGGCCGGACCGGTGGCACCATCGGCCGCGCCATCGTGCGCGGGACGCTCGGCGGCATGTTGCGACGATAAAATCCACTGCGCCTGCCAGACAACGGACGCCGAACTGCATCGGGCAAGGCACCCGCATGCGGAACTCTTTGCGCCTCGCCGCTTTAACGTCGCGCCAATGGCAGCGACTTAATGGGGCGGCATGATCAAAGATCTTTGGTACAAGAACGCCGTTATCTATTGCTTGTCGGTCGGCACCTATATGGACGCCAATGGCGACGGCATCGGCGATTTCCAAGGCCTGATGCGGCGGCTCGATTATCTGCACGGCCTCGGCATTACCGCGATCTGGCTGATGCCATTTCAGGCGTCGCCAGGGCGTGACGACGGCTACGATATTTCCGATTACTACTCGGTCAACCCGGCCTTCGGTTCGCTCGGCGATTTCGTCGAGTTCACGCACGGCGCCGCGCAGCGCGGCATCCGCGTGCTGATCGATCTCGTCGTCAACCACACCTCGGACCAGCATGGCTGGTTCAAGGAGGCGCGCAGCGATCCTAACTCGAAATATCGCGACTGGTATGTCTGGTCGAAAAAAAAGCCCGCCAGCGCCAACCAGGGCATGGTGTTTCCCGGCGTCCAGAAAACAACCTGGACGCACGATTCCGTAGCGAAGGAATACTATTTCCACCGCTTCTACGACTTCCAGCCCGACCTCAACACGGCCAATCCAGCCGTACAGGCTGAAATCCTCAAGATCATGGGCTTCTGGATCGAGCTTGGCGTCTCGGGCTTCCGCATGGACGCCGTGCCCTTTGTCATCGGCACCAAAGGCGCCAACGTCACGAAGCCGCGCGAGCAATACGAAATGCTGCGCACGTTCCGCGAATTCCTGCAATGGCGCGTCGGCGATTCGATCGTTCTCGCCGAAGCCAATGTAATGCCTAATACCGACATGCAGTATTTCGGCGACGATGGCGACCGCATGCACATGATGTTCAATTTTCAGGTCAACCAGAACCTGTTCTACGCAATGGCGGCCGCCGATACCAAGCCGCTCGCCAAGGCCATGGAGAAGACCAAGCCCCGACCGGCCAGCGGCCAGTGGGGGATGTTCTTGCGCAACCACGACGAACTCGATCTCGGCCGTCTCACCAAGACCCAGCGTGAAAAAGTTTTCGCCGCCTTCGGACCCAACAAGGACGACCAGCTTTATGACCGCGGCATCAGGCGGCGGCTGGCGCCGATGCTGGGCGGCGACCGGCGGCGCATCGAACTCGCCTACAGCCTGATGTTCACCCTGCCCGGCACACCGGTGCTGCGCTACGGCGACGAACTCGGCATGGGCGACGATCTCTCCTTGCCGGAGCGCACTTGCTGCCGCACGCCGATGCAATGGTCGACCGAGCCCCATGGCGGCTTCACCAAAAGCGACAAGCCGATCGTGCCGGTCATCAGCGACGGCCCTTATGGTTTCGAGCACATCAACGCGGCCGATCAGCGCCGCAACCAGAACTCGATGCTCAACTGGACCGAACGCATTATCCGCATGCGCAAGGAGGTGCCGGAGATCGGCTGGGGCGATTTTGAAGTGCTCGACACCGGCGACGACGCCGTGCTCGGCTTGCGCTACGACTGGCGAAACAATTCGGTGCTTTTCCTGCATAATTTCGGTGGTGAGCCGCGCGAAATCGAATTCTCCGTTGGTCTTGATGGCGACAAAGGCGCGCGGCTGATCAATCTTTTGTCCGCCGAGCACAGCACCGCCAACAAAAAAGGCAAGCACTGCGTCTGCCTCGAGGCTTACGGCTATCGCTGGTACCGAGTCGGCGGGCTGGATTATCTGCTCGTCCGCTCGGAATTCTGACGGCTACCGCCGTAGGACCACGCCCTCGTTCGGTCGTAGCCGCAAAACATCGATGGCCCCGACACGGTCTGGATGCGTCGACAGCAGCACTGTCGCGCCTTTAATGCCGGCCGAAGCCGGCACTGCTTGCTCCGCGTTGCCGAAGTTGAGGCAGACAACAACGGCCTCGCTGCCATGCTCGCGGCAATAGATCAGCGCGTTGCCCTCGACGGCGAGCAGCTTAAAAGCGCCGACGCTGAGCGACTCGTGATCGCGCCGCAGCGCGAGGAGATCGCGATACAGCCCCAGCACCGAGCCGGGCTGCGCGCTCATGGTGGCGACATTCTCGGAATGGAATTTGGCATCGAGCGGCAGCCACGGCCGCGCACTACTAAAGCCCGCCTGCGCCGTCGCATCCCATTGCATCGGCGTGCGCGAGGGGTCGCGGCCGAGGCCTAGCCCCGGCTCGTTCTTTTCCCACGGGTCTTGCACGGCATCCGCCGGAATGGTGACGCGGCTCAGTCCGATCTCGTCGCCGTAATACATCGTCGGCGTGCCGCGCAGCGTGAGCAACAGCATCGCGGCGATCCGCGCTTGCGCGTCGCCGACACGCGCCGCAATGCGCGGCTGATCGTGATTGCCAAGCACCCAGTTCGGCCAGCCGCCGGCCGGCAACGCAGCCTCGTATTGGTCGACGAGCTTGGCAACCGCGGCCGCGTTCCATGCCGTCTGAATAAGCTGAAAGTTGAACGGCAACTGCGCGCCGCTTAAATCCTTTCCGTAATAAGCGACCAGCCGCTTGATCGGCAGATAGATTTCGCCGATCAGGACGCGCTCGGAATAATTATCGAGCACACGGCGCATTTCCGCGACCACCTCCTGCACTTCCGGCCGGTCTGAATTGTAGACGTGCAACAGGCTGTTGATGCTGGCCTGATCTGGCAGAAACGCAGGGTTCGGAGGGTTGTCGCGGAACTGGTCGTCCTTGATCAGCAGCCAGAGCACATCGACGCGAAAGCCGTCGACGCCGCGATCGAGCCAGAACCGCAACGCATCGTACATCGCCGCGCGCACATCCGGGTTGCGCCAGTTGAGGTCCGGCTGCTGGCGCAGAAAGCTGTGCAGATAATATTGGCCGGTCGCCGGATCGAACGTCCATGCCGAACCGCCGAATTGCGACACCCAATTGTTGGGAGGAGAGCCGTCGGGCTTCGGATCGCGCCAGAGATACCAATCGCGCTTCGGATTATCGCGCGACGACCGGCTTTCGATAAACCACGGATGTTGTTTGGACGTATGGTTCGGCACAAAGTCGAGAATGACTTTGATACCACGCTCATGCGCCGCCTTGAGCAGTGCGTCGAAGTCGGCGAGCGTGCCGAACAGCGGATCGATGCCGCAATAGTCGCTGACGTCGTAGCCGAAATCGGCCATCGGCGACGGATAGATCGGCGAAATCCAGATCGCATCGACGCCGAGCCAGGTCAGATAATCCAGTCGCCGCGCAATGCCGGCGAGATCGCCGACACCGTCGCCATCGGAGTCCTGAAACGAACGCGGGTAGATTTGGTAGACAACGCCATGCTGCCACCATAGCGACTCGGATTTTTGCAGGGTCATGCTGAGGCCGCTTGAGACGAATGGAGGAAAGCTCGGACTCGCCCGGGCGTTCCGGCGGCCTTACAATATGAGCGAACATTTTGATATCGCGCTTATTGCGACAATGCGACCCGAACGCGCGCCTGCACGCCGATTTGCAACTCAGCCGCAGCGCGTAGGAACCGCGAATCGTTCGCCCATAAACCGCCTCGTTCCCCGCCTAAAGCCTGCGGAACTGACTTACTGCGTTGCACAATTCGCATCACTGCAACGCACAATTTGTGCGATGGTCGGTGGATGATCGAGATGAAGAAGAGCGAAATGATGAGCAAAAACAATAAGGGAACCTGGAACACCAAGTACGGCTCGCGGCGCGTCCGCGAAGAAAAGCCGACTTTGGCGGAGGCGATCGTCGCCGCGCAGGGCCTCACCGACGAACTCGACGAACAGGCCGACATTGCCGCTTCGCTGATGGGTCTGCCGCGCGACCAGGTTCGAGCCGAACTCGCCAAGCTCGTGCCGCCGCGCAAGGATACGCAAAAATCCGTGGTGTTCACCGGCTCGGCAACCGCGCCACGCACCATTGTCGTCGAGCGCAAGATTTCCCGCCGCGTCATTCCGGCGGGCAGGACGCTGTCGCGCTCGGCGGCCGGCTGAGGCGCCCTCTCCCGCGAGTACTTTCAGCTCACCGCCACGTCGATCAGGCGAAACTGCACGCGCTCGACGCCCTGCCAGCGATCGACGGCCAGATGCCCGGCCGCATGCATCGCGCGACCCCGATTGTCGATCAGCGCCTTGCCCAACGGTGTGCCGACAACGCGGAAGGCAATGGCGTTGACGAATTTTCCGTCACCGGAACGAAACCGCGCGCGAATATGGTTTTCGCCCACCGGATCGACGTAAGCGAGCGTATGCGCCGGCAGCGCCAGCACCGGCTCCGAATTGCCCGCGCCGTAAGGCCCGGCTCTCGATAGAGTCTCGCACAACGCGGGCGTCACGCCACCGGCGCTTACAGCGCCGTCGATCGTCAGCGAGCGGTCGCGCCGCGCCAGTTCGACCGGCTCGGCCAACGCCTCTTCGAGATAGGCCCGAAACGCGGCAAGACGATCCTTGCGCAAGGTGACGCCGGCCGCCATGGCGTGACCGCCGCCTTTTTCCAGCAGCCCGCCGTGCACGGCCTCGCGCACCGCGCGGCCGAGATCGACGCCGGCAATCGAACGTCCCGAACCGGTGCCAACGCCACCGCTCCCCGGTTCAAGCGCGATCGCAAAGGCCGGCCGGCCGAAGCGCTCCTTCAACCTCGCGGCCACCAGTCCAACCACGCCGGGGTGCCAGCCTTCCTGGGCGGTGACGACGACAGCGCCCTTTTCCTCGATGCCGAGCGCGGCCATCGCTTCCGCCGTCGCCTGCTCGACCGCGGCGACCTCGATCAGACGGCGCTCGCTGTTGAGCCGGTCCAGTTCGGCGGCGATGCGTCCGGCTTCGACCGGGTCTTCCTCCAGCATCAGCCGCACGCCAAGATCCGCGCGGCCGATGCGGCCGCCCGCATTGATGCGCGGGCCGAGCAAAAAGCCGAGATGAAATGCCTCCGGCGGCCCGTTGAGACGCGCCGCATCCATCAGAGCCGTCAGGCCGATCTGGTCGCGGCGTCTCAAGGCGATCAGGCCCTTGGCAACGAAAGCGCGGTTGAGCCCTTTGAGCGGCACGACATCGGCGACGGTGCCGAGCGCCACCAGATGCAGCATCGACAACAGGTCCGGCGCCGGACGCTCCGGCGAGAAGAAATCGCGCCGGCGCAGTTCGCGCGTCAACGCCACCAAAGTCACGAAGACGATGCCGGCGGCGCAGAGATAACCCAGGCCGGATAGATCGTCGGCGCGATTCGGATTGACGATGGCCACCGCATCGGGAAGCGTCTCGTCGGCCTGATGATGATCGAGCACGACAACGTCAAGGCCGAGGCTCCTCGCTTCCGCCAGCACAGCATTGCTCGTCGTGCCGCAATCGACCGTCACGAGCAGCGTCGCGTTGCGCGCCGCGAACGAGCGGATGGCCTCGCTGTTCGGCCCGTAGCCTTCGAAGATGCGGTCGGGAATATGCACGATCGGATCGAGGCCGCATTGCCGCAGATAGCGGCACAGCAAGGCCGCCGACGTCGCGCCGTCGACGTCGTAATCGCCGAAAATCGCGACGCTCTCGCCGCGCGTCACCGCATCGGCCAGCCGCGCGGCGGCGGCGTCCATGCCGGTCAGCACGGAGGGATCGGGCATCAGGCTCTTGATGGTGGGATCGAGAAACGCCTGCGCCTCATCGGCTTCGACACCGCGACCCGCCAAGACGCGCGCCAGCAATTCCGGCGTGCCGAAGCGTTGAGCGATGGTGGTTGCCCGCGCCACGCCCCGCGCGTCAAGCCGGTCCTTCCAGGCCCGCCCGGTCGCGGATTGCGCCACGCCGAGGAAATAGCGTTCGGAGTCGTTCAATAAGCTGGCAGGCAAAGCCGCTGTCGGTACCATCGCGACAATATAGGCGCTCTCGAGAGCGACCGCATTGGGCCTGTGGATAGACTCCGCTCATTCCCGCAAGAATCAACCCAAGTGGAATTTCTCGAACTGCCGGTGTTCGCCGATCACGCGGCGCACCGTCCCGGTCGCCGAGCGCATCACCACCGTTTCGGTCTCGATGACGTGCTTGCCGAACTTGACGCCGCTGAGCATGGCGCCGGTGGTGACGCCGGTCGCCGAGAACAGGCAGTCGCCTTTCACCATGTCCTCGATTTCGTATTTCTTCCTGGGGTCCTTGATGCCCATCTTGAGCGTGCGCTCGCGCAACGCCTCGGTGTCGATGATCAGCCGCGTCTGCATCTGGCCGCCGATGCAGCGCAAGGCCGCCGCCGAAAGCACGCCTTCCGGCGCGCCGCCACTGCCGAGATAAATGTCGATGCCCGTCTTGGGCTCGGCGCAGTGAATGACGCCGGCAACGTCGCCATCGCTGATCAGGCTCACGGCGGCGCCGAGCTTGCGAATGGCAGCGACGGCGTCGGCGTGACGCGGGCGATCCAGCAGAATTGCGGTGATTTCCGACGGCTTGACGCCCTTGGCCTTGGCCAGGCTGATGATGTTGTCTTCAACCGACGCATCGAGATCGACAGTGCCTTTCGGATAGCCGGGGCCGATGGCGATCTTGTCCATGTAGCAGTCCGGCGCATGCAGCAGCGTGCCGCCGTCGGCCATCGCGATGGTCGCAATCGCGCCCGGCATGTTCTTGGCGCAGAGCACGGTGCCTTCGAGCGGGTCGACGGCGATATCAACTTTCGGGCCGTTTTTGTTGCCGACCTTTTCGCCGATAAACAGCATCGGCGCTTCGTCGATTTCGCCCTCGCCGATCACGACCGTCCCGTCTATCGGGAGCTTGTTGAGTTCGCGCCGCATCGCGTCGACCGCCGCCTGATCCGACGCCTTGTCCAAGCCACGTCCGCGCAGGCGCGCGGCCGACACGGCGGCGCGCTCCGTGACGCGCACGATTTCCAAAGTGAGAATGCGCTCCAGCAGAAATTCAGGCTGGACTGTGATCGAAGCCATTGTGGCGTTCCCCTCTAAATACTCAACTTCGTAAAATCAGACGGCCTCGCCGTCAGTTCTTCTCGATCCGGATGACCTGCGGTCGTCCCGAGATCACCTTATCGCGCCCTACCGCGGCAAGGGCTTTTCTGACCGCATCTTCGCTGGTCGCATACGTAATGAGAATGACCGGAACCGAGCCGTTCTTGGCCTCCGGCCCGGGACCATCCTTGGGATGGCGCTGAACGATCGACTCCATCGAAATCTCGTGCTCGGCCAGGCGGCTAGCGATGCTGGCCGCGGTCCCCGGCTTGTCGCGCGCCTGCAGGCGGATGTAGTAGCCGCCTTCGTGGCGCTGCATTGGCGCTTTGCGGACGCTTGTCAGTTCGCCGGTCGGCCGCCCGAATGGCGGCGCTTTGAGGCCGCGCGCCACGTCGGCGATATCGGAGAGGACAGCCGCCGCCGTCGCCGCGCCGCCCGCGCCGGGCCCGACCAGCGTCAGCGGATTGATGCCCTCGGCATCGATGGTCACCGCATTGGTGACGCCCATCACCTGTGCGATGGATGAATCCTTGCGCACCATCGTCGGGTGGACGCGCTGTTCGATGCCCTTCGGCGTGCGCACCGCGACACCCAGCAGCTTGACGCGGTAACCAAGCTCGTCGGCGGCGGAAAGATCGGCCGCGGCAATCGAGGAAATGCCTTCGCGATAGATCGCGCTCTGTTCGACCTTGATGCCGAACGCGAGGCTCGCCAAGAGCGAAAGCTTCTGCGCGGTATCGTAACCCTCGATGTCGAAGGTCGGATCCGCTTCGGCGTAGCCTAATTCCTGCGCCTGCTTGAGACATTCAGCAAAGGACAATTTTTCCTGCTCCATCCGCGTCAGGATGTAATTGCAGGTGCCGTTGAGAATGCCGTAGATGCGGTTGATCGAATTGCCGGCAAGTCCCTCGCGCAACGTCTTGACGATCGGAATGGCGGCGCCGATGGCGGCTTCATAGTTGAGCGCGACGCCGGTTTTCTCGGCCAGTTGCGCGAGCTTGACGCCATGTTTGGCGAGCAATGCCTTGTTGGCGGTCACCACCGATTTGCCGGACGCCAGCGCGAACTCGACCGCCGTCTTGGCCGGATCGCCATCGCCGCCGATCAGTTCGACGAACACATCGATGCTCGCGTCGCCGGCGAGTTCGACCGGATCGGCAAACCACTTCATCTTCTTCAGGTCGATGCCGCGATTTTTGCCCTTTGAGCGCGCGCTGACGGCGACGACTTCAATAGGACGACCGCAACGCGCGGCAAGTTGCGCGCGCTGCTTCCCTATCTGAGCAATCAAGGCCGTGCCGACAGTGCCAATGCCGGCGATCCCGACCTTAAGAGGTTTACTCATTGAACTTTCTTCATCTCGCGCATGATCCGATCCGAAAACCGGCAGCCACTTTTCGGGATCATGCGCCTAGCGCCGGTTTGCCATTGCAACGACGTTGTGCAGTTGCTCCGGCGCGGTCTCAAGGAAACGCCGCACGTTGCGCGCAGCCTGACGGATGCGTTGCTCGTTTTCCACCATGGCGATGCGCACATAACCCTCGCCGTACTCGCCGAAGCCGATGCCGGGCGAGACCGCCACGTCAGCCTTTTCGACCAGCAGCTTCGAGAATTCGACGCTGCCGAGCGGCGCGAACGGCTCGGGTATCGGCGACCATGCAAACATCGAGGCACGCGGGCTGGGGATCTGCCAGCCGGCGCGGCTGAAGCTTTCCACCATGACGTCGCGGCGCTTCTTGTACGTGTCGCGCATTTCCTTGATGCAATCATCGGGGCCGTTGAGCGCGGCAATCGCGGCCACCTGGATCGGCGTGAAGGCGCCGTAATCCAGATACGACTTCACCCGCCCGAGCGCGGCGATAACGCGCTCGTTGCCGACGGCGAAACCCATGCGCCAACCGGCCATCGAATAGGTCTTCGACATCGAGGTGAACTCGACCGCAACATCGGTTGCGCCCGGCACTTGCAGAATTGACGGTGGCGGATCGTCGTCGAAATAGACTTCGGCATAAGCGAGATCCGACAGCACCAGGATCTCGTGCTTTTTCGCGAAGGCGACGAGGTCCTTGTAGAAATCGAGGCTGGCGACAAAGGCGGTCGGATTGGCCGGATAGCATACGACCAGCGCGATCGGCTTCGGGATCGAGTGAACGATCGCCCGTTCCAGCCCCGAGAAGAATCCCGGTACCGGCTCGGAAGATACCGAGCGAACCGCGCCGCCAGCCATCAGGAAGCCGAAGGCATGGATCGGGTAGCTCGGGTTCGGCACCAGCACGACGTCGCCCGGCGCGGTAATGGCCTGCGCGACGTTGGCGAAGCCCTCCTTCGAGCCAAGCGTGGCGACGACCTGGGTATCGGGATTGAGCTTCACGCCGAACCGGCGCTCGTAATATTTGGCCTGCGCCAGACGCAGTTTGGGGATGCCGCGCGATGCCGAATAGCGGTCGGTCCGTGGCTTGCCCAGGGTTTCCTTGATTTTCTCGATGACGTGCGCCGGGGCCGGCAAATCCGGGTTGCCCATGCCGAGGTCGATGATGTCTGCTCCGGCCGCGCGAGCCTTGGCCTTTGCCTTGTTCACTTCCTCGAACACATAGGGCGGCAGGCGGCGGATGCGGTAATATTCTTCCATCGGTCAGACCTTCAAGTCGCTTTCGTGCTGCTTTGCGCGGTCAGCCAGCCAAAGACGAGCGAAGTGGCTTGCTGGCGAAACGCTGGCTGCCCTTTCCAGCCGGCAGGCATTACCCCGGCTGGCTTTTATCACGGGTTCGTTTTTGCGCCAGCGCCATTGATGCCGTCGCCCTTGACTTCATTGTTTTTAGCGCCCTGCTCAGCTTTGTGCTTGGCGGCCTTGCCTTTCGCGGCCGGCGCCGGCTTTTTGACCGGTTCGGACGCCGAACGATATTTGTTCTGCTGACTGTCGCGCGCGGCTTCCAGTTCCTTTTCAAGCCTGATCTGCTCGTTGTCGCTCAGGGGCTTGGTGGCGCGCGGCGGCGGCATGTCATGAACGGCGGGGTATTTGTACGGCGTTTTGGGCGCCGCCGGCAGATCGGCCGGTTCGCCGCCGATAGCGGGCGGCAAGTTTCTCAGCATGCCACCCGAGGCGCAGCCGCCGAGCGCCAGCGACAGGGTAGCGGTCAGGCCAAGGGTCAGGCCGAACACGAGGCCGGAACTTGACGACAGAAACGATTTCAGGCTGCGCGGCATGTTCGGGAACGGCTCTCGGTGGGCAAAAATAGATGCAGACTCAATGAATTATAGCACAAATCCGCTAACCGGCTAATATGGCGGCAGCAAGGTTTGACGGCCGTCACAGTGGCAACGTCACCGCCCGCTATCGAGGCACCTTGCGATGAAACGCGCCTTGCGGTTCGGCGCGCGCCGGGCCACTTCTGGGCCCGGGGAACGACGTTGATGGCAATGGAAAAAACAGCAAGCGTAATCACCAAAGGAACGACCAAGGAAACCACCAAGGCGCCGGCGCAAACCGATGGCGTCGATATCGAGGCTTTGGCCCGCAATCTCGCACGCATGGTGGAGGAAAGCGGCAAGGCGCTCGCCGCTTACATGAAGCCGCGCGAGGAAGGCAGGCTCAAGGACGACCTGTCCGACGATGTCACCGAGGTCGTCAAGACCGTCGGGGCGGTAGCGGAATATTGGCTTTCCGACCCGCAACGCGCGCTCGAACTGCAAACCAGCCTCGGCCGTGCCTATCTCGATCTATGGGCCAATACGGCCAAGCGCATGGCCGGCGGCGAGCCGGCACCGCCGACGGTCGTCCCCGACCCCCGAGACAAGCGTTTCGCCGATCCGGAATGGTCGCAGAACCAGTTTTTCGACTTCCTCAAGCAGACCTATCTGCTCACCTCGCAATGGGGCGAGAAGCTGGTGCAGGAGGCCTCCGGCGTCGATGAGCACACCCGGGCCAAGGCCGAGTTCTACGTCAAGCAGATCACCAACGCCGTTTCGCCGTCGAACTTCGTCCTGACCAATCCGGAGTTGTTGCGGGAAACGCTGTCGTCGAACGCCGAAAACCTCGTGCGCGGCATGCACATGCTGGGCGAGGATATCGAGGCTGGACGGGGCAACCTCAAGATCCGCCAGTCCGACCCCTCGAACTTTGAAGTCGGTCGCAATCTCGCGCTCACTCCCGGCAAGGTGATTTTCCAGAACGAACTGATGCAACTGCTTCAATACGAGGCGACCACCAAGGACGTTCTCAAGACGCCGTTGCTCATCGTGCCGCCCTGGATCAACAAGTTCTACATCCTCGATCTGACTCCTGAAAAATCCTTCATCAAATGGTGCCTCGACCAAGGTATCACGGTGTTCGTGATCTCCTGGGTCAACCCGGACATCCATCTCGCCGCGAAAAGCTTCGAACAGTATATGACCGAGGGTCCGATTGCAGCGATGGACGTGATCGAACAGATCACCGGCGAAAAGAAAGTTCACACCATCGGCTATTGCGTCGGCGGCACGCTGTTGTCGATCACACTCGCTTATCTCGCCGCCAGGAAACAGAACCGCGCACTGTCGGCCACCATGTTCGCGGCGCAAGTGGATTTTACTTATTCCGGCGACCTGAAAGTGTTCGTCGATGAAGAGCGTATAAAACAGCTCGAAGTGCACATGGAGCAACAGGGCTATCTTGAAGCCTCGCGCATGGCCAACACGTTCAACATGCTGCGCTCGAACGACCTGATCTGGCCTTACGTCGTGAACAATTACCTGCGCGGCAAGAAGCCCTACCCGTTCGATATTCTCTATTGGAATGCCGACGCCACCCGCATGCCGGCGGCCAATCATTCTTTCTATTTGCGCAACTGTTATCTCAACAATCGCCTGACCAAGGGCGAAATGGAAATCGCGGGCATCACGCTCGATCTGCGCAAGGTCAAGGTTCCGATCTACAATCTCGCCACCCGCGAGGACCATATCGCGCCGGCGAAATCGGTGCTCCATGGCTCGCAATTTTTCGGCGGTCCGGTGAAATACGTCCTGGCCGGCTCGGGCCACATCGCCGGGGTGGTCAATCCGCCATCGAAACCCAAGTATCAGTATTGGACCGGGGATGCGCCGCACGGCAACGACGTCGATGCCTGGATGAAGACGGCAACCGAGCATCCCGGCTCCTGGTGGCCGGACTGGTTCGAATGGATAAAGGCTATCGACAGCAAGACCGTGCCGGCACGCGAGATCGGCGGCGGCGCGTTCAAGGCCATCGAGGACGCGCCCGGCGCGTTCGTGAGAGCGAAAGACTAAAGCGTTTTCGAGCGAAGTGGATACCGGTTCGCGTGAAGAAAACGCGTCAAAACAAAAAAAGCTAGAGCTGCGCTCAGTCCGGCTCCAGTTCCCAGAAATCGATCGCCGGATCGGCCGGCATCGCTTTGCGATACAATAAATCGGCGTACTTGCCGCCGTGATAAACCAGCGGCGGCTGTCCGCCATCGCGCAACCCGATAATGCGGCCGATGAAAAGGCTATGATCGCCGCAGTCGTGGCGGACCTCGATTTCAGCGGCGATGGCGGCGGCGACATTCGCCAACACCGGCACGCCGCCGATATGCTCGAAACTCAGGTCGGGTTCGATAGCGCCCTGGCGGGCGAAATGCTGGCTCACCGCCTCCTGGCCCTTCGCCAGCATGCTGACGCCGAAGTGCCCGGCCTCGATCAGCACCTCGTGCATGCGCGCCTTTTTCGCCACCGAAATGATGCACAAAGGCGGCGATAGCGAACCTGACATGAAGGCGTTTGCGGTCATGCCCCGCACGTCGGTACCGGTCTCCGCGGTGATAACCGTGACGCCGGTGGCAAACGTCCCCATCACCAACCGGAATAAAGCAGTATCTATAGGAGGCAAAGTGTCGGTCGCGTTCATGATGTCGTCCGTGGCGGCAAGGTCGATTTCGGTGTCATATACGGCCGGGACAGGATCGATACAACCGACGGCGGGACAATGGCGACCGGCCTTAAGTTTGGCTATTGTCGGCGGCGCCAGTGCGGCAGGCGGCAGTTTCAGGGAGAGAAAGAAATGACGCGCGAACTGATGTGGCTGACGCTCACGGTCGTTCTGACCGGGCTGCTGTGGGTCCCCTACATCCTCGACCGCATCATGGTGCGCGGACTGATGGGCGCAATGGCCAATCCCTCGCGTAACGACACGCCGCAATCGCCGTGGGCGCAGCGGCTTTATTTTGCGCACACCAATGCGGTCGAAAATCTGATGATCTTTGCGCCGCTGGTGCTCATTCTCGATGCGATCAATCATTCGACCATGAGCACAGTGATCGCCTGCGCGGTCTATTTCTGGGCGCGGCTGGCGCACGTCATCGTCTACGTGCTCGGCGTGCCGGTGCTGCGTACGCTGGCCTTCGCCGTCGGTTTCGCGGCGCAGGTGGTGCTGGTAGTCGCAATATTTGGAAAGCTCTAGCCGCTCAATGTACCGGCGCGGCGCGCTCGGCGATAGCGCGCGTGTCGCAGCCGCGCGGCAGCGTGCCGAAAGCCCCGCCGCCATCGCCACTTAGCCGCGAGGCGCAGAACGCGTCCGCCACAGCGGGCGGCGCGTGCTTGATCAGGAGCACCGCCTGCACCGCGAGCACCAGGTCGCGCACCAGCACCCGCGCCTGCCCCTCGTCGTTGCGATCCGACGCGCTCATGCGCCCTACCAATCTGGCAGCGAACGCCTTCAACCGCGCATCGCCGCTGCCGGACAATTCGGCATCAAGAACCGCCGCGGCGTTCGGCGTGCGGTCGACGGCGCGCAGCACGTCGAGGCACATGACATTGCCCGAGCCCTCCCAAATCGAGTTGACCGGCGCCTCGCGGTAGAGCCGCGGCATGATGCTCTCCTCGATGTAGCCGGACCCGCCGAGCACCTCCATCGCCTCCACCGTCACCATCGGCGTGCGCTTGCAGATCCAGAACTTCGCCGCCGGCGTGATAATACGGCGGAATACCTGCGCGGTCTCGTCGTCCTCGTCATAGGCCCGCGCCAGCCGGAACGTCAGCACGGTCGCCGCCTCGCATTCGAGGGCAAGATCGGCGAGGACGTTGGTCATCAAAGGCTGATCGATCAGATTCTTCTGGAACGCGAGGCGATGGCGCGCGTGATGCACCGCCTGCGCGACCGCCTGCCGCATCAGCGACGACGAGCCGATGGCGCAGTCGAGCCGGGTATGATTGCCCATCTCGATGATCGTCGGGATGCCGCGCCCCTCCTCGCCGATCAATTGGGCGTACGCACCAATGAACTCGACTTCGCTTGAGGCGTTCGACGTGTTGCCGAGCTTGTCCTTGAGCCGGATGATCTGGATGGCGTTGCGCGCTCCGTCGGGCGTCCAGCGCGGCAGCAGAAAGCAGCTCAGGCCCTTGGCGGTCTGGGCAAGGACGAGAAATGCATCGCACATCGGCGCCGACATGAACCATTTGTGCCCGTGCAGCCGGAACGAGCCGTCGCCGGCGGGCTCGGCGCGCGTCACGTTGGTGCGCAGGTCGGAGCCGCCCTGATTCTCGGTCATTCCCATGCCGAGCAACGCCGCGGTCTTTTCCTTCACCGGGATGAAGCGCTTGTCGTAGTCGCGGCCGTAGATCTTCGGCAGCCATTGCGCCGCGATGTCTGGCGCGTGACGCAACGCCGGGACCGCGCCGTAGGTCATCGCCACCGGGCAATAGACGCCGCTTTCGACCTGATTGAGCATGTAGGTGCCGGCCGCGCGCGCCACATGCGCGCCCGGTTGCGGATGCGCCCAAGGCGACGAATGCAGCCCGGCGCGCATCGCGATCGCCAGCAGCTCGTGCCACGCCGGATGAAACTCGACCTCGTCCAGCCGATGGCCGTATCGATCGAGCGTGCGCAGCACAGGTGGGTTCTTGTTGGCGTCGAAACCGAGCTTGATGGTCTCGGGCTTGCCGAGGGTCGCGCCGAGCGCATTGAGCCCGCTTTCGGCCCAAGCGGCGTTCTCGCGCACAACCGCCTCACGCAGCACGGTATCGCTGGTGAAGAGGTTATAAGGCTCCAGCGGCGGCGGCTGATTTGCGACCTCGAACATAGTCGGGGCTCCCGGCAAGGCCCCCCGAGCCTAATCCAGTCCACCGATTCAGGGAAACAGCGCGACCTGATCGATACCCATGGTCTCCGGATAGCCCATCACCAAGTTCATGTTCTGGATCGCCTGCCCGGACGCGCCCTTGACCAGATTGTCGAGCGCCGAAATCACGATGGCCCGGCCCGGAACGCGGTCCGCGACGACGCCGATCATGGTCATGTTAGATCCGCGCACGTGCCGGGTGTGCGGCGTTTCGCCAAAGGGCAGCACGTGAACGAACGGCTCCTTCGCGTAGAACTTCAAAAGTATCTCGTGAAGCTCTTGCGGCGTCCGGCCGCGTTTGCCGCGCACATAGATGGTCGAGAGGATGCCCCGGTTCATCGGCACCAGATGCGGCGTGAAGCTCACCACCACGTCGCGGCCGGCGGCGTGCGAAAACTCCTGATCCAGTTCCGCCATGTGCCGATGCTTGCCGACGCCATAGGCGTTGAAGCCCTCCGACACTTCGGAGAACAGCATCGCCTCCTTGGCCGCCCGCCCCGCTCCGGTCATGCCGGACTTGGCGTCGATCACGATCTCGTCGAGATCGATGGCCTTGGCCTTGATCAGCGGGATCAGCGGCAGTTCGGCGCAACTCGTGTAACAGCCGGGATTGGCGACCAGCCGTGCGTGCCTGATGTCGCGCCGGTGAATTTCGACGAGGCCGTAGACCGCCTCTTTCTGCAATTCGGGCGCATGATGCTCATGGCCGTACCATTTGGCGTAGGCTGCCGTGTCGGCCAGCCGGAAATCGGCCGACAAATCGACCACCTTGGTCTCGGGCGCGGCCGTCAGCAGATCCTTCAAAACCTTTTGCGTCGTGGCGTGCGGCAAGGCGCAGAAAACCACGTCGAGCGCCAGCGCCTTCCAGTCGAGCCCGTCGAGTGCGACCAGCATCGGCAGTTCATAGGGCGAGAACTGGGGAAATACCTCGCGCATCGCCTTGCCGGCGCTACGCTCGGCGGTCAGCAGCGCGATCTCGGCGCGCGGGTGCCGCAGCAGCATCCGCACGAGTTCGGAGCCGGTGTAGCCGGAGGCGCCGAGGACACCAACTTTCGCCTTTGTAGCCATGGCCTTATATCCTTTAGCTCAAGTGCCGTCATAGCAACGGACAAACCCAGATGCGCCGCGCGGGCGCGTTCTCTTCAGGACTAAGGCAACGGTGGGGAGGATCAAGATGCCGCGGCCAAAATCCGGCGGCACGGAGACTTCGTCTTCACACGCCAAAGCGCGCCCGTGCCGTGTCGATACGGCGGCGGCGGCGCGCGATGCTGGTGAAAGTCGTTGTCATGCGGCGCATATAGGCCGCGGCCGAGTTCCGGTCAAGAATTTGCCCTGAGGCAAAGGACCGCCTGCGCGGCGGCCTTCCCTCGTGCGCGGGTCCCGTAGCCCGCATGCAGCGAAGCGGAATGCGGAGGCCGTCACGGACGAGAGCCCCGGATTTCGCTGCGCTCCATCCGGGCTACGCTTTGGATGAATGATTTTCGCGCGCACTAACCCCGAAACGTCGTGCTTATTCCGGCACTGCGCCGCTATCAAATTTGGCAGTCCGCGTAGGCGCGTGGTGGTCTTTTCGGTAGGCTGCCACTGTCTGTCGTCCCGAACTGTAACAGCCGGGACTTCCAATGGCGGCCAAAAGGCCCGCGAAATATCTCAAGGAGGAATGAAGAACATGCGTCGTTTACAGCTTGTGGCGGCTATCGCCGTCCTGATGGCAACGGGAACGGCTTTCGCCGATGAACCGGAAAAGATGCCCTTCGATATCCCCTATGGGATGCCGATCACCTATCCTCAAGCGATTAAATTGATCGATGCCGCCGCAGCCGAAGCGAAAAAACACAACTGGAAAATGAATATCGCGGTGGTCGACAACAACGGCGAACTCGTTGCATTCGAGCGCATGGAAAGTGCGCAAATCGCATCGATCGGAATCTCGCAGGGCAAGGCGCGCACCGCGGCGCGCTACCGCCGTGAAACCGAGGTCTTTTTCAAGGGCTAAAAAAGCGGCCATACTTACGCCGGAACGCTGGATCCAACGTTGGTCGCTTCACCGGGCGGCTTTCCGTTGGTGGAAAACGGCAAGATGATCGGCGCGATCGGTTGCAGCGGCGGTACCGGCGGGCAAGACGCCATTACCTGCAAGGCCGGCGCCGCTCTGGTGAAGTGAGGCTTCATCGCTGATCGCAAAACCCGCCGGCAAAACCGGCGGGTTTTTTGTTGATCGAAAAACAGGCCCTAGCCGGACAGCCATTTGAATAGCTGCGAAATTCCATCGCCCAGCGTCAACAACACTGCCGCCCAGATGAATGCCGAGATGAAATTGGCGATCTGAAATCGCCAGAACGGCATCGCGAAGATACCCGCGATCAACGGCACCGAAGCGCGCAACGGCCCGAAAAAGCGCCCTATGAAAATTGCGGCAATGCCCCACTTCTTCACGAAGGCTTCGCCGCGCGGGATCAAGGTGGGATGCCGCGACAGCGGCCAGATATTTTGCACACCGTATTCGAGCTTGAGGCCGATCCAGTAGGACAGCCAGTCGCCAAAAGCTGCGCCAAGCGAACCGGCGATCCAGATCGGCACAAACTCAATGCCGCTCGATCCGATCAGGGCGCCGAGCGCGATCAGTGCGCTCCACGCCGGAATGAGCAGCGAGATGAAAGCCAGCGACTCGCCGAAGGCCAGCGCGAACATGATCGGCGGCGCCCAGGCAGCGTTATCGCGCGCAAAAGCGATGATGGCGTCGGCGTAAGATTGCAAATCCATGTTGCGTCGGACCGGCTCGAAAAACGGCGTCTGATGTACGGCTCGCGGTGTTTAGCCCGGCGGCAGTTGCCGCGCCATCGTTCATCATCCGCGATCGGCAAGACCGGCAGAAGCAAAATGGCAGCGATTTGCCGTTTCCGCAGCTTGCCACGTTTCTGCCCAGCCTGTAGGGCCACGTCACTCTCTCCTTAGCTCGCCTGTTCGGTTGGAACCCATCGAACATCAGACCCGGCAGGCCGCGCCCCGAAGCATTATGCTGGCAAGGTGCTGGCGAGTGATTCGCTGAAAAGTGACGCGCCGCGCCCTATCTAATGACTTCCGTCCGCGAACGATCCAATCTGAAAGCGAAAATGGCTAAATCCGCGACATCCAAAAAATCCGCCAAACAAGACGACCTGTTCGCGGCCCCGAAGGCGGCGGCGCAGAAGCCCGCCGCCCGCCCGGCGCCGAAGGAAACCGCCCGCGCCTCCTCGCGCGGCGCGAGCGCGGAATCCGGCTACACCGCCAAGCATATCGAGGTCCTCGAGGGCCTGGAACCGGTGCGGCGCCGCCCCGGCATGTATATCGGCGGCACCGACGAGAAGGCGCTCCATCACCTGTGCGCGGAAGTCATCGACAATTCGATGGACGAGGCGTTGGCCGGCCACGCCGATTGGATCGAAGTCGATATGGACGCCGATGGTTTTCTGACCATCAACGACAACGGCCGCGGCATCCCGGTCGATCCGCATCCCAAGTTCAAGAACAAGTCG
>JBEPUC010000028.1:0-53824 GCA_041691675.1 Hyphomicrobiales bacterium | reverse complement strand
GTGGTGCGGATGTTGGTGAGCTGCTTGCCCTTGAGCACGTTGATGACGAGATCGTTCTCGCGGGTGTGCTCGCCGACGATCATGCCGGTGTAAACCTTCCAGCCCGGTTCGATCATCATCGGACCGCGGTCTTCCAGGTTCCAAAGCGCATAAGCGACGGCCTCGCCCTTCTCGTTTGAAATCAGCACGCCGTTGCGGCGGCCCTGGATGGTGCCCTTGTAGGCGGCATAACCGTGGAAAAGCCGGTTCATGATGGCGGTGCCGCGGGTATCCGTGAGCAGTTCTCCCTGATAGCCGATCAGGCCGCGCGTCGGGGCGTAGAACACCATGCGGATGCGTCCGCCACCGGATGGCCGCAACTCGATCATCTCGGCTTTGCGTTCCGACATTTTCTGCACGACGATGCCGGAGTGCTCCTCATCGACGTCGATGACGACCTCTTCGATCGGTTCTTCCAGTTCGCCAGCTTCATTGTTGCGCAGCAGCACCTTGGGCCGCGACACCGACAGTTCAAAGCCTTCGCGGCGCATGGTCTCGATCAGGATGCCGAGTTGGAGTTCGCCGCGGCCGGACACTTCCATGGCGTCCTTGTCGTCGCTTTCGCGCACACGCAACGCCACGTTGCCTTCGGCCTCGCGCAGCAGGCGGTCGCGGATCATGCGGCCGGTGACCTTGCTGCCTTCGGTGCCGGCGAGTGGCGAATCGTTGACGCGGAACGTCATCGACAAAGTCGGCGGATCGATCGGCTGCGCCGGGATCGGCGTCTCGACCGACGGATCGCAAATGGTGTGCGCGACGGTGGCGTTGGGCAGACCGGCCAGCGCGACAATGTCGCCGGCCTCGGCTTCATCGAGCGGCACGCGCTCAAGGCCGCGGAATGCCAGCACCTTGGTAATGCGGCCGGTCTCGACCAGCTTGCCTTCACGGTCGAGCACTTTGACCATCTGGTTCGGCTTGACCGAGCCCGACGTGATGCGGCCGGTGATGATGCGGCCGAGATAAGGGTTGGCTTCGATGATGGTGCCGAGCAGGCGGAACGGTCCGTTATCGACTGTCGGCGCCTTGACGTGCTTGAGCACCAGATCGAACAGCGGCGTCATGCCGTCTTCCTGCGAGCCTTCCAGCGAGGTCGCCATCCAGCCGAGCTTGGCCGAGCCGTAGAGGATGGGGAAGTCGAGCTGATCGTCGGTGGCGTCGAGCGCCGCGAACAGGTCGAAGACCTCGTTGATGACTTCGACCGGGCGGGCGTCGGAACGATCGACTTTGTTGATGACGACGATGGGCTTGAGGCCCATCTTCAGCGCTTTGGAAACCACGAATTTGGTTTGCGGCAGCGGACCTTCGGCGGCGTCCACCAGGACCAGCGCGCCATCGACCATGTTGAGAATGCGCTCGACCTCGCCGCCGAAGTCGGCATGGCCTGGCGTATCGACGATGTTGATGCGGGTGCCCTTCCACTCGACCGACGCCGCCTTGGCCAGAATGGTGATGCCGCGCTCGCGCTCGAGGTCGTTGGAATCCATCGCCCGCTCGACCTGGCGCTCGTTGGCACGATAGACGCCGGACTGTTGCAGGAGCCTGTCGACGAGGGTGGTCTTGCCATGGTCGACGTGCGCGATGATGGCGATATTACGAATGTTCATAAGGGTTTCCGAAACCTGAGCGCGGCCAAAGATCGCCCTAAAAGGCGACAGGATTGCCGGGTGGCAATCCTGAGGGATCTGCGACTCTATTGCGGCGCAATATAGTCACGGAATGGCCGGAAGCAACCGCCCTATAGCGCATGCCGCCAACGCGGTTAAGGCTTAAAAGGCCATTTTTCGTCTATTTTTGCAGCATTTCGCGACCAAGGCGACGTTGAGGCGTTAGTGTCGAGCTTGGTAGCTAGCAAAGGACCGGCGCATGGCTCAGAAATTGACGGCGGAAGCCCGCAAGACTGCCTTGGCCAAATTGGGCGGATGGGCCGAGGTTTCCGGCCGCGATGCCATCGCTAAGAAGTTCACGTTCAAGAATTTCAATGAGGCCTTCGGCTTCATGACGCGCGCGGCGCTGGTGGCCGAGAAAATGGATCATCATCCGGAGTGGTTCAACGTCTACAAAACCATCGAGGTCACGCTCTCGACCCATGACGCCGGGGGCGTGACGGAACTCGACATTAAGCTGGCCGAGGCGATGGAAAAGATCCTGGGTGGTTAGAACTTTGCATCCAATTCTGTCATGGCCGGGCATAGCCGTCCAAAGGACGGCGTCGCTTCGCGCCGCCTATGTCCCGGCCATCTCGCTTAGAAGGGCATTGCGTCCTAAGCAGGGTCACTGGACATAGGCGTTCTAAAAAGAACGCCGTTCTTCAAACGGCTTTGCCGGGTGACGACAAAATTGAAGGCGTCTTGCGCGCGCTCCGTTTCTTCACCACATAAAATTTATGGCATTTGCACGCATCGAATTTGCTTCAGATGACAGCGACCTCTCCCTGCGCACCAAATTCTGGCGCAAGCTGATGAGCGTCGCCGCGCGGGTTCCCTTCGCCGAGGATTTGCTGGCCGCTTACTACTGCGCGTTCGACCGCGCCACGCCGCTGTCGGTGAAGGCGACGCTGATCGGCGCCATTGCCTATTTCATCCTGCCGTTCGATGCCGTTCCCGATGTCATGCCGGCGCTCGGCTTTACCGACGATGCTGCCGTGCTGGCGACGGCGATCAAGCTGGTGGCGAGCAGTATCAAACCGGCGCATCGCGACGCGGCACAAGAGAAACTTTCGAGCCTTCTGCATTCTTGAACAGCGGAGGACGCGAACCATGGATCGCGCCACCCTCAAAGCCTATGACAGCGGCGCCTTCGATTACGCCGCCGATTGGCACAACCAGCCGCCGCCGACCGATCTGCACGCGCTGGTGCGGCGTTGCTTTCGTCACGGCACGACCGCCGACATCGGCTGCGGCAGCGGTCGCGAGGTGGCGTGGCTGAACGCCAACGGCTATCCGGCCATCGGTTACGATCCTTCGCAGGGTTTGCTGACGGAGGCGCGCAGGCGTTATCCGCTGTGCCGTTTCGAGGAAGCCGAATTGCCCGGGCTTTCGGGCATTACGCCACAGAGTTTCGACAACGTGCTGTGCGAGACGGTGATCATGCATCTGCCGGTCGGCGATATCGCGCCATCGGTGCGACGGCTGGTCGATATTCTGAAAATCGGCGGTACGCTGTATTTGAGCTGGCGCGTCACGCACGATGCCGATCTGCGCGATAACAGTGAGCGGCTTTATTCCGCGTTCGATGCTACGGTGGTGCGCGACGAATTGACGGGCATCGAGATCATGCTCGACGAGGAAGTCGTCAGCGCGTCGTCGGGCAAAGTCATTCACCGCATCGTCGCGCGTCGTTGATTACGGCTTCAAGATCACCTTGCCCATGACCTGACGTGACGCAATCGCCTTGAGCGCGGCAGCCGCTTCGGTAAGCGGATAGACCGCATGCACATGCGACGACAGCTTTTCCTCTGCCGCCCAGGCGAGCAATTGCGCGGTGTTGGCGCGATGGCCGTCAGGATCGCGCGCGGTCCAGGCGCCCCAGAACACGCCGAGCACGTCGCAGCTTTTCAGCAGGACCAGATTGAGCGGCAGCTTGGGGATGTCGCCGGCGGCAAAGCCGACGACGAGAAAGCGGCCCTCCCAGGCGATGGAACGCAACGCCGGTTCGGCATAGGGACCGCCGACCGGATCGTAGATCACATCGGCGCCTTTGCCGTCGGTCAAGCGGCGCAGCGCCTCTTTCAAATCCTCCTTCGTGTAGTCGATACCTTCGTCGGCGCCGTGCTTGCGCGCGAAAGCGAGTTTGTCGGGCGATGAGGCGCAGGCGATGACGCGCGCGCCCATGATCTTGCCGAGTTCGACGGCCGCAAGGCCGGTGCCGCCGGAAGCGCCGAGCACGGCCAAAGTCTCGCCGGATTTAAGCGCGGCGCGATCCTTCAGCGCATGCAGCGTGGTTCCATAGGTGACGCTCACGCCTGCCGCGCGGTCGGACTCGAGGCCGGCGGGGATTTTCACCAGCTTCGCAGCCGAGACCGCGATCTTCTCGCGCGCGGCGCCATAACCGGTCATGCCGATGACGCGGTCGCCAACTTTCAGCGCGGTCACGTCCGGGGCCATACTCTCGACGATGCCGGCGAACTCCGCCGACGGCGAAAACGGGAAGGCCGGCTTGGTCTGGTATTTACCGGCGATGATCAGCGTGTCGAAAAAGTTGAGCGCGGCGGCCTCGATGCGCACGACGGCTTCGCCCGGCGCGGGCGCGGGGTCGTCAATGTCGGTGAGGACAAGATCGTCGGGCGTGCCGTAATGCGTGCAGAGCAGGGCTTTCATGGTGTCCAGTCGATGATGAGCAATGTTTAATGTTCTAGCATGACGGCAACAGTTAACAGGGCCCAAGCCCATTAACTTTTAAGGGCTATTCTCGGCGATAGCGGCGGTTTGCCGCCTTCACAAGGTCGATATTGGCCCGTATTAGGCTAGTATTCCACGAATCCTGAAGCGGCGTGATAGCGTCGTCCCAATCCAGCCGGTAGGGCCCGATGACGAACAAAACTATGCCAGGCTCCATCAAAAGCCCCATCAAGAGTCCCGCGTTTGCATTGTTCACCGCCGGCGCATTGATGTGCGCCACCATTGCCCCGCAGATTGCTCATGCGCAGAAGAAAAAGGACCCGAGCGATCAGGCCGTGCTGCTCGGCCAGTTCGGCGATTGGGGCGCCTATACGGCGACGCCGGGCGGCAAGAAGGTCTGTTTCGCGCTGTCCAAGCCGACCTCCGCGGTGACCGATCCGGCCGGCCGCAGCCGCGATGCATCCTATGCGTTCATTTCGACCCGTCCGTCCGAGAAGGTGAAGAACGAGGTGTCGGTGATCGTCGGCTATCCGCAGAAGCCCAATGTCGATGCCTCCGCTGCCATCGATTCGAACAGCTATGTGATGTACACGCAGAATGACGGCGCCTGGGTCAAGAATGCCGCCGAAGAGGCGCAGATGGTGGAAGCCATGCGCAAAGGTTCCGATCTGGTGGTCAAGTCCGAGTCCGCACGCGGCACCAAGACGACGGACACGTATTCCCTCAAGGGCGTTTCCGACGCACTCGACAAGGTCGCCTCGGAGTGTAAATAGCGGCGTCCGCTTCCTATGTAGCGCAGATCTGTGTGCGCCACATATGTTAGACTGAGTTTCATGACGCCTGTTATCGACCAAACGATCCCGGCCCCGGCCATCGAAAAAGCGCCGCTGGAGCGCTATGTCGCGCCGGAAAAGCCATCGCTGCTGGGGCTGTCGCGCGCGCAACTGGCCGACGCCTTGGGCGAGGCCGGCGTTCCCGAATCTCAGCGCAAGATGCGGGTCCAGCAACTCTGGCACTGGATCTACTTTCGCGGCTTTACCGACTTTGCCGGGATGACCACTATCTCGAAGGACCTCCGTGCAGCGCTCGCCGAGCGCTTCACGGTGGCGCGCCCAGACGTCATCGCTGAGCAGGTCTCGGTCGACGGCACGCGCAAATGGCTGATGCGGCTGCCGGGCGATGCCGACAGCAAGCTGCCGCACGATGTCGAATGCGTTTATATTCCCGACACCGAACGCGGCACGTTGTGTGTTTCGAGCCAGGTCGGCTGCACGCTTACCTGCACCTTCTGCCACACCGGCACCCAACGCCTTGTGCGCAATCTCACCGCCGGCGAAATCGCCGGTCAGGTGATGGCGGCGCGCGATCGCCTCGGCGATTGGCCGGGCGGCACGCGGCCGACCGATGGCGTCATTCCGTCCGGCGATCGCTGCGTCACAAATATCGTCATGATGGGCATGGGCGAGCCGCTGTATAATCTCGACGCGGTGCGCGACGCCTTGCTGATCGTCTCCGACGGTGAAGGTCTCGGCATTTCCAAGCGCCGCATCACGCTGTCGACCTCGGGCGTCGTCCCTAATATCGCGCGTGCCGGCGCCGAGATCGGCTGCATGCTGGCGATCTCGCTCCACGCGGTCCGCGATGAATTGCGCAACGAACTTGTGCCGATCAACCGCAAATATCCGATCGCGCAATTGCTCGAGGCCTGCCGCAACTATCCTGGTGCGTCGAACGCCAAGCGTATTACGTTTGAATATGTGATGCTCAAGGACGTCAACGACTCAATCGAAGATGCCAAGGCGCTGGTGCGGCTGCTCAAGGGCATTCCGGCCAAGATCAATCTGATCCCGTTCAATCCCTGGCCGGGCACCAAATACGAATGTTCGGACTGGGAGCAGATCGAGAAATTCTCGGCCGTGGTGTTCGATGCCGGCTATGCCTCGCCGGTGCGCACGCCGCGTGGCCGCGACATCTTCGCCGCCTGCGGCCAGCTCAAGAGTGCGACCGAAAAACTGGCCGCCCGCGAACGCATGGCGTTGCGCGCGATGGCGATCACGGATTGATGTCACTTTCCCCGGGCGCTATGCGGCATGAGCGCAGCGCGTACTGCACGGCTGACCCGGATAAAGAATTCCGCCCGTAACGATCCCGGATCTGCAGCGCGTCACTTCGTTCTGCGCTGCGCCCGGGAAAAGACGAGAAATCATGTCCCTCCTCGGCCGCATCTTCATCATCATCTTCGCCGTCATCGTGGCGAGCATCGCCGCCGGCATGGCGATTGCCGCCGGCATTCTCGGGCCGCAATGGCACAGTTTCTCCGGCGACGTCGGCGAGCGGGTGGTGTTCTGGGGCGCAACCTTCATTGGCGCGACGGCAACCGGCGCGACGAGTCTGTTGCCGCTGGTAATTTTAATCGCGATCGCCGAGACCTTCAAAATTCGCTCGCTGCTCGCCAACGCTGCGGCCGGCGCCGCGTTCCTGTTGCTTGCCTATTACGGCAGTGGATTGGGGCCGGCATCCTACGAAGAATCGATCGACGAGGCGCCGTCGCCGGTCTCGCGCGAAGCCGAGATAGCGGCTGCGTCCGGCGTTGTCTTCGGTCTGGTCTATTGGGCGATTGCCGGCCGCAAGGCCGGGCGCTGGCGCGAGCGGCGTGGATTGGCCTGACCGCGACATGCATCGCGCGGCGGCATCTGCCGTCTTTTCATTTCGGCGGGCCTCGGCTAGACGGGCCGCATGAACCGAACCGGATTATTGATCGCGCTCGGCATTGCGGCGGTGGTTGGCCTGGCGTTTGGGATCGAACCGGAACTGGACCTTCGTGTTTCCCGTCATTTTTACGACCACGTCGTCAACGGCAACGTCTTTGCCTGGCGTTTATATCCACCCTTGATGATGGCGCGCGATGTCGGCCTGTGGCTCAGCGGCTTGCTGATCGTACCGCCATTGATCGCGCTGGCTATCAAACTCATCCTGCCGCGCCGCAAGCTGCTGATATCGGCGCGCGCAATCCTGTTCCTGACGGTGACGATGGCGCTAGGCCCTGGCCTCCTGGTCAATGTCGCGCTGAAGGATCACTGGGGCCGGTCGCGGCCGATCGACGTCACTCAATTCGGGGGCGCCGAGCATTTCGTTGCCTGGTGGGACCCGCGCGGCGATTGCCCCAACAACTGCTCGTTCGTTTCAGGTGATGTTTCCGGCGCGTTCTGGACGCTGGCGCCGGCGGTGCTGACGCCGCCGCCGTTCCGGGCGGTCGCCGTGACGGCCGCGTTGGCATTAGGAACCGGGATGGCCGTCATGCGCATGATGGCAGGCGGACATTTTTTTACGGACGTGGTTTTCGCCGGTGTTTTCACCTTCCTCATCATCTGGGTGGTGCACGGCCTGATCTATCGATGGCTCCGCACGCGCCTCACCGATGAAGAAGGCGAAGCCGCTATCGAGCGCTTCGCAGCGCGATGCCGTCGCGCCGGCCGCCGCCTCCTCCATCGCGCCGCCGAGGAGATCGCGGGACCGGATGCCGACGCCACGGTCGATGAAAAATTCAAGAAACGCCGCCGAGGCTGGTGGTAGGGTTACAGGCTCATCTGCTCGTGAGGAGGTCGTCGATGGCGGAAGGCGCGGAAGTTCTCAGGCGGCTGTTGCAGATGAAAGTGCGAGCGCTTGGCGATCCGGATCAGGTGCTGATGCTGATCAAGGGCGCGGCGCCGTTTTACCGCTCGCTCGGCGGCACCAGCGTCCGCTTTCTACAGAATGTCGACGATCCCGCGCAGTTCGTCATCGAGATCGAATACGAGGCCAATGCCGCCGTGGAATTGAATCGGCAGCGCGTGTCGAGCGATCCGATGATCCGGACCTTCCTGCAAGGATGGCGCATGATGCTCGCCGGCAGCGCCGAAATGGACGTGTTTCAGGACGTCACGGGCTGAGTCCGGTCCCGGTTGCCAAAAGGCCACGGATTGTATCATTAGTAATCCGGCCGGCTTCGTGGTGGCATTCAGGGTTTATTCTCAAGGGCGTTCAATGACTAAAGGCGATGTCAAAAAGGTAGTGCTGGCCTATTCGGGCGGCCTCGATACGTCGATCATCCTGAAATGGTTGCAGACCACTTACGGCTGCGAAGTCGTCACCTTCACCGCCGATCTCGGCCAGGGCGAGGAGCTTGGCCCGGCGCGCGAAAAGGCGCTGCGCGCTGGCGTCAAACCGGAAAATATTTTCATCGACGATCTGCGCGAGGAGTTCGTGCGCGATTTCGTGTTTCCGATGTTTCGCGCCAACACCGTCTACGAAGGCCAATATCTGCTGGGCACCTCGATCGCGCGTCCGCTGATCGCCAAGCGCCAGATCGAGATCGCGCGTCAGGTCGGCGCGGATGCCGTCTGCCATGGCGCGACCGGCAAGGGCAACGATCAGGTCCGTTTCGAGCTTGGCTATTACGCGCTCGAACCTGGCATCAAGATCATCGCGCCGTGGCGCGAGTGGCAGTTCAAGGGCCGTGACGATCTGTTGAAGTTCGCGCGCGATCATCAGATCACCATCGCCAAGGACAAGGAAGGCGAAGCGCCGTTCTCGGTCGATGCCAATCTGCTGCACTCGTCGTCCGAGGGCAAAGTGCTGGAAGACCCGGCCAAGGAAGCGCCAGCCATCGTCTATCAGCGCACCATCTCGCCGATGGACGCGCCCGATCAGGCAACCTCGGTAACGATCGGCTTCTCCAAGGGCGATCCGGTGTCGATCGACGGCGTAACGTTGTCGCCGGCATCGATCCTGGCGCGGCTCAACCAACTCGGTCACGACAATGGCATCGGCCGGCTCGATCTGGTCGAGAACCGTTTCGTCGGCATGAAGTCGCGCGGCGTTTACGAGACGCCCGGCGGCTCGATCTTGCTGGTGGCGCATCGCGCCATCGAGTCGATTACGCTCGATCGTGGCGCTGGCCATCTCAAGGACGAGTTGATGCCGCGTTACGCCGAGCTGATCTACAACGGCTTCTGGTTCTCGCCCGAACGCGAGATGTTGCAGGCGTTGATCGACAAGTCGCAGGAACTGGTCGAGGGCGAGGTGCGGCTCAAGCTGTACAAGGGCAACGTCATCGTGACCGGCCGCGAGAGCAAAGCCTCGCTGTATTCATCGACGCTCGTGACCTTTGAAGACGACAAGGGCGCCTACGACCAGAAGGACGCGCAGGGCTTCATCAAGCTCAACGCCCTGCGTCTGCGCACGCTGGGGCAGCGCAAGCGAACGCTCAAGCGCGACTGAACGAAGGCGTCGATAGCGGGGGGATATTCAATGGAAAAAAGCAACGCACGCACCGGCCTGTTTTCGATTGCGGCCATCGCAGTTGCCGTGACGCTTACAACGGCGCTGGGCGGTTGCGCATCCGGAGAGTATCTCGGCAAGCCCAAGGACGAACCCAATGTCGTTCCGACGGAGTACAAGAACGAGATCATCAACACACTCAAGGTGACGCTGATCGATCCGACAAACGTCAAAGACGCCTATATCACCGATCCTGCGTTGGCGCCCGTTGGCACGGATCAGCGCTACGTGGTGTGCGTTCGATCGAATTCGCGCGGCTACCATCGCGAATACCTCGGGAGCAAGGATCGTATCGCCTACTTTTATGCCGGGCACCTCAATCAGTTGGTCGATGCCAAGCCGGAGCAATGCGCCAACGCGGCCTACAAGCCATTTCCGGAATTACAGAATATTTGTCTCGGCGCTTCCTGCCACTAAGCGACGGCGAAGCCGCCGTTTAAGCCGCGGGCTAACCCGCAATCGCTTCCGCGATGGCGACGGTGCGGCGCGCCATATCGGCATGCAGACGCTCGACCATACGGCCGTCGATCGACACCACGCCCTTGGATTTGTTCTCGGGCAGATCGAAGGCCGCGATCGTCTTGCGCGCCCAGGCGACCTCATCCGGTGACGGCGAGAACGCCTTGTTGCAGGGTTCGATCTGGTTCGGGTGGATGAGCGTTTTGCCGTCGAAGCCGCACTCGACCCCCTGCCGGCATTCAGCAACAAACCCATCGGTGTTGCCGATGTCGTTGTAGACGCCGTCGAGGATATCGATGCCGTAAATGCGCGCCGCGGCGATGCAGGTCGTCAGCCATGGCAGCATTGGCGCGCGGCCCGGCACCAGTCGGGCACGCGTATCCTTGGCCAGATCGTTGGTGCCCATGACGAAGCCGGTCAGCCGGCTTTCGGAATCCCTGGCCTGCGCGGCAATCGCAAGGATGTTGAATATCGCCAGCGGCGTCTCGATCATCGCCCAGACCCGCGTCTTGGCCGGTGTGTGCATGTCGAGCAGACGGCGGCCGATCATATCGACCGTTTCCGGGTTAGACACCTTGGGCAGCAGAATAGCGTCCGGCACCGCCTGCGCTGCTGCGGCCATATCTTCGGCGTGCCAGGGCGTGTCGACGGCATTGATCCGGATGAAGACTTCACGGTGACGGAAACCGCCGCCCTTGACGATCTCGGCGACCTGGCTGCGCGCGGCCTCCTTGGCGTCGGGCGCGACGGAGTCTTCGAGATCGAGGATGACGCAATCGACCGGGAGTGTCTTGGCCTTCTCCAGCGCGCGGACGTTGGAGCCGGGCATATAGAGAACGCTGCGGCGCGGACGAATGGTCATGTGGATTTCAGCCCCGTTTGGCATAGCCTAATAACCTAACGGGAGGCATGCCACCAGAAATGAACGCGAGCGACAGGGCCAAGACGGGGGCGGCGTGAAACAGGGCTATCGTGCGCCGACTTTGTAGCGCTCCTGATACCGGCTCGGCCCGGCCGCCTCGCCGGGCTTGAGGATTTTGTAGAGCTGGAAGCGGTCGCCATCGGCAACCAGCCGCAGCCGCGACGGATAGGGATTCGGCGCCTCGTCCTCGGTAAACAGGACGTAGAGATAATCGAACTGCGTCCAGTTCAGCCAGAACTTAGGGGTATTGGGCAGAGGATGTTCGGCGGCAACGATCAACTGCGCCGTCGATGGCGGCGTGCCGTCGTGGGTGTCGGCGAAGTCCTCGTATTTCGGCTTGACGTGCAGGATTTGCTTGCCCGGCACCGTGAACACCGTCGTGACGAGCGCCGAGCGCTCGATCGTGGCGATGGTCGGCGCATGAACGAGACCGAGATCGCGCACGTCATCGCCGAGCGAGCGGTCGGCATAGGCGACGAACACCTTCGAGCCGGGCACAATGCGCTTGACCGACGAGCGCATCTGGCTGGTCGAATCCGACAATTGCGTCCAGTTATAGTCGATCTCGATCAGCCGGCCGGCGATCAGCATGATCAGCACGATCATGCAGCCGCGCCGCACCAGCCGGCGGCGTAATTCGAGATCGCCGCATGCGAACACCATGAAGGCGACGCCGATCGGCACACGCTGATCGGTCATATAGGTGTCGAACATCACGCGTGGCAAAATCAGATAGATGATGGTGCCGACCGTTATCAGCATCAGCACCAGCGGGTGGAACTGCAAGACGCGGTGACGAACTCCCCAGACAAGCGCGGCAACCATTACAATGACCAGCGCGAAAGCGGCGATGTCGGAATAGTCGGTGATGATATACATCAGACCATCGATCTTGCCGAGCTGATCCCAATAGATTGCCGAAGCCAGACCCATGGTCGGGCTGGCGTAAAGCAGCGGCGCTACGACCAGGAACGGCAAACCGCCGCAAACGAAATCGACGATGCGCGCCGGCCACGGTTCGTCGCGCCGCTGCCACAACCGCAGCAGCTCGAACGACAGAATGCCGATGCCGTAAATGCCGAGCGCCGACAAATGGCAGAAGAACAGCACCACCGCGCTTGCCGCCGATACCGCGTAGCGCGCCGGCCATAGGCGTTCGCGCAACGCGATCCAGCCGGCGAGCGCCCAAAGCGCGACCCCGACGCCGAATATGTAATTCATCAGGCCGACGAGAAAGACGTAATTATAGAGCAGCGGAATGGCGAACAGCGGCATCGTCGACCAGCGGCCGATCAAGGTCCGGTTCAGCGCCAGTGCGCCGGAAACGATGAGCGCGAACATCGTCACGATGTAGACTTGGCCAGCGACGTAAATATTCATGAAACGCGCCAGCACCGGCACGATCATGTCCATCGTCAGGTTGGGAATGACCTGCCAGTTGACTTCGTAAAATTCGGCGAGCTTTGGGTTGGTCTTTAGCGTCGCGATCACCTGCATGCGCGACAGGTGGTTGACGTAATCCGACAACGGCGGCAGCGGATGCGTCCAGATTGGAACCGACATCAGCAGCGTAAAGGCCGCGGCCAGCACGGCAATCTGCCCGCCTGTAAATCCGTGGGTGCGGAAACGGGGAATAGTCGGGCCGGCGAGGTTGGGTACGGGTGAGTCGGGTGACAGCATAAAAGACCTGATTTCAGCCTATCTCTCGGCGATTCCACCTGAACGGGCGATGAATAGTTGACGTTAACGCGTCGATGGTTACCGCGGCGTGACCGGCTAGGCGTGGCGGAGCCGGCCGCGCGGAACGGCCGGTTCGGCGCTTGCTTCGCCGCTTTCGGTATGAAATGAAATCCGGCATGGCGTATTTCCCGGAATTTCCGGTTTGGTAGATTTTGCCGGACGCGAGGGCCCATGAGTTTTCCGCAGCGACTGATCGACGGCTATGGCGCCTTCGCCAAGGGGCGGCTGCCCAGCGAGCAGAACCGCTATTGCGAACTCGCCGAAGCCGGCCAGTCGCCGGAAATCATGATGATCGGCTGCTGCGACTCGCGAGTCTCGCCGGAGGTGATCTTCGACGCCGGCCCCGGCGAAATGTTCGTGGTGCGCAATATCGCCAATGTCATCCCGCCATACTCGCCGGACGGTCAGGCGCACGGCGTCTCGGCCGCTCTCGAGTTCGGGGTCGCAGCCTTGAAAGTCAAACACATCGTCGTTCTGGGCCACGCCCGTTGCGGTGGCGTCAAGGCTTTCGCCGAGGATGCCGCGCCGCTGACGCCGAGCGATTTCATCGGCAAGTGGATGCAATTGATGGCGCCGGCGGCCGAGAAGGTCGGACCGCGTGGCGACGCCTCTTGGATCGAGTATCTGACCAAGCTCGAGCAGGCCAATGTCGGCAATAGCCTCGACAATCTGCTGACATTTCCGCGCATCGCCAAGTTGATCGAAAGCGGGGCCATCCAGACCCACGGCGCTTATTTTGGCGTCGCCAGCGGCGAATTGTACGTGATGGACAAAACGGCCGGCGTATTCAGCCGCGTCGAGCCGAAGGCCCCATAGCCACGCCGGCGAGGCATTCGCCGCTCATTCCCGCGCAAGCGGGAATCCAGAAAGGCTGGGTCCCCGCTTTCGCGGGGACGAGCGAATGTTAGATCAGGCCGCTTTCTTTTTTGCGCTGATCAGCTTGCGGTTGATCAGGCTCTCGGCGATCTGGATCGCGTTGAGCGCCGCGCCTTTGCGCAGATTGTCGGAAACGACCCACATTTCCAAGCCGTTTTCGACCGTTGCATCGGTGCGGATGCGGCTGATGTAGGTGGCATCTTCGCCAACCGACTCATACGGCGTCGCATAGCCGCCCGGTTCGCGCTTATCGATGACGATGCAGCCCGGTGCCGCGCGCAGAATCTCGCGCGCTTCTTCCTCCGAGATCGGCGTCTCGAATTCGATGTTGACCGCTTCGGAGTGGCCGACGAACACCGGCACGCGCACGCAAGTAGCGGTCAGCTTGATTTTGGGATCAAGAATTTTCTTGGTCTCCATCATCATCTTCCACTCTTCCTTGGTGTAGCCGTCCTCCATGAACACGTCGATCTCGGGGATGACGTTGAAGGCGATACGCTTCGGGAATTTCTTGTTGACCAGTTCGCTGTTGGTGTAGACCGCCTTGGTCTGCGAGAACAATTCGTCCATCGCTTCCTTGCCGGCGCCCGACACCGATTGATACGTCGCGACGACGACGCGCTTGATCTTGGCGTGGTCATGCAACGGCTTGAGCGCGACCACGAGTTGCGCGGTCGAGCAGTTCGGGTTGGCGATGATGTTCTTCTTGGTAAAGCCCTTCAGCGCGTCGGCATTCACTTCCGGCACGATCAGCGGCACGTCCGGGTCCATGCGCCAGGCGCTCGAATTGTCGATCACCACCGCGCCCTGCGCGCCGATTTTCGGCGACCATTCCTTCGACACCGAACCGCCCGCCGACATCAGGCAGATATCGACGTCGGAAAAGTCGTAATGGTCGAGCGCTTTGACTTTCAGGGTGCGGTCGCCATAGGAGCACTCTTGGCCCACGCTCTTGCGCGAGGCGAGGGCGACCACTTCATCGGCGGGAAATTTGCGCTCGTCCAGAATGTTGAGCATTTCGCGCCCGACATTGCCGGTGGCGCCCACCACGGCGACCTTGTAACCCATTGCTAGCACTCCGAAAAAATAACCCGGGCCGCTATACGGCGGAACGACCGGATGGCTGCGCTTCTAAGCGAGAACCGGGCCAAAGACAACGGTATCCTTGGCGCGCGCCGCTGCGGCGGCAGCGCCAACGACCTCCCGATCGCCCGTGAGGCGTGATCGCTGCAGTGCGGTGACGATTTCAACGACGGAACGTTGCAATCCGATTGACCCGTCCCATCCTGCGGCAGATCATATTCAGATATAGCTATCTAATTGCCGCCGGCGATGGCCGCGGCAGTTCCGAACTCTCGCGGGAGAGAACAATGCCGACACGACGTGATCTGCTGCAAACAGCGGGCGCAGGCGCTGTGCTCGCGATATCCGGTCTGCCAAAACTCGCGCTTGCGGCGGGTGGCGAAGCCGGCCTTTCGCCCGGCGTGCCGTCAGGCGTTGCCACCATCGCCGGCATGGAATCCCTGGCCGGCAAGAAGCCGCTGATCCGGCTGGCCGATCGGCCTCCGAATTACGAATCGCCACTCGAATATCTGCGCACACCGATCACGCCGAACAACGAGTTTTTCGTGCGTTATCACCTTGCCGATATTCCGGAGGTCGATGTCAAAACCTACAAGATCAAGGTCGGCGGTGATGGCGCCGGCGCGCCGCTCGAACTCACGCTCGACGATCTGAAAAAATTTCCGGCCGTGGAGGTCGTCGCGGTCAACCAATGCTCTGGAAACCGCCGCGGCTTGTCCCATCCTCATGTCCCCGGCGTCGAATGGGGTTATGGCGCCATGGGTTGCGCCAGATGGAAGGGCGCGAAGCTCAAGGACATTCTCGAAAAAGCCGGGTTGAAGAAAGAAGCCATCGAGATTTCCTTCGACGGCGCCGACGGGCCGGTCATCGACAAGACGCCGGACTTCGTCAAGAGCATCCCCGCGTGGAAGGCGGCCGAGGACACCACGATCATCGCCTATGAGATGAATGGCGAGCCGCTGCCGCACTGGAACGGCTTTCCGGCGCGTCTGATCGTTCCCGGTTGGACGGGCACCTACTGGATGAAGCACGTCGTCTCTATCAACGCGCTGACCAAGCCGCTGGGCACGTTCTGGATGGCGTCCTCTTATCGCATCCCGCTCGGACTATTCCCCATGGTGGCGCGTTTCGTCTCGCAGGAAACCGCCGTCAATACGCCGATCACCGAGATCATCATCAACTCATTGATTACCAGCCACCGCGATGGCGCCAGGATAAAAGCCGGCAAAGTCACGGTCAGCGGCATGGCTTGGGACGGGGGCTACGGCATCAACGGCGTGCTGGTGTCCACTGACAGCGGCAAGAACTGGATGGCGGCGACGCTGGGCGAGGACCTCGGCAAATTCGCGCTACGGCCCTGGAGCTTCGATCTCCAGGCGAGGGAAGGCAAGAACACGGTGATGGTCAACGCAAGCAACAAAATTGGCCAAAGCCAGACCACGACGCTCAACTTCAATCCGCCCGGCTATCACAACAACGTCATGCAAAACATCACGCTGATGGCAAGTTGAGAGGCACAGTCATGAAAAAATTCGTACTGGCTGCATTACTTGTCGTGCTGACGCTTCCGGCGGCCGCCGATGAATATCAGGTGCAACTCAAGAAGGCTGAGGGTCTCGACAAAGTCGAGGGCAATTGCGCCGCCTGTCACACGCTTGCCTACATCCCGATGAACTCGCCGTTTCTCAGCGCGGCCGGTTGGGATGCCGAGGTCGCCAAGATGATCAAAGCATATGGCGCGCCAATCGAGGACGCCGACGCCAAAGCGATCGCCGCTTATCTGAAGGCCAATTACGGCGGCTGATTCGCCGGACCGGCATGAGCCAGACCGCAAGGACCGGCCCGTCCTCTCAGGAGGGGCCGGTTTTTTAATGTTTTTCGTCTACACTTGGCTGTGATTGGGCTCTATTAAGCCGAACCGAAGCGCGCTAGACTGCGTTGACTGGGCACTTGGAAGCTGAGGATCTGGAAATGCGCATGACGTTCGCCGCAGCGATGCTGGCTGCACTCGGGACTATGGCCGTCTTGACCGTCCCGGCTGATGCTCAGTCGAGCCAAAGGCGCGCTTATACCGATGCTCGCGGACATACCGTTTTCACCAGTCGCGGCGAGGACGGGCGCACCCGGACCAGGATCATCATTCAGAAGCGGTCTTATCTCGACCCAGGCACCGAAGTGCTGCCGGGCAGCCGCCACGATAACGATTACGCATCGTTTCCGAACCATCGCGCCGACGGCATTCTCAACAACACCGTCGGTGGCAGCAACCAAACGCCACTTCCGGGTCCATTCGAATTGGGCCGCAGAGGACCGTTCATCCAGTACTAGGATTGCAGTTCTAAAAGTGGTTTTGAATTAAAAAAACGCGGCCCTCAAGGCCGCGTTTTTTTTTGTTTTTGTGCCGTGTTTCAATGCGTCCCAGAGGACGCAACCGAATTCGCCCGCTCGCGACTTTACTGCGCGACGTCGAGTTCGGCCAAAATCGCCGAACCCATCTCGGATGTGCTGACCGATTTCTGTCCCGGTGCGGCGATGTCGCCGGTGCGTATGCCCTTATCGAGCGTGGCAGCGATCGCGGCGTCAATCATGTCGGCCTCTTTGCCCAGGTCGAACGAATAGCGCAGCGCCATGCCGAAGGATGCGATCATCGCGATCGGATTGGCTAAGCCCTTGCCGGCGATGTCGGGCGCCGAGCCATGCACCGGCTCATAGAGCGCCTTGCGCTTCCTGGTCTTGGGATCGACCTCGCCGAGCGAGGCAGAGGCCAGCATGCCGAGCGAACCGGTCAGCATCGCGGCGATGTCGGACAGCATATCGCCGAACAGATTATCGGTGACGATAACGTCGAACTGCTTCGGATTGCGCACCAGTTGCATGCCGCCCGAGTCGGCCAACTGGTGCTCAAGCTGTACGTCCTTGAACTCACGGGCGTGCAGCGCCGTAATGACCTCGTTCCACAGCAGGCCCGACTTCATGACGTTACGCTTTTCCATCGACGTCACCTTGTTGCGGCGCTTGCGCGCCAGCTCGAAGGCGACGCGGCCGATGCGCTCGATTTCGTAGGTGTCGTAAACCTGCGTATCGACGGCGCGCTTCTGGCCGTTGCCGAGATCGGTAATGGTCTTGGGCTCGCCGAAATAAACCCCGCCGGTCAGTTCGCGCAGGATCATGATGTCGAGACCCTCGACCAGCTCCCGCTTGAGCGACGAGGCATCGGCCAGCGCCGGATAGGTCACGGCCGGGCGCAGGTTGGCGTAAAGCGCGAGGTCCTTGCGCAGGCGTAGGAGGCCCGCTTCCGGACGCTGGTCGTAGCCGACCTTGTCCCATTTCGGCCCGCCGACCGATCCGAAAATGACGGCATCGGCGGCCTTTGCCTTTGCCATGGTCTCGTCGGTGATCGAGACCTGATGCGCGTCGTATGCGGCGCCGCCGACCAGGCCCTCGTCGAAAACGAAACGGGCCGGGCCCCTTTTATTGAAGAAATCGATGACGCGTTTGACCTCGGCCATGACTTCAGGGCCGATACCGTCGCCGGGGAGCAGCAGGAGATTATGGGTTGCCATTATTGCCTCGCTAGACGTTTCTCTTTGTCATGACCGGGCTTGACCCGGCCATCTCGATAAGGGGCACACGGCCGTGGCCTCCTAAGCGGGATGCCCGGCGCGAGGCCGGGCATGACAACCACTAAAGCTGGCGGATTGCTAATGCCTGGCCGCCCCCTTGGCAACCGCCCGGCATCGGCCCACGATTAGGACGGACATCGCACCGCACGGCGGACCTCATGTCGGAACGGCGGCCTAAAATCATCATCGTCGGCGCCGGGTTCGGCGGGCTCGAAGCCGCGCGCATGCTGCGCCGGGTGGAAGCCGATGTGACGGTGATCGACCGGCAGAACCATCACTGTTTCCAGCCCCTCTTGTATCAGGTCGCGACGGCGGCCCTGTCGCCGGCCGACGTCGCCTGGCCGATCCGCCATATCCTGCGTGCGCAGAAGAACGCTACCGTGCTGATGGAGACCGTCACCGGCGTCGATCGCGAGCGTAATATTCTGCGCACCAATTTCGGTGAGATGCCTTTCGATTATCTGGTGATCGCGACCGGCGCGATGCATTCCTATTTCGGCCATGACGACTGGGCGCCCTTTGCGCCCGGCCTCAAGCGCATCGACGATGCGACGCGCATCCGCCGCAGCATTCTGATCGCGTTCGAGCAAGCCGAAATCGGCAATGACGCAGAGGCACAGCGACGGCTGCTGACTTTCGTCATCGTCGGCGGCGGCGCCACCGGCGTCGAAATGGCTGGCGCTATCGCCGAGATCGCGCGGCAGACACTGGCGAATGACTTTCGTCGCATCAATCCTCGCGATGCCCGCATCGTGCTGGTTGAGGCCGGGCCGCGGCTGCTGCCGGCGTTCCCGCCCGATCAATCGGACTATGTGCGAACGACGCTTATGAACGCCGGCGTCACGGTGATGACCGATACAATGGTCACGAAATGCGACGCGCAGGGTGTCGACCTCGATAGTGGCCGGCTCGACGCCGGCACGATCATCTGGGCGGCCGGCGTCGTCGCTTCGCCTGCCGCGCGATGGCTCGACGCCGAGGCCGATCGTGCCGGGCGAGTGAAGGTCAATCCGGACCTATCGGTGCCCGGGCATCCGGAGATTTTCGTCATCGGCGACGCTGCGACGGTTATCGACGGCAAGGGCAAGCCGGTTCCCGGCGTCGCCCCCGCGGCCAAGCAGATGGGCCAATATGTCGGAAAGCTCATTGCCGCCAACATTCAGGGTCCGACCACAGCCAAGCCCTTCCGCTACGTGAACTTGGGCGATCTGGCGACCATCGGCCGCCACGCAGCCGTTGTGAAATTCGGCCGTCTGCAATTAAGGGGCTTTATCGGCTGGCTGTTCTGGAGCGTCGCGCACATCTACTTCCTGATCGGACTGCGCAACCGCTTCATCGTCGCGTTCAGTTGGCTGTGGAGTTACCTCACCTTCCAGCGCGGCGCGCGGCTCATCGTCGAGCCGCCGAAACGGGAAGACGCTCTATAATCCGGAGAACCAATTATAGCCTTGATCCTCCCAATATCCGCCTTTGTCGGTGTTGGTGACCTCCATTGCCACCACGTATTTCGGCTGCTTGAAGCCGAGCTTGGTCGGCATGCGGATCCTCATCGGGAAACCATAGGCTCGGGGCAAGAGCTTATTGTCGAACTTGAACGTCATCTGCGTTTGCGGATGCAGCGCGGTCGGCATGTCGATGGTGTTGGTGTAGCCCTCGGCACACTTGAACCAGACGTATTTGGCGCGGGTGTCGGCGCCGATGCGCTTGAGGAAGTCCGACAGCACGGCGCCCTGCCACGAGCCAATGACGCTCCAGCCTTCAACGCAGACAAGGCGCGTGATCTGCGAGACTTCCGGCAGCGCGTGCAGTTCGTCAAGCGTCCACGGCTTCTTGTTTTCGACCAATCCGGAGATTTCGAGCTTCCAGGTGTTGGGATCGACCACCGGCGCTTCGTCTTCGCTGTAATAGGCATTGAAGGGGAACGGCCGCGTGATGTCGCCCTCCTTATAGGTCGGCGCCAGCTTGTTCTGCTGGAAGATCGCAGCCTGCACGCCGTCGTTGAATTCGGATATCTTGCGCAGCACGTTCTCGGCGGTCGGCCCGTCGATAATGTCGCAACCCGTCAGCATGGTCAGCGCGCCGAGGCTTGCCGCGCCGCGCAGGAAATTACGGCGCATCGGATCGGGCATCAGCCTGCCTGCATCCTTGATAAGAAGCCTGCTATCGACGCCGGGGATGATTTTATTGCGGCTCATGGCGCCCTCCTTACTTCCCGACGACGATGGCGCGGAGACTTCTCGGCACGATCAATGC
This sequence comes from Hyphomicrobiales bacterium, assembly GCA_041691675.1. GTDB lineage: Bacteria > Pseudomonadota > Alphaproteobacteria > Rhizobiales > Xanthobacteraceae > Pseudolabrys. The sequence goes on along the minus strand of JBEPUC010000028.1, from coordinate 33,173 downwards.
CAGCGTCACATGGATTACAAGAAACGCGACGATCGTCGCCATTGCGCAAAAGTGCACGTAACGCGCGGTATCGTAGCCGCCAAAGAAAGCGGTCAATTCCTGGACCTGCACCGGCTTCCAGATTGACACGCCGGACAGCACGATGACGATGCCGGTGAGAATAATGCCGACATACAACAATTTCTGAATCGCGTTGTAGTGCGAGAGATCGTCGTGCAAGAGCTTGAATGTCAGCGCCGCCTTCGTGTCGGCAGCGAGATCGCGCGGCGTGATCGGCAACAGCTTGCGGCGAAAGCGACCGGTGACAATGCCAAGCGCCACATAGACGATCCCATTGACGACCAGAAGCCACATGGCGGCGAAATGCCAGAGCAAAGCGCCGGCCAGCCAGCCGCCGAGAGAAATTTCGCTTGGGAAGACGAAATCGAACAGCGGCGAGGCGTTGTAAATCTGCCAGCCCGAGCCGATCATCATCAGGATTGCAATTGCATTGATCCAATGACAGATGCGAACCCACGCGGGGTGGATCGTGCGCGCGGGTCGTCGTTCGCCCATCGCTTCGGCTGTCGTGGCTCCGTCGGTCATTGTCGTGTCCGTCACGTATGCGTCTTAGGTTATAACAATATACGCGTGAAATAAGTCCGCAGATGCACCGGCCCGCCGATGCATCTTTCATTTCAGCACTAATCGGAAGGCTGGCCTTCGTCTCACGATTTTGTGAGAATGGCTCTCGGCCGAAATTATCTTTGAAGGAGCGCGCGCGTGAGAGAACCATCCGCCGTTAAAGCCAACCCGGGCAATTTCTTCGAGGATTTCCAGCTTGGCCAGCACATCCGCCACGCCACCCCGCGCACGGTGACTGCCGGCGACGTGGCGCTCTACAACGGTCTGTTTGGCGCTCGCTTCGCGGTCCAGTCGGCGGATAGTTTCGCGGAAAAGGTCGGTTATGCGCGCGCGCCGCTTGACGATCTTCTCGTGTTCCACATGGTGTTCGGCAAGACGGTGCCGGACATCTCGCTCAACGCCGTTGCCAATCTCGGATACGCCGCCTGCCATTTCCTCAAGCCCGTTTATCCCGGCGCGACCTTGAGCGCGGTGTCGGAAGTCATCGGCTTGAAGGAAAATTCCAACCGCAAGACCGGCATCGTCTATGTGCGCTCGCGAGGGTTGGATCAGGACGGCGCGACCGTGCTCGACTTCGTGCGCTGGGTGATGGTGAAGAAGCGCGACGAGAATGCGCCCGCACCGCCAGAAACCGTACCCGCATTGCCTGAGAGCGCCGAACCCGGCGCGCTCGGCAATGGCTGTCCGATCATCAATGCGGAAGCGTATGACGATGGGCTCGCCGGCAGCACCTATCGCCACGGCGATTACAAGGTCGGCGACAAAATCGATCATCTCGCCGGTATTACGGTCGAAGACGCCGAGCACATGATCGCGACCCGGCTTTATCAGAACACCGCGCGGATTCATTTCGATCACTTCACCGAGAGCAAGGGCCGCTTCGCTCGCCGCCTGATCTATGGCGGCCATGTCATTTCGCTGGCGCGGGCGCTGTCGTTTAACGGCCTTGCCAACGCCTTCCATATCGCGGCGATCAATGGCGGTCGTCACGTCGCGCCATTGTTTGCGGGGCTGACCGTCTTCGCATGGTCGGAAGTGCTCGAAACAGCGCCGTTGCACGGCCGCGACGATGTCGGGGCGCTGCGCATTCGCACCGTCGCCACCAAGGACAAACCGTGCGACGACTTTCCGTACAGGATCGGTAAGGAATACGACCCCGCGGTGATCCTCGATCTGGATTACTGGGTGTTGATGCCGCGTTAGCTCAAGGCTTCGGCGCGGCGCCACGCACGCGGTCGATCAATTCAATCGGTGCCGCCGGCTCGGTGTCCCCGCGCCACGCCACGTGCTGATCGGGGCGCACCAGGGTCAACTTGCGTTCATAAAGCTGGCCGGCAATTGCTGGATCGACGTCGAGCACGGCGAGCGGCACATTCCGCCGCGCCGCGGCATCGCGCAGCCCGGCAACGGCAACGGTCGGGTCGATGCGGATCAGCGTGTAGCCGGGCCCCAGTGCATCGTAGAGAGACTGGCCGACGCCCAGCCAAAGATGCGGCGCGCGACAACCGGGCACGGTCGACGGCGTAAAATCATACATGGTGTAATCGGGGTGACGTTGCGCATCATAGGAAATGATCGGCGAATCTTTGTAGTAATATCCGAAATTGAGCCCGCCGGCGCATTGCTGTTGCATATCGATGACGCGCGCTTCCTTGCCAACCGTTGCGCGGGCCGCGTCGCCTGCCGGTCCTTGCAAATCGATCTCGGCGGGAACGTCGCGGCGCTGCGCCATAACCTTGTGCGCCATGTCGGTGGTCACATGCGAGACCTGGTCCATGATAGGCTGCCGTTCGGCCTCGTATGCGTCGAGAATGGCCGGCGTCGCCCAACCATCGAGGGTCCCGGCGAGCATCCAGGCGAGGTCAGCGGCGTCGGCGATGCCCGCATTCATGCCGTAGCCGCCGTTCGGCATCCATAAATGCGCGGCGTCACCGCAAATGAAGACGCGGCGGTCGCGAAATCTATCGGCGACGAACCGGCGCCCAATCCAGTTTTCTTTTGACACGACTTCATATTGAAAATCGTCGTCGACACCGAGAATGTCGCGAATGGCCCGGTCGCGATCGACCGAATCGAAGTCGTGCTCGCCGTGATAGAGCGAGTTGTGAATATTCCAATGCGCCTTGCCATCGACGGCGATGGTTGTCCCGCAACGGCGCGGATTGAGCGAGAAGTATAGCCAGGCCGGTTTTCCCGGCAGCAGCCGCAGCAAGTCGGGGGCATAAATGAACGTCGACTGCACCCGTTGCACTTCGGGCGTCCCGATGAAATGGCCCCCGATCAATCGGCGGATTGTCGATTTGCCGCCGTCGCAGCCGACCAGATAACGACACGCGATCTTGAAGCGTTCATCGCTATCGAGATCGAGCACGGTTGCGGTAACGCCGTCAGCGGTCTGCTCGAAAGTTTCAACTTCGGTGCGGTTGAGTATTTGGATACGCGATTGCGCCTTCGCGTGCGCAAACAGAACCGGCTCAAGATAAATTTGGTTGATGCGGTATGACGGCTCCGGCGTCGGCCACCATGAATCGATGCCCTTGACGCCGGCGCGTCGCTCGCTCTGCGACGGTATGGACAATCTCGAAAGCTCGATTCCGGTCACGCTGGTCGCCGAGACGACGTCGTTTGGATAATCCGGCGGCAACCCCGCCTCGCGCATTTTTCCCGCGACGCCAATGCGGCGAAGAATTTCCATCGAACGTGCCGATATCTGATTGCACTTGACGTTCGGCGGTTCACCCGCGGCGCGCAACTCCACGACCGTCACGTCGATGCCGCGCCAGGCGAGATCCATGGCCAGCGTCAGACCGACCGGTCCGCCGCCGGCAATGAGAACGCTTGTCTCGATCATGATGTCGCTACGCCCCCGCCTTCAAATGATCCACCAACTGTCGCGCGTAAGGCGGCAGTGCGTCGAGGTCGCGCACGCAGATCGTCAGTTCCCGCAGCGCCCAGGAGTCGGCGAGTTGCAACGCGCTGATCGCCATGCTGCGGGCCGCGCGCTGCACCGTCGTCTCCGGCACAATGCCGATGCCGACATTGCATTCGACCAGCCGGCAGATGGCGTCGAACGAACGCAGTTGCACCCTCAATCGCAAGGGCCGGCCGATACGGTTGGCCTTGTCGGCGAGAAATCGCTGGATCGCGCTGGCGCGGTCGAGCCCGACAAGGTCGTATTCCAGGACTTCGGCAAAACCGATACGGGCGCGGTTCGCCAGCGCATGACTTGACGGCACCACCACCACGAAGCGGTCACTGCGGAACGGGAACGTCTGAAGTCCGGCATGATCGACCGTACCGGCGACGATGCCGATATCGCCGGTGCCTTCGGCGATCAGCCCGACGATCTCATCGCTCAGGCGCTCTTCCAGATCGACGCTGATGTCGGGATAGGCGGTCAGAAACGAACTCAGCGTCTCAGGCAGGAATTCGGTGAGGGCATTGGTGTTGGACAGGATCCGCACCTGTCCCGCCAGACCGCGCGCATAGGGCGTCAGGTCCTCCTGCATCTTGTCCGACTGCGCCAGGATGGTGCGGGCATGAGCCAGCAGCGTGCGTCCGGCCTGGGTCGGCGCCACGCCTTGCCGGCCGCGCACCAGAAGCTCGGCGCCGAAAGCCTGTTCGAGCTTGCGGATGCGGGTAGAGGCCGCCGCCAGCGCCAGATTGAGCCGCTCGGCGCCATGCGTGATGCTGCCGGCCTCGACAATATGGCGGAAAAGATTGAGGTCGGTGAAATCAAAGCGCATGGCCCATAAAACCCCATCCTTCTTATATCGCGAAGGGAGACTACGTAAAACAGAGATTGAAAGGCCATTTTACAAGGTTTAGTTTCGTCTTTGAAGAAGTTTAATTTTAGTCCAGACTAAAAATACCGGTTCCCTCAGCGGTTTGATGCGTTGCGGTAACTGCGTAGTTTGGCTACCAAGCGTCCGCGACCGCCGACAGAGCTACGGTGGTGCGGTGTGGAGAAAAGACGATGGCCGAGCTAAAGGCGGGCACCCCTGCGGGGCCGCAGCGTTCGCGACCGATTTCCCCCCATCTTCAAGTGTACCGGCTGACGCTGACGATGCTGATGTCGATCGTGCATCGCATCACGGGTGCGGCGCTGTACTTCGGCACGCTTCTGTTGGCCTGGTGGCTGATCGCCGCCGCCGCCGGCCCCAACGCCTACGCCAATGTCGAATGGTTCATGGGCACGCTGATCGGCCGCATCGTGCTGTTCGGGTACACCTGGGCGCTGCTGCATCACATGCTGGGCGGCATCCGTCATCTGGTCTGGGATACGCTGCACGGGCTTGAGCCGGCCGAGCGCGAACTCCTGACGCTCGCCACCATCATCGGCTCGATCTCGCTCACAATTGTCGTCTGGGTCATCGGCTATCTGGCGATGGGAGGCCTGCGATGATCGGCCAGCATCCGCATGAAATGCGCACCGCCGCCCGCCGCGTGCGCGGCTTGGGCGCGGCACGCGCCGGCACCAGGGATTTCTGGCACCAGCGCGTCACATCCGTGGCCGGCATCCCGCTGACGATCGCGCTGATCGTGATCGTCATCTCGCTGCTCGGCCGCAGCCACGCCGCCGCCGTGCAGGTTCTCGGGTCGCCCGTCGTCGCCATCATCATGCTGCTGTTTATCTTCAACAGCGCCTATCACATGTGGATTGGCATGCAGGAAATCATCCTCGACTACGTGCATGAGGATAAATTCAAGTTCTTGAGCCTGATGGCGAATACCTTCTTCGCCGTCGCCGTCGGCCTGGCTTCCGCCTTCGCCATCCTCAAGCTCTCATTCGGAGTCTAGGCATGGCTGCAATCGGCAATGACACAAACGGCAACGGAATAAGAGGCAACGGCAAGATGAACGGCGGGCCCGCCATCAATGGCAGAGCCTACCCGATCGAGGATCATCATTACGATGTGGTCGTGGTCGGCGCCGGCGGTTCGGGGCTTCGCGCCGTGGTCGGCTGTTCGGAAGCGGGACTTCGCACCGCCTGCATCACCAAGGTGTTTCCGACGCGCTCGCACACGGTCGCGGCGCAAGGCGGGATTGCCGCCTCGCTCGGCAATATGGGTGAGGACGACTGGCGCTGGCACATGTACGACACCGTCAAGGGGTCGGACTGGCTCGGCGACCAGGACACCATTGAATACATGTGCAAGAACGCGCCGAAAGCGGTGTACGAACTTGAACATTGGGGTCTGCCGTTCTCGCGCCGCGAGGAAGATGGCAAGATCTATCAGCGCCCGTTCGGCGGCATGACCACGCATTACGGCAAGGGCACCGCGCAGCGCACCTGCGCCGCCGCCGACCGCACCGGCCACGCTATGCTGCACACGATGTACGGCCAGGCGCTCAAGCACGCCGCGGAATTCTACATCGAATATTTTGCCCTCGACATGATCATGGACGAGGAAGGCCGTTGCCGCGGCGTGATCGCGCTCAACATGGACGACGGCACGCTGCACCGCTTCATCGCCAACATGACCATCATGGCGACGGGCGGCTATGGCCGGACCTACTTCTCCTGCACCTCCGCGCATATCTGCACCGGCGACGGCAATGCGATGGTGCTGCGCGCCGGACTGCCGTTGCAGGACATGGAGTTCGTCCAGTTCCACCCGACCGGCATCTATCCGGCCGGCTGTTTGATCACCGAAGGTTCGCGCGGCGAGGGTGGCTATCTGGTCAACTCGGAAGGCGAGCGCTTCATGGAGCGTTACGCGCCGTCGGCGAAGGACCTGGCTTCCCGCGATGTCGTGTCGCGCGCCATGACCATCGAAATCCGCGAAGGCCGTGGCGTCGGCAAGGAAAAGGACCATATTTTCCTCCACCTCGACCATCTCGATCCGGCGGTGTTGCAGGAACGCCTGCCGGGCATCAGCGAGACGGCGCGCATCTTCGCCGGCGTCGATATTACCCGCGAGCCGATTCCCGTGCTGCCGACCGTGCATTACAACATGGGCGGCATCGCCACGAACTATCATGGCGAGGCGCTGACCAAGAAGAACGGCAATCCCGACACCGTAATCCCCGGTTTGATGGCGCTGGGCGAGGCGGCTTGCGTCTCGGTGCATGGCGCCAACCGCCTCGGCTCGAATTCGCTGATCGATCTCGTCGTGTTCGGCCGCGCCGCGGCGCTGCGCTGCGCCGAAATCCTCACGCCCGGCGACAAGCAGCCGGACCTGCCGAAAGATTCGGCCGAGAAGGCGCTCGCCCGCCTCGACCACTTCCGTTACGCCTCGGGCGGCACCCCCACCGCTCAGCTTCGCCTCAATATGCAGCGGACGATGCAAAACAATTGCGCCGTGTTCCGCACCGGCGAGGTGCTGGAAGAGGGCCACAAGTTGATCCATCAGGTCTATAGCGGCATGACCGACATCGGCGTGTCGGACCGTTCGCTGGTCTGGAATTCCGATCTGATCGAGACGCTCGAACTCGACAACCTGATTGCGCAGGCCGTCGTCACCATGGATTCGGCGAAGAACCGCACCGAAAGCCGTGGCGCGCATGCGCGCGAGGATTTCCCCGACCGCGACGACAAGGAATGGATGAAGCACACGCTGGCTTGGATCGACCACAAGGGCGACGTCACCATCGATTATCGCCCGGTCCACAACTACACGCTGACCAACGAGATCGCCTACATCGAACCGAAAGCGCGCGTTTATTAGTTTTTGTCGTCACCGGTCTTGTTCCGGTGACCCCGCTTAGGATGGCACCGCGTCCCTAAGCGAGATGGCCGGGACAAGCCCGGCCATGACAACGGAGAGGAAAGACCACCATGGTCGAAATTACGTTGCCGAAGAACTCCAAGGTCGTCGAAGGCAAGACCTGGCCGCGGACGTCGCACGCCACGCACCTGACCGAATTCAAGATTTATCGCTGGAATCCGGACGACGGCGAGAACCCGCACATCGACACGTATTACGTCGATCGCGATGACTGCGGGCCGATGGTTCTCGATGCGCTGATCTGGATCAAGAACAACGTCGATCCGACGCTGACCTTCCGCCGTTCCTGCCGCGAGGGTGTCTGCGGCTCCTGCGCCATGAACATCGACGGCGCCAACACGCTGGCCTGCACCAGGGCCATCGACGACAACAAGACGCCGCTCAGAATTTCTCCGCTGCCGCATCAGCCGGTGGTCAAGGATCTGGTGCCGGATCTGAAGAACTTCTACGCGCAGTACGCCTCGATCGAGCCTTGGCTGCATACCGTGACACCGGCGCCTGAAAAGGAATGGAAGCAGAGCCACGAGGATCGAGCCAAGCTCGACGGCATGTACGAGTGCATTCTGTGCGCCTGCTGCTCGACCTCCTGCCCGAGCTACTGGTGGAATTCGGACCGCTATCTCGGACCGGCCGCGTTGTTGCAGGCCAACCGCTGGGTTCAGGATTCGCGCGACGAGGCGACCGGCGAGCGGCTCGACAATATCGAGGACCCGTTCCGGCTCTATCGCTGCCATACCATCATGAATTGCTCCAAGGCCTGCCCGAAGGGGCTCAACCCGGCCAAGGAAATCGCCACGCTGAAAAAGGCGCTGGTCGACCGGCAGGTTTAGCCGACGCGCGCGGGTTTTCGCGATCTCAAACGGATCTCACAGATAGCCGGTAGCGTCGGCCACGGCGCTTGCGTACACTCCTGCCAAATGGAGTGGCGGAGATGACGATGATTGAGCGACGGACGATTGCACGAGGCCTTGGCTGTTTTCTGCTGGGACTATCGATTCTTGCCTCAGCCGCCGCACGACCGGCGCAGGCCGAGACCTATCCCGACCGGCCGGTCAAACTCATTTTGCCGCTCGGCGCCGGCGGCGTTGGCGACATCACCGCCCGCATTCTGGCGGACAAATTTACCGAGAAGTTCGGGCAGCGGTTCTTCGTTGAAAACATGCCTGGCGCCGGCGGCATCGTCGCCAGCCGCGCAACGATCAGCGCGGCGCCGGATGGCTACACGCTGTTGCTCGCGACGGGCGGTATCGCCAGCTCCGTCCCGCTTTACAAGAAGTTTCCCGTCGATGTTTTGAAGGACCTCGCGCCGGTATCCGCGCTCGGCTATTTCGACTGCCTGCTCGTGACGAGTGCCGCGTCCGAATACAAGACGCTCGATTCGTTTCTGAAAGCAGCGAAGGCAAGCTCCGGCAAGCTGAACATCGGCACGATCAGTGCTGGCGGTGTGCAAAATCTGACAGCCAACTATTTCAAGCAGGCGGCGGGTATCGATGTCGTCGTGGTGACGTTCAAGACGACGCCGGACGCGATCCTCGCGCTGTTGCGCGGCGACGTGCAGATGGTGATCGATTTTTACGCCGCGCTGAAAGGCAATCTCGATAGCGGCAAGCTGACGGCCGTCGCCTGGGCCGGACCCGAGCCGTCGCCGGCGATTCCCGATCTCAAAACGGCCAAGGCGCAAGGCGTCACCGGCTTCGAGGCCAATTCGTGGAATTCGATTTACGTCAAGGCGGGAACGCCGGCCGATATTATCGCAAAGCTCAACAAGGCGATGGCTGAGATTTTGGCCGATCCGGCGGTCAAGCAGAAGCTGCTCGCTCTCGGCATCGATTCGAAAGCCAGCACGCCGGAGGCAATGGACACCCAGATGCGCGGCGACATCAAGAAGTGGGCGAAAGTGATCGATCAGGCGGGCATCGAGAAGCGGTAAGGCACGCCGCGAGCCTGCCGTTTCGGACTTCCGTTTCAGAGGCGCCGGTTCCCCGGGAACGTTGTCATTCGTCTGCCGTTGAATGCTCGAAGGAGCACATCATGGCAGACGACAATGTTGCGCGCGTATGGGAACTGATGGAAAAAATCTCCATCTGCATGCTCACGACCTGGGATGGCAATAACCTTCATGGCCGGCCGATGGATGCGCGGGCGCGGCCCAAGGAAAACACGATCTATTTCCTCACCGATGCCCGGCATCACAAGGACGAGGAAATCGCGCGCTATCCCAAGCTGGCGCTCGCTTTCGCCGATACCGGCAGTCAGAAATATGCGTCGGTGTCAGGCGAGGCCGTGGTCAGCAACGATCGCGCGATGATCAAAGAACTCTGGGAGCCGACGGCCAAGGCGTGGTGGGACAGCCCGGACAATCCAAATATACGCGTGCTCAAGGTCACGCCGACCGATGCTGAATACTGGGACGGGCCGGGCACCGTCGTCAGCATGGTCAAGATGGCTGTCGCCGCGGCGACCGGTTCACGTCCTGATCTTGGCGACAATAAAAAGGTCGCAATGACGGGCCGCTAGACTGACGGGCCAGGTAGAAGAGCCGCTAGAGACAGTGTTGCTCGCTCGGCTTTGAGTTGGGCCGGATAAAGCCGTCACGCCGTTGCTGCAACTTATGCTTGCTTCGGTGGCATCGCTGTCGCAATCTTACCCTCGGGGCTGAGGGTATTATTGTGCGTCTCCGGTCGCTGCCGTTCACGCTTGCGTTGACGCTGTTGTGCGGTGCTTGCGCCGCTCCGGTCGCAAGTTTGCCGCCGTTGTCGAAAGATTCGATTGAGGTCGAGCGGCGTCAGGAACAAATCGAACAGATCAGGACGTATTATGCTGCGTTGCGGCGCGTCGATAACGTCGCGTTTCGCATCCGCGGGGCCAACGCCGCCGATTGCAAAGACTGGGTGTCGCCGCAGATCGGCCTTTACGCCGCCACCCAACAGAGTCTCCCGCGCAAATTTCGTTCCTACTCGTCCGAGGCGCTGAAGGTGTCTTGGTCGCGTCCCACGGTGATTTCCGTGGCCGAGGACTCACCGGCGGCCAAGGCCGGCATCGCTGCCGGCGACGAGATCATCGCGCTCGACGGCGAGCTTATTCCCGCCACCGGGACCGCCAGCTTTATTGGCGGCTGGCTCAAGCATCACGGCCTGCATTCGCTATCGGCGAACGTCCGGCACGATGGCCTCGATCGCACGGTGACGATCGAGCCGGTCATAGGTTGCGCGATACCGATCAACTACGTCATGACCGATGAAGCCAACGCCTTTACGAGCGATGCGAGAATTGTCATCAATTCCGGCATCGTGGCACTCGCCGAAACGGATGCGCAGCTCGCCGTCATCATCGGCCACGAACTGGCGCATTCAAACCTCGGCCATCTCAACAAGCGGCGGTGGAATACCGTCGTCGGCTGGGTCGGCGGCACCCTGGTCGATGCCGGTTTTCTTTCCGGCGGCGTGTCGACCGGCGGCGCCTTCCGCAAGGCTTTTGAAAAGGCGGGCGCCCGGGCTTACAGCGTCGGCTTCGAGCGCGAGGCGGATTATGTCGGCGCGTATTATGCGGCGCGTGCCGGCTACGAACTGACGGGCGCGGAGGAAATATGGCGCAAGCTCGGGCAAAGCCATCCCGAGAGTCTGCGCCTTGCCAGAACCCATCCGACAACGCCCGAGCGGTTCGTGCAGATGCAAGCTGTTGCCGCCGAAATTACCAACAAGAAGCGTCGTCACTTGCCGCTTGTGCCGGAATTGAAGACGCCGCAATTCCAGGATGGACCGGCTCCGGAACGGACCGGCGATTTTTAGAAGGTGCCCATCCCGAGGACGCGCGATCGGGATGATGGAGAGTATATCAGTAGGCAGCCGGCGCGTTGGTGTTGGCCGAGCCGTTCACGTAGTTCGGCGTGCCATCGACAGTGTTCGCTGCCGCACCGTTGACGAAGGCGTAGGCTCTGGCCGAGGGCGCGGTGTAGGGCGCGGCGACGGCCGGAACGATCTGTGCGTCCGTCGGCGCTTCGATCGGTGTCGGAAGCCGGCGCGACACACCTTCGAATTGGGCGTTCTGTTCGATCACGAGGGACTGCTTGTAGATCTCGCCCTCGACCACAGCCGTGGCGCTGAGCTTGACGACGTTGCCGTGAATGGTGCCCTTGAATTCACCTTCGACGACGGCTTCCTGCGCCATCACCTTGCCTTCGACATAGGCGCCGTGGCCGATCTGCAAACGAGCGGCATGGATGTCACCGATGACGCGGCCGTGAATCTGAACCGAGCCGGTGCTCACCACGTTGCCGGTTATCAGCAGGCCGGGGCCAAGCGTTGAGGTGATCTCAGTTGCCTGGGAAGTCCTGCGGGCCGGCGCAGCCAAATCGGCCTTCGTTTTGGCTTCGCTGCCGACGAGGTCGAAGGTCTTCAAATCGCGGTCGCCTTTGGTCTGCGAGAAATAGCTCAACGTCATCTCCTGTCGCCGAAGGTTAATCGGTTTGCCTGCGTGCCGGAGCAAATGACGTCACCGTCCTTCGCCCGTGTATTGGTGGCCAGACCTTAAACGGGAACCTGGGTGCGGAAAGTGAAAGCTGGAAATAACCATAACGGCGGCGGGAGGCGCGCCGTTCGATCCTTGGTCAGTTGGTTAGCACGCGCGCCGCATTAACTAGGCCGATTGAATTAATGGCGCGACGGCTGTTTGACAGGCCGCTTCATGGCTTACAAAAAAACCATGAGCGCAGCAGCACAGAAAATCATGCCAGGTCTCAACGAGAACGCCCTGAAGGTGTCGGTCGATAAATTCTTGAAGTCCATCAGCTTTACCGCGCAAGGTGAGGTCGAAAAGGCCATCCGCGCGGCAATCGCCGGCGGCCGGATCGACGGCCACGAAACCTTCACCGCCGCCGTCTCGGTTTCGAGCGAGAAGATCGGGCTCAACATCACGATCTACAGCAAGATTGAGCTGTAACGCGGGCGCAAGTTATTAATGAAAAAGCCGGGACAATGCCCGGCCAAATCATCTCTTAGAATTGCAGCGAGTTTTTACGCCCACGGGCGTGCGGCCTCGGCTTTGCGCTCGTAGCTGACGATCTTGTCTGCCTTGAGCTTGGTCAGCCCAATATCGTCGAGGCCGTTAAGCATACAGTGCTTGCGGTGGGCGTCGATCTCGAACTTGACCGTGCCGCCGTCGGGACCCTTGATCTCCTGCTTTTCCAGATCGATCGACAGCGTGGCGTTGGAACCGCGGTCGGCGTCGTCGAACAGCTTTTCCAGATCTTCCGGCGAGACGCGGATCGGCAGCACGCCGTTCTTGAAGCAGTTATTGTAAAAAATATCGCCGAACGAGGTCGAGATCACGCAGCGGATGCCGAAATCCATCAGTGCCCAGGGCGCGTGCTCGCGTGACGAGCCGCAGCCGAAGTTATCGCCGGCGACCAGGATCTTGGATTTGCGATAGGCCGGCTTGTTGAGCACGAAGTCCGGATTTTCCGAGCCGTCGTCCTTGTAGCGCTGCTCCGAGAACAGCCCCTTTCCAAGACCGGTGCGCTTGATCGTCTTGAGGTACTGCTTGGGGATGATCATGTCGGTATCGACATTGATGATCCGCAACGGCGCGGCGACCCCTTCAAGATGATCGAATTTTTCCATGGCCCTGTTCTTTCCCGGCAAGTTGTCAGGCCGAAGGTTTAACGCGAAGCCCCGCGTGGCGACAAGGTTTTAGTCCGCCGCGGCTTCGATGGCTGCCATGTCGTCATCCGACAACCCGAAATGATGGCCGATCTCGTGCACCAGGACGTGGGTGACGATGTCGCCCAGCGCCTCCTCGTGCTCGGCCCAGTAGTCGAGGATCGGGCGGCGGTAGAGCCAGATCATGTTCGGCATCTGACCCGATACCTGACTCTCGGTCATAAACGGCAGGCCGACGCCGTGAAACAGGCCGAGCAGGTCGAATTCGGTCTCCGCGTTCATGGTGTCGAGCACCTCCTCGGTCGGGAAATCCTCGACCCTGATGATCAGCCCCTCGCACAGGCCCCGGAAACGCTCCGGCAGCCGGGCGTAGGCCGAGGCGGCCAGTGCCTCCAGATCAGCCAATGAGGGCGCACCAGCGCCCCGCCACACGTCTGGATCGTCGAAATGCCCGGCCATCAGCGGAATCTAGGCGTTTCCGGCAGTGGAACCAAGCAGTTGACGGAACTTTCTAAATAAGCGACCGTTAACCATTGTGGCGGTGATATGACCGGCAGGATATGGCGATGACGGCAAAAACAACCGGCGGCATTTTTGCATTAACCCTCGCGGCGGCTATCGCAGCAATGGCTGCTAGCATTGTGCCGGCGTCGGCGGAATTCTTCGGCTGCAAAGACCCGCATACGACCGTCAGTTATTCCTCGCGGCCGCTGTACAATTCCTTCCACGCGCAATCGTCGCGACATTACGCGCGAGACTACAGTGTGACGCGGACACGCCATGCGGCCTATTCGACGTCGTCCACGTCCGGACGGCGCTATTCGGAGCAGTGGCGCTGAGACACCGCCAGGCGCCCCCGCCTGTTCCGTAGTCCCTTGGGCCGTAATTGTGTCCCACATCCCATGCTGCTGGGAATGAACCACAAACAGTTTTAGGCGTTATCTAACATCGTAAAATCGGGCGGCATTGGAGGGATCCATGTCCAAGTTTGCAAAAATGCTGGGTGCGGCGGCCTTGATCGCCGGTGCGTTTACGTTGACGGCCGGTTCCGCGCAGGCGCAGTGGCGTCACGGCCATCACGGCTACCACCATGGTTATCACCACGGCGGCTATGGCGGTGGCTTTGCTTTCGGGTTTGGCGCGCCCTACGCGTATTATCCGGCGCCTTATTATGGGCCGGCCTGCCGCTACGAACGCATCAGATTCTGGCGTCACGGCCGTTGGCACTGGCGCAGCGTGCGGCGCTGCTACTAAGATAGCGGTGGCGCGACTAAAGCAGTCATTGGATAAAAAGCGGCCATCGCCCCAGATGTTTGCAGAGAGCAAGGGAGGGCGATGGCCGGCTTCTTTTTATTTCCAATCACGCACATCGACGAAGTGGCCGGCGATCGCAGCGGCCGCCGCCATCGCGGGTGACACCAGATGCGTGCGGCCCTTGTAGCCTTGGCGGCCTTCGAAGTTGCGGTTCGAGGTTGAGGCGCAACGCTCGCCCGGCTTTAATTTATCAGGGTTCATCGCCAGGCACATCGAGCAGCCCGGCTCGCGCCAGTCGAAGCCGGCCGCCTTGAAAATCTTGTCGAGGCCCTCGGCTTCGGCCTGTTCTTTCACCAAACCTGAGCCGGGCACGATCATCGCATAGACATTACCATTGACGGTCTTGCCTTCGGCGATCTTGGCGACGGCGCGCAGGTCTTCGATGCGCCCGTTGGTGCAAGAGCCGATGAAGACCCGATCGAGCTTGATGTCGGTGATCTTCTCACCGCCATTGAGGCCCATGTAACCGAGCGAACGCTCGGCCGCGATGCGCTTCTTTTCATCGGCGATCTCCGACGCCACCGGTACGCGGCCGGTGATCGACGAAACCTGCTCGGGACTGGTGCCCCAAGTCACGATCGGGGGGAGCTTCGCCGCATCGAGCCGGATCTCTCGGTCGAAATGCGCGCCTTCATCCGATTGCAGATTTTCCCAGTAGCGCATGGCCTGATCCCAGGCTTCGCCCTTGGGCGACATCGGCCGGCCCTTGAGATAGCTGAACACCTTTTCATCCGGTGCGATGAAACCGGCCTTGGCGCCGCCTTCGACCGACATGTTACAGACCGTCATGCGGCCTTCGATCGAAATGTCTCGGATCGCTTCGCCGGCATATTCCAGTGCATAGCCGGTGCCGCCGGCGGTGCCGATCTCGCCGATGATGGCGAGGATGATGTCTTTCGACGTCACGCCTTCCGGCAGTAGGCCATCGACCACGGCGCGCATGTTCTTCGACTTGGTCTGGATCAGCGTCTGCGTCGCCAGCACATGCTCGACTTCCGAGGTGCCGATGCCGTAGGCGAGCGCGCCGAACGCGCCATGAGTTGCCGTGTGGCTGTCACCGCAGACGATGGTGGTGCCGGGAAGCGTGAAGCCCTGCTCCGGCCCGATGATGTGGACGATGCCCTGGCGCTTGTCGAACTCGTTGAAGTATTCGATGCCGAAGTCCTTGGCGTTCTGCGCCATCACCGCGATCTGCTCGGCGCTTTCCGGATCTGGATTGGGTTGCGAGCGATCAGAGGTCGGCACGTTGTGATCGACCACAGCCAGCGTTTTTTCCGGCGCGTGAACCTTGCGGCCGGCCTTTCGCAAACCTTCAAAGGCTTGCGGCGACGTCACCTCATGCACGAGATGGCGGTCGATATAGATGAGGGCGGTGCCGTCCGGTTGTTCGTCAACCAGATGGTCGTCCCAGATTTTGTCGTAGAGGGTGCGCGGCTTCATGACTCGTTACCTTTGAATTTTGAAATGGGTTCGAATGAACGGACTCGAAAGCGCGCCTCGGCGCGCGAGCCGATCAAAGCCCGGCTTGGACGGCCGTCAGCCGACCGAAAAACCGCCAGGGCAGGCGGGTATGGTCGGCGAGAATAATGCGCTGAGCCTTGGAAACCATCTAATCTATATAGCCGCTTGCGCGGGGTTCGACAACGAAACCCGCAGGCTGGCTACGTTGCGCCACCTGCAAAGCAAAAGGGGCCGAACGCCGGCCCCTTGAAGCAGTTGCGACAGTGCAAGCCGGCCTTACCGGGCGGCGGCTTCCGCGCCCGGCGCGTTGGTCGCGGCGGCCTCGATGCGGGCCTTCTTGCCGCGCAGAGCGCGCAGGTAATAGAGCTTGGCGCGACGGACCTTGCCGCGGCGCACGACCTTGAGCGAGTCGATCATCGGCGCGTGCAACGGAAACACGCGCTCGACGCCTTCGCCGTAGGAAATCTTGCGCACGGTGAAGTTCGCGTTGATGCCGTGGCCCGAGCGGCCGATGCAGACGCCTTCGTAAGCCTGGACGCGGCTCTTGTCGCCTTCCGTCACCTTGACGTTGACCAGCAGGGTGTCGCCGGGGCCGAACTCCGGAATGGTCTTACCGGCGGAAAGGCGGTCGACTTGCTCTTTCTCGAGCGTCTGGATCAGGTTCATGGCTCAAATCTCCGTCGTCGGCAGCGCCAGCAAGCGGCGCGCGGGCTATGCTTGGTCTGAATGGGTTGGCGAGCTTCTAGACTAAAGCTCGGCGGTTGTCACCTGTCGGGTTGGCCTCGTTTTAGGGCTTTTTCCGAGCTTGGTAGGAGGCCCAGAGATCCGGGCGGCGCTCGCGGGTCAGCCGTTCGGCCTCGGAAAGCCGCCATTTGGTGACCTTGGCGTGGTCGCCGGAGGTGAGCACCTCCGGGATCGGGAGGCCTTCGAAGACGGCCGGCCGGGTATATTGCGGATACTCCAGCAGTCCATCGGAGAAACTTTCCTCGATTCCGGACGCCTCCTTGCCCATGACGCCGGGGATCAGCCGGACGCAGGCATCGAGCAAAGCCAGACAGGCCACCTCGCCGCCGGACAGCACGAAATCGCCGAGCGACACTTCTTCCAGTCTGCGGGCGGCGATCAACCGCTCGTCCACGCCCTCGAACCGCCCGCAGAGGATCACCGCGCCGTCGCCGCTCGCCAGCTCCCTGACGCGGCTTTGCGTCAGCGGCGCGCCGCGCGCGCTCATGATCAGGCGCGGCCGCGAATCCGCCGGGATGGTGTCAATCGCTTTCGCCAGCACATCGGCCTTCATCACCATGCCGGGGCCGCCGCCGGCCGGCGTATCGTCAACGGTGCCGTGCTTGTCGGCGGCGTGGGCGCGAATATCGAGCGCCTCCAGCGACCATAGGCCCGACGCCAGTGCCCTGCCGGCAAGGCTGATGCCGAGCGGACCGGGAAACATTTCGGGAAACAGGGTGAGGACCGACGCGCGCCACATGGCTAAATCCGCTCATTCCCGCGCAAGCGGGAATCCAGTGCGAGTTGTTTGGGCGTCAGCATTCTTAGCTTCTGGATTCCCGCTCCCTGCTTCGCCAAAGCGAAGCCGCTTTGGCTTCGCGGCGGCGAGTGCGCGGGAATGAGCGGAACGTGTGTTGCCCGCGTCATATCGGTCACTCGATGGCCGTCGGCAGCACCAAGACAATCCTGCGCGCCTCCATGTCGATCTCCGGCACGATGGCCTTGGTGAACGGCAGCAGCAATGGCTCGCCGCCTTGCGGCGTTGCAATCTCGACCAGGTCGCCGGCGCCGAAATTATGTAGCGCGGTAACTGTGCCGAGCGCCGCGCCGGTTTCCGACACCGCCGCCATGCCGACGAGGTCTGCGTGATAGAACGTGTCTTCTTCCGCGATCGCGGGCAGCCGGTCGCGCGGTACATACAGATCGACGTTGCAGAGCTTTGCCGCCGCGTCGCGATCTTCGATGCCTTCGATGCGTACGACGAAGTGGTCCTTCGCCGCGCGCAGGCTTTCGATATCGAAAAGTTTGCCGTCTTCGGTTTCGAGTGGTCCGTAATCCGCGATGGCAGCCGGGTCTTGCGTGAACGACCACAGCTTCATCTCGCCGCGCACGCCATGCGCCGCCCCGATGCGGGCGACGCGGACTTTGTTTCCCGCAACGGGAGCCGGTGAGTTGATTTTGTTTCCGGCCACCTTGCGTCGCGACCGTTAGGCCGACGCCTTTTCGGCAGCGGCCTTCTCGGCGGCCTTTGCCTTGGCGGCAGCGGCTGCTTCTTCCTTCGCCTTGGCGGCTTCCTCGGCGAGCACCTTGCGTTCCTTGCGCGGGATCGCCTTCTCGGGATTGTTGTGCTTCTCGCGCTTGACGATGCCGGCGGCATCGAGGAAGCGGGTGACGCGGTCGGACGGCTGCGCGCCCTTCTTCATCCAGTCCTTGACCTTGTCGAGATCGAGTTTGAGGCGCTCTTCCTTGTCCTTCGGCAGCAGCGGATTGTAGTAGCCCAGACGTTCGATGAAGCGGCCATCACGCGGCGAACGCGAGTCGGCGAGAACGATGTGGTAGAACGGGCGCTTCTTGGTGCCGGCGCGAGCCATGCGGATAACGAGAGACATTTCAGTTTCCTTTGTTGAAGACGTTTGATCGGTAAGCGGGTTGTTTCGGTCGTTGTCGGAGTAAGTCGCTATTTCTTTTTGCCGAAGCCGGGCAGGCCCTGGACGCCGGGGAATTTCCCGGCTCCCCCAAGTCCCGGCAGGCCGGGCATATTCGGCGGCAGTTTCGGCATCGTCGGCGGCAGTCCAGATGGATTGCCCGGGGCGCCACCGGGAAAGCCCGGCGGCAACTGCCCGCCCGGCATTTTCTTAGCCATTTCGGCCATCTGTTCCGGCGATGGCATGGCGCCGGCACCGCCGAAGCCCATCATCTGGCCTAGGCCGGCGAGCGGGCCGCGCTTGCCCTTGCCCATGGCCTTCATCATGTCGGCCATGCCGCGATGCATTTTCAGAAGCTTGTTGATCTGCTCCGGCGAAGTACCGGAGCCGGCGGCGATGCGCTTCTTGCGGCTGTTCTTGAGCAGGTCCGGGTTGCGGCGCTCCTGCGGCGTCATCGAGTCGATGATCGCGACCTGACGCTTCAAGATTTTATCGTCGATGCCGGCATTGGCGATCTGGTTTTTCATCTTGGCGACGCCGGGCATCATGCCCATCAGTCCGCCGATGCCGCCCATCGATGCCATCTGCTGAAGCTGTTCGCGCATGTCGGAGAGATCGAACGCGCCCTTGCGCATTTTCTCGGCGACGCGCATCGCCTTTTCGGCATCGATGTTGGCGGCGGCTTTTTCCACCAGCGCGACGATGTCGCCCATGCCGAGGATACGGCCGGCGATACGCGCCGGGTCGAATTCCTCCAGCGCGTCCATCTTTTCGCCGGTGCCGATGAGTTTGATCGGCTTGTTGGTGACGGCGCGCATCGACAGCGCCGCGCCGCCGCGCCCGTCGCCATCGACGCGGGTGAGGACGATGCCGGTGAGGCCAACGCGCTCGTCGAACGCGCGCGCGAGATTGACGGCGTCCTGGCCGGTCAGCGCATCGGCAACGAGGAGAACTTCGTGCGGGTCGGCGGCGCGTTTGACCTCGGCCGCCTCGTTCATCATTTCGTCGTCGAGCGTGGTGCGGCCGGCGGTGTCGAGCAGCACGACGTCGTAGCCGCCAAGCCGGCCGGCTTCCAAGGCGCGCTTGGCGATCTGCGGCGGCTGCTGGCCGGCGACCACCGGCAGCACGTCGACTTTCGTGTCGCGGCCGAGCACCGCGAGTTGCTCCATCGCCGCCGGACGGCGCACGTCGAGCGAGGCCATCAATACTTTTTTCTTCTGACGCTCGGTCAGGCGAAGGGCGAGTTTCGCGGTGGTGGTGGTTTTGCCGGAGCCTTGCAGACCGACCATCATGATGGCGACCGGCGGCGCGGCATGCAGGTCGATGGCCTGCGCGTCAGCGCCGAGCGTGGCGACCAACTGGTCGTGCACGATCTTGACCACCATCTGGCCGGGCGTGACCGACTTGACGACTTCGACGCCGACGGCCTGCTTCTTGACGTTGTCGACGAACTGGCGCGCGACATCGAGCGCGACGTCGGCTTCCAGCAGCGCGCGGCGCACCTCGCGCATCGCCTCATCGACATCGGCCTCACGCAGCGCGCCGCGCCGGGTGAGCTTGTCGAGAATGCCGCCTAATCTTTCCGACAGTGAGTCGAACATTTAAATTCCAGTCAGAGCAAAGTCGCCCATTGCAGCACGCCAAAACGACTTAACGCCCGAGGGCGCATTGCGCTGTCGGGCGGTGGCCTCCGGTCTCAAAAGGACCGGGCGGCGGATCGATATTAGTCTCTTAATTCGAGAACGGGGCGAACCTAGGGGTCGGGAGACCTTGAGTCAAGGCTCGCAAAACTTAACCCCATCAGGGCGTTAGCTCGTAACTCACGGTGACGCTGGCGCGCAGCATCTGCTCGCCCGGGGCGACGGGAACCGCGCCGGCGCGCATCGCCTGCATCATCGGCCGCGGCGGAGCGCTCGAGCCTTCCTCGGCAATGGACACCACGCTGCCAAGCTTGACGCCGGCCGCCTGGGTATAAAGCTCGGCCTTGCGGCGGGCGTCGGCAACGGCATCGTCGCGGGCCCGGTCGAGCAGCTTCGACTGCTCCGACACGATGAATTCGATTCCGGACATCTCGTTGGCGCCGGCGGCGATGGCGTGGTCGAGGATGGTCGGCAGTTTGTCGATGTCGCGGATATTGACCGTGACCTGGTTGGTCACCTGAAAGCCGAGCAGGCGGGCCGTGCCGGCCTTGTTCGAATCGTACTGCGGTTGCAGTGACAGCCGCGAGGTCTGCACGTCGCGGTCCTCGACACCGGTGGTTTTGACCGCGGCGAGCACCGAGGTCATCTGTTTGGCGTTGGCGTCGCTGGCTTCGCGGGCGGTCTTGGCGCTGCTGGTGACACCGATGCGAATGACCGCCATGTCGGGCGCGACTGCCACCGTCGCTTCGCCGGTGACGGTGACCAGCTTTTCGAGCGCATGCGCCGGCAACGGCGCAAACGCCAGCGTGGCGACGACACAGATCGTGCGGAACGCGATTTTTTTCATTTGATCGGCACGTAAACGTTGATGACGAGATTGTTCGGGTCGGTCTTCACCGGGTCGGTGGTGTATTCCTCGATGAACAGATCCTTGGCGTCCAGCTGCTTTTCGTCGAGGAAATTGGTGATCGCTTCATAGGTCGTATCCATCGCGTCGTAGGAACCGCGATGGACGAATTTCAGCGCATTGCCTGACGGCGCCTGGCCGATGGCGATGTCGCCCTTCGGCGGATTGGCCGGCGCGCTTGCAACCGGCGCCGCCGCCTGGAACGAGAAGCCGGTGTCATCGGTCTCGGTATAGATCGTGAGGAACGGGCCGCTCGGCTTGATGTTCTGCTTGGCCAGGTACTCGTCAAGCGACTTGAAGGCGTCGATCAGCGTGTCGAAGGCGGTGTCCCAGTTGGTGTGGCCCTTGAGGTAAACAATGGTGCGTTCCGGCAGCGTCACCGATTCGCCGAAGGCGTCGCCCGGCTTCAACGGCGACGGCGAGGGAAGACTGTTCTCCGGGCTCGGCAATGACGGCGTCGCATCGCCCTTCGGTTCAGAGTTGGCGGGCGGAGAGGCGCTCTGGGCGCGGGCCGGCGCGCCGGGCAATGCCAGCATCAAGGCCAAGACCCAAGCAATGACGAAGCCACCCGGCAGCGCGGCGCGCGTGCAATGGCGCAAGCTTGGCATCGCAATTCTCCATAGTTCCGCATTGGCGCGGCGATTCGACCGATATTGGCCGTCTCATATCACGGCACGAGTCCCTTTTTATCAGGACTATGGCCAATCGACGATCATTCGCCATATAAAACAGGCGGAACCCGGGCAAAACGCGCGGTCGATGAATTAAACAGGCGAATTATGGGCGTCCTCGCCAATCGGCCCTTTGTGAAAATGAACGGCATCGGCAACGAGATCGTCGTGGTCGATTTGCGCGGCAATAATCCCGGCGCAATCTCGGCCGATGACGCGCGGGCGGCTGCGTCGCCCGCCGGCGCGCCCTATGACCAATTGATGGCGCTCTATCCGCCGCGCACGCCGGGCACCGACGCCTTTATCCGCATCTACAACAATGACGGTTCGGAGGCCGGCGCCTGCGGCAACGGCATGCGCTGCGTCGCCTCGATCGTCTCGTACGGCAACGGCAAGGACACGCTGACCTTCGAGACCAAGTCCGGCATTCTCAATTGCTGGAAGGGCGAGGATGGTCTGTTCACGGTGGACATGGGCAGACCGCGTTTCGCCTGGAACGAGATACCGCTGGCCGAGGAATTCCGCGACACCCGCGCCATCGAATTGCAGATCGGGCCAATCGACAAGCCGGTGCTGCATTCGCCGTCGGTCGTGAACATGGGTAACCCACATGCGGTGTTCTGGGTCGACGATCCTTATGCCTATGATCTCGAGCGTTTCGGGCCGCTGTTGGAAAATCATCCGATATTTCCCGACCGCGCCAACATTACATTGGCGCACATCGTCTCGCGCGAACACATCGTCATGCGCACATGGGAGCGCGGCGCAGGGCTGACCAAGGCGTGCGGCTCGGCCGCGTGCGCGACGGCCGTCGCGGCGGCGCGGCTCAAGCGCGCCGAGCGTAAGGTGAAGATGACGCTGCCGGGCGGCGAACTTACCATAGAGTGGCGCGCTGACGATCATGTGCTGATGACCGGCCCGGTGGCGTTCGAGTTCGCCGGCACGTTCGATCCGAAGCTGTTCGAGAAGGCGGCGACGTTGTGACCATCGACGTCGTCACCTTCGGCTGCCGCCTCAATATCGCCGAATCCGAAGTCATCAAGCGCGAGGCGGCCGCTGCCGGCATCGCTGATACCGTGGTGGTGAATACGTGCGCGGTGACGTCCGAGGCGGTGCGTCAGGCGCGCCAGAACATCCGCCGCATCAGGCGCGACAGACCGGACGCGCATATCGTTGTCACCGGTTGCGCCGTGCAAGCCGACCCGCAAGCCTTCGCGGCCATGCCGCAAGTCAATCGCGTTCTCGGCAACGACGAGAAGCTCTCTCCGCAAGACTGGCAAAGCGATGCGCGCGTCGTAGTCGGCGACATCATGGCGTCGAAAAGCCTGACGGCGCACGGCGTCGATCACATCGACGGCCATACGCGCGCTTTCGTCCAGGTGCAAAACGGCTGCGACCATCGCTGCACGTTCTGCATCATCCCGTTCGGGCGCGGCAATTCGCGGTCGTTGCCAGTTGACGATGTGGTGGCGCAGGCGCGGCGGCTGACCGGCAACGGCTATCGCGAGATCGTCCTGACTGGCGTCGATATCACCAGCTATGGCGGCGATCTCGATAGCCGGCCGAAGCTCGGCGTGCTGGTCAAACGCCTGCTCAACGATGTGCCCGCATTGGCGCGGTTGCGCCTGTCGTCGATCGACTCGGTTGAGGCCGACGACGATCTGCTCGACGCGCTGGCCAACGAGTCGCGGTTGATGCCGCATCTTCATCTGTCGTTGCAGGCCGGCGACGACATGATTCTCAAACGCATGAAACGGCGTCATAGCCGCGACGACGCGATTGCGTTCTGCCGTGACGTGCGGCGGCTGCGGCCGGATATCGTATTCGGCGCCGACATCATCGCCGGTTTCCCGACCGAGACCGAGGCGATGTTTCGGCGTTCGCTCGATCTGGTCGACGAATGCGGGCTGACGCAGCTCCACGTCTTTCCGTTTTCGCCGCGCCCCGGGACGCCGGCTGCACGCATGCCGCAACTCGATCGCGGCGTCATCAAGGAACGTGCGCAACGGCTGCGTGAAAAAGGCGAGGCGGCGCTGCGCGCTTTTCTTGCGTCTCAGGTCGGCGCGCGCCGTCAGGTGTTGACTGAGCGCGGCGGCATCGGCCGCACAGAACAATTTACTGCCGTGCGGCTGGCGTCGCCGCTGTCGCCCGGTATGATCGTCGATCTGACGGTGACTGGCCACGATGGCCGGCGGCTCTTGGCGGCTTGAACAAGGGGCCACGAATGAACACGAGCGATCCTGAGTTAGAAGTGATGATTTCTCAGATAAGGAAGCGGCATTCGACAATCAGAAATGATTCGTCACAAATGGAATCGTTTCTTCTTCATCTCCGTTCCCTTGGCCAATGGGAGCAAGAGTCAATGGATTATCCCAAGGTGATACCAGATTTCCCCAAAACGCTCTACGTCGCCTACGCGGTGTGTCACGCGGACTGCGGGGTGAAGGAATTGATTGTCGATGGGAGCACGCAGGAATGCCAACGCTGTGGCCGACTGATGTTTCGCTCGGAAACTCAAGAGTATCAGCGTAAACACGACTGAGGTACGGCTGGCGTCGCCGCTGTCGCCCGGTATGATCGTCGATCTGATCGTGACCGGCTACGATGGCCGGCAGCTCTTGGCGGCTTGAAGGGAGAATACTAATGGGCGCAAACGAGCATTTGGTGACCAGCATCGAACAGCTCGAAGCCCTTTACGGCGAGCCTTACGGTCCGGCGGTGGTCAAGGAGATCGATCACATCAGCCCGGGTTATCGCAAGCTGATCGAAGCGTCGCCGTTCGTGGCCATTGCCACCGGAGACGCCGAAGGCTTCGATTGCTCGCCGAAAGGCGACGCGCCGGGTTTTGTGAAAATCCTGGACGAAAAGACGCTGGCGATTCCGGACCGGCCCGGCAACAACCGCATCGACGGCTACCGCAACATCTTGCGCAATCCGCATATCGCGCTGTTGTTCTTGATTCCCGGCATCGGCGAGACTTTGCGCGTCAATGGCCGTGCCGCCATCTCCATCGATCCCGATTTGATGGCAAGCTTTGCGATCAACGGCAAACTGCCGCGAAGCGTCTTGCTCGTTCACATCGAGACGATGTTTTTTCATTGCTCAAAAGCCATCGTGCGCTCGAAACTGTGGGACGAAGCCACCAAGATCGACCGCAAGTCTCTGCCATCGACCGGCAGCATCATCGCCGAAGTCAGTAAAGGAAAATTCGGCGGCGAGGCTTACGACCGCGACGCGCCAGCGCGCATCAAGGCGATGCTGTATTGATAGCTGTTGACTTGATATCTGCCGCTCGTCCCCGCGAAGGCGGGGACCCAGAAGCCATTCACGCGGTGCCCGTTATCGGGTTCTCTGGATTCCCGCTTTCGCGGGAATGAGCGGAGTTTGTTGCGGGCTCTTTTTTCCACCCGCACGCCTTGAGCATTTCGTGCATGTGCTGCGGCGCGGGCGCTTGCGTGACGACCGGCGGCTTGTTCTTGGAAATAGGCACCACGATTTCGCGCGAATGCAGATGCAGCGGCGGCCCGCCGACCCGCGGCGCGCTTCCATAGACATCGTCGCCGAGGATCGGCCAGCCCATCTCGGCGCAATGCACGCGTAGTTGATGCGTGCGGCCGGTCAAGGGCTCGAGCGCGAGCCAGGTAAGATGCTTTTGGGACAATCGTGATGCGTTGCCGCTTGCCGCAACCTGCTCCCTCTCCCCCTGTGGGGGAGGGTTGGGGAGGGGGGTAATTGTTGGTGCAATGCTACGTTCAACATCGACCCCCACCCCCGACCCCTCCCCACAAGGGGGAGGGGAAAAGCGCCCCATCACCTTCCATATCGTCGCCGCCGGTTTGCCTTCAGGGTCCGGCTTCATCCACCAGCCGCGATCTTCGTCGAGCTTGCCGAGCGCCATGTCGATGCGGCCTTCGTCGGCGTCGGGACCGCCTTCAACCACCGCCCAATAGGTCTTGCCGATGTTGCCGTTCTTGAACAGCTTGCCGAGCAGCGCCAGCGCCTTGCGGTGGCGCCCGAGGACGAGACAGCCCGACGTCGCCTTGTCGAGCCGATGCGCCAGTGCGGGCATGCGCGGCAGGCCGAAGCGCAAGACGTCGAAATAGTCTTCGAGGCTGGCGCCGCCCTTCGGGCCGCGATGCACCGACAGGCCGGCCGGCTTGTCGATGACCAGCATCATGCCGTCGCGGTACAGCAGCCGGGCGAGCATCTCGTCGGGGGTCATAATCTCTTACCATTCATGCGCGAAACGGGTATCACGGGCCCGACATGAACGACAGCACACAGAAAACCAGTTGGTGGCAGCGCTTAAGCTCTGGATTGAAGCGCACCTCCGCCTCGCTCGGCACGGCCATCGGCGATCTGGTTACCAAGCGCAAGATCGACGCCGCGACGCTCGAAGACCTCGAAAACGAACTGATCCGCGCCGATCTCGGCGTCGGCTTCGCCGAACGCATAGCGTCGGCGTTGCGCGGCGGCCGTTACGAGAAAGGCATCGCGCCGGAGGAACTTCGCGAGTTGCTGGCTGGCGAAATCGAGAAGGTGCTTGCTCCCGTCGCCAAGCCGCTGGACGTGACGGCGACGCCGTTCGTCATTCTGGTCTCGGGCGTCAACGGCTCGGGCAAGACCACGACTATCGGCAAACTGGCGGCGAAATTTCGCGCCGACGGCAAGAAGGTGATGCTGGTCGCCGGCGATACGTTCCGCGCGGCCGCTATCGAGCAACTGAAAATCTGGGGCGAACGCACCGGTGCGTCGGTGATGGCACGCGATCAGGGCTCCGATCCGGCGAGCCTGGCGTTTGAAGCGATCACCGCAGCCAAGGCCGACGGCACCGAAGTTGTGCTGGTCGATACCGCCGGCCGCTTGCAGAACCGCGCCGAATTGATGAGCGAACTGGAGAAGATCGTGCGCGTCATGCGCAAGGTCGAACCGACCGCGCCGCATGCGGTGCTGCTGGTGCTCGATGCGACGGTCGGGCAGAACGCGCTCAACCAGGTCGATGTCTTTGGCAAGACCGCCGGCGTGACGGGGCTGGTGATGACCAAGCTCGACGGCACCGCGCGCGGCGGCATCCTTGTGGCGATCGCCGAGCGCTTCAAACTGCCGGTGCATTTCATCGGCGTCGGCGAGGGCGTCGACGACCTCGCGCCTTTCACGGCTCGCGATTTCGCCCGCGCCGTGGTGGGGATCGAAGAGTAGAGATCGTCGTGCCCGGCCTTGTGCCGGGCATCCACGTCTTTAATAGTCGCAACGCTGGAAGGCGTGGATGGCCGGGACAAGCCCGGCCATGACGGAAACAAAAATATGGCCGAAAAGAAAAAGCTCAACCCCACGCTCAAGCTGGTGCTCGATATCGGGCCGCTGATCCTGTTTTTCGCCGGCAACGCCAAGTTCGGCATTTACGCCGCCACCGGCGCTTTCATGGTCGCAGTGCTGCTGGCGCTCGCCGTGTCGTACGTCTTGACCAAACACGTCGCTGTGATGCCGGTCGTTACCGCCGTCATCGTGCTGATCTTCGGCGGCCTGACGCTGGTGCTGCATGACGACCTGTTCATCAAGCTCAAGCCGACGATTATCTATCTGCTGTTCGGCGGCGCGCTGCTCGGGGGGCTTTATTTCAACAAGCCGCTGCTCGGCATGGTGTTCGACTCGGTATTCAATCTGACCGAAGAAGGCTGGCGCAAGCTGACCTGGCGCTGGGCGATATTTTTTCTGTTTCTCGCCGTCGTCAATGAAGCGGTCTGGCGCACGCAGACGACCGATTTCTGGGTCAGCTTCAAATTGTTCGGCGTGGTGCCGCTGACATTTCTGTTCGGCGCGCTGCAATATCCGCTGCTGATGAAATACAGCGTGGAGCAAAAGGAAGACTAGGAATCTCCGCTCGTCCCCGCGAAGGCGGGGACCCAGCACTGGATTCCCGCTTTCGCGGGAATGAGCGGAGTGTGGGGCTTCAGCCTAGTTCTTCGCCAACGCCTTGGCGATTTCGGGCTCGAGCACGCGCGCGAGGTTCTCGTTGGTGATCGGCCCCACCAGTTTGTAGACAATGGCGCCGTCGCGGCCGACCAGGAAGGTTTCGGGCACGCCGTAGACGCCCCAGTCGATTGAGGTGCGGCCGTTGACGTCGGCCCCGGCCGCGGCGAACGGATTGCCGTAACGATTGAGAAAACGACGGGCGTTATCGGGTGCGTCCTTGTAATTGATGCCGACCAGTTGAATGCGCGGGTCGTGCGACAGCTTTTCCAGTTGCGGTACCTCGTCGTGACAAGGCACGCACCACGACGCCCATACGTTCACCAGCGTCACCTTGCCGGCGAAGGTCGCATTGGTGAGGCCCGGCACCGGCGTTCCGTTGGCGGTAGCGAGCGCTTCGATCGGCGGCAGATTCGTCACCGGCGCCGGCCGGCCGATCAGCGCCGATGGTAGTTTCGACGGATCGCCGGCGAGAAGGCCGAAATAGAACAGCGCCGCCAGGCCGATGAATATCAGCAGCGGCAGCAGCACGAGAACATTGCGGGTCCGCGGACGGCCCACGGTGCTGTCTTGACGATTATCTCGAGTTTTTTCTTGCGTCGCGGTCATGAGGTTTTTTCGGCCGCGCGCTGCGAGCGGCGGCGCACGCCATGTTCGTCGAGACGCCCAAGCACGCGCCGCAGCGCGGCGTAGTCGAGCGCGATCCAGCCGATCAGCGCGGCAACCACGATGGCGGTCACGATATAGGCGGCAACGATGAAGTCCGCGTGCGGGCCGAGGTTCACGCGAGTACCTCACGGGCCTGCATCATGCGCATCGATCGCACGCGCCGGCGCAGGATTTCATTGCGCATGGCGGCGAGATGCAGCGTGAAGAACAGCAGCGTGAACGCGATGGCCATGATCAGCAATGGCCACAGGATCGACGGATCGATGGCCGATCCGCCTGTGCGCAGGATCGAGGCCGGCTGGTGCAGCGTGTTCCACCATTCGACCGAAAATTTGATGATCGGAATATTGACCGCGCCGACCAGCGCCAGAATGGCGGCGGCGCGCGACGAACGGTTCGGGTCCTCGGCGGTCCAGTAGAGCGCGAGCATGCCGAGATACAACAGGAACAGCACCAGCACCGAGGTCAGCCGCGCGTCCCACACCCAGTAAGTGCCCCAGGTCGGACGGCCCCATAGCGAACCAGTGACGAGGCAGATGAAGGTAAAGGCGGCGCCGATGGGGGCGGCGGCCTTGCCGGCGACATCGGCGAGCGGATGCCGCCAAACCAGCGTGCCGAGGGCCGCGACCGTCATCAGGCCCCAGCCCATCATGCCGAGCCAGGCGGCCGGCACGTGCAGGTACATGATCTTGACGGTGGCGCCCTGCTGGTAGTCGTCGGGCGCGCCCATGACACGGTACAGCCCATAGAGGAAAACAAGCGCCGTGAGCGCCGCAAGCCACGGCAGCACGCGGTTCACGGCGTTGAGAAAACGGGTCGGATTGGCGAGCTCGATGACGGCCATGGGCGACTTTTTAATCATTCCTGCCCTTGCCGCAATGCCGCGGCGGCGGCGAACGGCCCGAGCACGAAACTGGCCAACGATAGGGCGCAAAGAATGGTGAAAGGGGGGCCGAACGGCGCGGGCCCTACAATGGCGGCGTTGGCGGCGGCAACACCGAAGATCAGCACCGGCACCGTCAACGGCAACACCAACACCGCCAGCAGCAGGCCGCCCCGCCGCAACGTCACCGACAAGGCTGCGCCAATCAGGCCGATGAACGTAAGCGCCGGGGTGCCGGCAGCGAGCGTCAGCGCCACCCAGCCCATCGCCGCGAGATCGACGTTGAGCATCAACCCGAGCACCGGCGTGATGACGATCAGCGGCAGCGCGGTGGTCAGCCAATGCGCGATCGCCTTGGCGGCAACGGCGAGTTCGAGCGGCATCCCGCCCATCATCAAAAGGTCGAGCGAGCCGTCTTCCAGATCGGTGGCGAACAATCGGTCGAGCGCCAGAAGGCTCGCCAGCAACGCGCCGAGCCACAAAATCGCCGGTCCTATCCGTCCGAGCAGATTGAGGTCGGGCCCGATGGCGAAGGGCATCATGACGACGACGATCAGGTAGAACAACGCGCCCATCAGCGCGCCGCCACCAACCCGAACGGCAAGGCGCATATCGCGCAGGAGAAGGGCGGTGAACGCGGTCATGCCGCTCCCATCTTCAATTCTTTCGGACTGTCGAGCCCGATCGGGCCGTGCGCCGCCGCCACGATCAGGCCGCCGCTCGCGAGATGGTCGCGCATCAGGCCCGCCAGCCGCTCCTGCGATTGCGCGTCCAGCGCCGATGTCGGCTCGTCCAGAAGCCAGACAGGACGCGGGACGGCCACCAGCCGGGCGATCGACAACCGCCGTTTTTGTCCGGCGGAGAGATAGGCGGCAGGCAGGTCGATCAACGCGGCGAGATCGACCGCCTCAAGCGCAGGTCCGAGAGTGCCGGCGCCGCCCAGATAGGCGCTCCAAAAGGCCAGATTTTCGCCAACCGAAAGCGATGGTTTCACCGCGTCGAGATGGCCGAGATAATGGGCCTGCTCACCGAGCGTGGCGTCGTCTGCGCCACCGCTCAGCGCCAAAGAGCCGCCGGCCACCCGCAGCAGTCCGGCCAGCATCCGCAACAGCGATGACTTGCCGGCGCCGTTGCGGCCGGTCACAACCAATGCCTCGCCGCCGGACAGGCTGAAATCAAGCCCGGCGAAAACCATGCGGCCGCCGCGCTCGCAGGCGAGATTTCGCGCGGTCAACTCCATCGCGTCGGCCACTCGCTCACGGAAAAATGGCTCAGCGTCAAGCGCGGGTCAGCAATGCACGCGGCCGTGAAGATCAAATTCGCTCCCATCTTTTGGAATCATCCCAGACATGATAGCGCGGCACGCGAAAAGACTTTATAAGCCAGCACTTGCGGCGTTACGTAATGGAATTCGGCCAAAGATTTCGCCGGCATATAAATGCAAGCTCTGCCAAGGGCTTACACCGATCCAGCGCCGTTGTCCCCCGCCGGGAATGGAAACACCGACATGACGTCCCTCGATAGCTTTAAATGCGCCAGATCCCTCAAGGTCGGCGGCAAGACTTACGCTTACTACAGCCTTCCGGTTGCCGAGAAGAACGGCCTCAAGGGCATTTCCCGCCTGCCGTTCTCGATGAAGGTGCTCCTGGAAAACCTGCTGCGCAACGAAGACGGGCGCACGGTCACCAAGGACGACATCAAGGCGGTGTCGGAATGGCTCAAGACCAAAACTTCGCAACATGAATTCGCTTTCCGGCCGGCCCGGGTGCTGATGCAGGATTTCACCGGCGTTCCGGCGGTGGTCGATCTCGCCGCCATGCGCGACGCGATGCAGCAGCTCGGCGGCGACCCGAAAAAGATCAACCCGCTGGTGCCAGTCGATCTGGTCATCGACCACTCGGTAGCGGTGACGTTCTTCGGCGACAACAAGGCCTTCAAGAAGAACGTCGACGAAGAGTACCGGCAAAATCAGGAGCGCTACCAGTTTCTGAAATGGGCGCAGCGCTCGTTCGACAATTTCCGCGTCGTGCCGCCCGGCACCGGCATCTGCCATCAGGTCAATCTCGAATATCTGTCGCGCGTGGTCTGGACCAAGAAGGACAAGGTTTCGATCGACGGCAAGGCGGCGACCATGGAAGTCGCTTATCCCGACACGTTGGTCGGCACCGACTCGCACACCACGATGGTCAACGGCCTGTCGGTTCTCGGCTGGGGCGTCGGCGGCATCGAAGCCGAAGCCGCGATGCTCGGTCAGCCGCTGTCGATGACGCTGCCGGAAGTGATCGGCTTCAAGCTCACCGGCCGGATGAAGGAAGGCCTCACCGCCACCGACCTCGTGCTGACCGTGACGCAGATGCTGCGCGCACGCGGCGTGGTCGGCAAATTCGTCGAATTCTTCGGCGCTGGTCTCACCCATCTGAGCATCGCCGACCGCGCGACGCTCGGCAACATGGCGCCGGAATACGGCGCAACCTGCGGCTTCTCGCCGATCGACGAAGACACCATCCAGAATCTCAAGGACACCAACCGTCCGATGGATCTGGTCAAGCTGGTCGAAGCCTATGCCAAGGCGCAGGGCATGTTCCGCGAGAAGACCACGCCGGACCCGATGTTCACCGACATCCTCAAGCTCGACCTCGCCACCGTCGAACCGTCGCTCTCCGGACCGAAGCGTCCGCAGGACCGGATCACGCTGAAGGACGTCAAGGCCGGCTTCACGACATCGATGGACAAGGAATACAACAAGGGCAACGAGCTGCATAAGCGCGTTGCGGTGAACGATCGCAAGCACGACCTCGGTAACGGCGATGTCGTGATCGCGGCCATCACGTCCTGCACCAACACGTCTAATCCGAACGTGATGATCGGCGCCGGGCTGCTCGCCCGCAATGCCGCCGCCAAGGGCCTCACGGCCAAGCCGTGGGTGAAGACCTCGCTCGCGCCCGGCTCGCAGGTTGTCGCCGAATATCTCGAGACGGCCGGCTTGCAGAAAGACCTCGACAAAGTCGGCTTCAACCTCGTCGGTTTCGGCTGCACCACCTGCATCGGCAATTCCGGCCCGCTGCCGGAGGAGATTTCCGAAGCGGTCAACGATAACGATCTCGTCGCCGCCGCGGTGCTCTCGGGCAACCGTAACTTCGAGGGCCGCGTCAACGCCGACGTGCGCGCCAACTATCTCGCCTCGCCGCCGCTGGTGGTTGCTTACGCCCTCGCCGGCTCGATGTATGTCGATATGGCCAAGGATCCGATCGGCACCGATCAGAAAGGCAAGAACGTCTTCCTGAAAGACATCTGGCCGTCGAACAAGGAAATCGCCGCGTTCGTCGCCAAGAATGTCACCAAGAAGATCTTCGCCAAGAAATACGCTGACGTTTTCAAGGGCGATGCCAACTGGCGCAAGATCAGCGTCAAGGGCGGCCTGACCTACGCGTGGGACGACCGTTCTACTTACGTGCAGAACCCGCCTTATTTCGAGGGCATGAAGAAGGCGCCGAAGCCGCTCGAAGACATCGTCGATGCGCGCGTTCTGGCGTTGCTGGGCGACTCGATCACCACGGACCACATCTCGCCCGCCGGATCGATCAAGGAAGCGAGCCCGGCCGGCGAATACCTGCGCGATCACCAGGTGCGTCCGAAGGACTTCAACCAGTACGGCACCCGCCGCGGCAACCATCAGGTCATGATGCGCGGCACGTTCGGCAACATCCGCATCAAGAACCAGATGGTGCCGGGCGTCGAAGGCGGCGTCACGATCCACTATCCGTCGAAGAAGCAGATGCCGATCTACGACGCCGCCATGAAGTACAAGGACGACAAGGTGCCGCTGGTGATTTTCGGCGGCAAGGAATACGGCACCGGCTCGTCGCGCGACTGGGCGGCGAAGGGCACTGTGCTGCTCGGCGTGCGCGCGGTCGTCACCGAATCGTTCGAGCGCATCCACCGCTCGAACCTGATCGGCATGGGCGTGGTGCCGCTGAATTTCGAGGAAGGCACGAGCT
>JBEPUC010000027.1:0-53900 GCA_041691675.1 Hyphomicrobiales bacterium | reverse complement strand
CCTCAATCCGGAACGCGTGTCGATGCCCGACTTCGACATCGACTTCTGCCAGGACCGGCGCGAGGAAGTGATCCATTACGTGCAGGATCGCTACGGCCGCGATCAGGTCGCCCAGATCATTACCTTCGGCACCCTTCAGGCGCGCGGCGTGCTGCGCGACGTCGGCCGCGTCTTGCAGATGCCGTATGGGCAGGTCGACAAGCTGTGCAAAATGGTGCCGCAGAACCCGGCGGCGCCGATCAGCCTCGCCAAAGCCATCGACGACGAGCCTAAGCTCCAAGCCGAGGCCGAGGCTGACCCGACGGTCAAGCGCGCGTTCACCATCGCCAAGAAGCTTGAGGGCTTGACGCGCCACGCCTCGACCCATGCCGCCGGCATCGTCATCGGCGACCGGCCGCTCAACGAACTGGTGCCGCTTTACCGCGATCCGAAATCGGACATGCCGGTGACCCAGTTCAACATGAAGTGGGTCGAGCCGGCGGGACTGGTGAAGTTCGACTTCCTCGGCCTCAAGACCCTGACCGTCCTCAAGACGGCCGTCGATCTGCTGGCGCGGCGCGGCGTCAATGTCGATCTCGGCGCCATCCCGCTCGACGACACCAAAACCTATGAGTTGCTGTCTCGCGCCGAAGCCGTCGGCGTGTTCCAACTGGAAAGCGCCGGCATGCGGCGCGCGCTGCTCGACATGCGGCCGGACCGCTTCGAGGACATCATCGCGCTGGTCGCGCTCTACCGCCCCGGTCCGATGGCGAACATTCCGACCTACTGCGCGCGCAAGCACGAGATGGAAAAGCCCGACTACATCCATCCCAAACTTGAGCCGGTCCTCAAGGAGACCTTCGGCGTCATCGTCTATCAGGAGCAGGTCATGCAGGCGGCGCAGTTGCTCGCCGGCTATTCGCTCGGCGACGCCGACCTTCTGCGCCGCGCGATGGGCAAGAAAATCCGCGCCGAAATGCAGAAACAAAGCAGCATCTTCGTCAAAGGCTGCACCGAGCGCGGCATCGACAAGGCGCAGGCCGAGGCGATCTTCGAACTGCTGGAGCGCTTCGCCGATTACGGCTTCAACAAGAGCCACGCGGCGGCCTACGCGCTGGTCGCCTATCAGACCGCCTATATGAAGGCCAATTATCCGGTCGAATTCCTGGCCGCGTCGATGACGCTCGACATGGGCAATACAGACAAGCTGTCGGAATTCCGCGCCGAGGCCGAACGCGTCGGCATCAAGGTCGATCCGCCGTCGATCAACCGTTCCGATGTCGCGTTCGAGGTTGAGGGCAAAACCATCATCTACGCGCTCGCCGCGCTCAAGGGCGTCGGCAAGGAAGCCGTCAAGTCGATCATCGCCGCGCGCGAGACGGGGCCGTTCGCCGATCTGGCCGATTTCGCCGCGCGCATCAATCCGCGCGCCGTCAACAAGCGCGTGCTGGAAAGCCTGGCGCAGGCCGGCGCCTTCGACGCCTTCGATTCCAATCGCGCCCGCGTTCTCGGCGCCACCGACACGGTGATGGGCCGCGCCCAGCATACGCACGAGACCGCCGCCGTCGGGCAGAGCGAATTGTTCGGCGGTTCAGGCCGGCCGGAGCCGATCGCGTTGCCGAACATCGAACCGTGGCTGCCGGCCGAGCGGCTCAAGCGCGAATACGATGCCATCGGGTTCTTTCTGTCCGGCCATCCGCTCGACGACTACGCAGGCGTCCTGAAGAAGATGCGGGTGCAGTCCTGGGCCGAGTTTTCGCGCGCGGTGAAGAACGGCGCCACTGCCGGCAAGGTCGCCGGCACCGTGGTGTCGCGGCAGGAGCGGCGCACCAAGACCGGCAACAAAATGGGTATTTTCGGCCTGTCCGATCCGACCGGGCATTTCGAGGCGGTGATTTTCTCCGAGGGCCTCGCCGAATACCGCGATCTGCTCGAGGTCGGCACCGCGGTGCTGCTGGTGCTATCGGCGGAAGTGCAGGGCGATGAGGTGCGCGCCCGGATTCAATCGGCCGAGCCGCTCGATGCCGCGGCCGCCAATCTGCAAAAGGGCCTGCGCGTATTCCTGCGCGATGCCGCGCCGCTGGACAGCGTCGCCAAGCGGCTGGAAGCGTCACCGCGGCGCGGCAGCGGCAGCGGCGACGGCGAAGTCAGCGTCATCATGCGGCTCAAACAGGGCACCGAGGTCGAGATCAAGCTGCCCGGCCGCTTCAAGGTGTCGCCGCAGATCGCCGGTGCGATCAAGGCGGTGCCGGGGGTGGAACAGGTCGAGGCGCTGTAGGCCTTCTTATCCCTCCCCTGAAAGGGGAGGGTCAGGCGTGGGGATCGCCGTAAATAACCCCACCCGGCCGCTCGCAAAATGCTCGCGTCCACCCTCCCCGAAGACGGGGAGGGATAGGAAAGCGCGCCTTGCATCCAGCGATTCCCGCCTATATAAGCCCGGCACATCACTCACGCGGATGTTTGGCTTTAGGCCCCAACAATGGGTCATATAAGCCTTCCGGTGGCCCGATTTTCCCTTTGAAAACAAAGAGAAATCAACGGCTCACACACGTCCGCGGCGGCTCAACCGGAGAATTTCGAATGGCTCTTCCTGACTTCACGATGCGTCAGCTATTGGAAGCTGGCGTCCACTTCGGCCATCAGGCCCACCGCTGGAACCCGAAGATGGGTCAATACATCTTCGGCACCCGCAACAACATCCACATCGTCGATCTGGCCCAGACCGTGCCGATGCTGCATCGCGCGCTCCAGGCCGTCAGCGACACCGTCGCCAAGGGCGGCCGTATCCTGTTCGTCGGCACAAAGCGCCAGGCGGCTGACGGCATTGCCGCGGCGGCCAAGCAGTCGGCGCAGTATTTCGTCAATTCGCGCTGGCTCGGCGGCACGCTGACCAACTGGAAGACGATTTCCGGTTCGATCTCGCGCCTGCGCAAGCTCGAAGAGATGCTCAGCACCGATGCCGCGCAGAGCTACACCAAGAAAGAACGCCTGACGATGCAGCGCGAGCGCGACAAGCTCGACCGTTCGCTTGGCGGCATCAAGGACATGGGCGGCGTGCCTGACCTGATCTTCGTGATAGACACGAACAAGGAAGAGATCGCCATCCAGGAAGCGCGCCGACTCAACATTCCGGTTGCCGCCATCATCGACACCAATTGCAATCCGGCCGGCATCACCTATCCGGTTCCGGGCAATGACGACGCCAGCCGCGCCGTCTCGCTGTACTGCGACCTGATCGCGCGCGCCGCGCTTGACGGCATCTCGCGCGCGCAGGGCGACCACGGCGTTGACCTCGGTGCCGCCGAGAAGCCGGTGGCGGAAGCGATCCCGACGGCGCCGGCATCCGGCGATCTCGGCTTCGAGCAACTGGCCGGTCCGCGCGGCGTTGCCGACGACCTCAAGAAGCTGCCGGGCATTTCGCCGGCGATCGAAAAGCAGCTCAACGATCTCGGCATTTTCCACTACACGCAGATCGCGGAACTGTCGCCGACCGCCGCGCACAAGGTCGGCGAAGAAGTCGGCCTGCCGGGCCGCGTCGATGGCTGGGTCGCCAAGGCCAAGCAGATGACGGCGGAAGCCGAAGCCGAATAATTAAAAAATCGGCGCCTGCGCGCGAAACGCGGGCGCCGGATGTTTGAAACGGATTTGAGCGACGTCGCATGCCGGACTTTGACCGGTCGCGACGGGTGAAGGATGAATTGAGATGGCAAATATCACCGCACAAATGGTCAAGGAACTGCGCGAGTCGACCGGCGCTGGCATGATGGACTGCAAGGGCGCGCTAACCGAGACCAATGGCGACATGGAAGCGGCCCAGGATTGGCTGCGCAAGAAGGGCCTGTCCAAAGCCGCCAAGAAAGCCGGGCGCGTCGCCGCCGAAGGCTTGATCGGCGTGACGGTGCGCGGTCCCAGGGCGGTGGTGGTCGAGGTCAATTCTGAAACCGATTTCGTCGCCCGCAATGATCTGTTCCAGGGGCTGGTCAAGATGACCGCCGATGTCGCCTTCGACGTCGGCACCGATGTCGAGAAGATCAAAGCGACCAAGGTCGGTTCAATTACCGTCGCGGATGCCTTCAGCGACACGATCGCCAAGATTGGCGAGAATATGACCGTGCGCCGCGCCGCCATGCTCGAAGTGAGCAAGGGCGCCATCGGCCAATACGTTCACAATGCGGTCAGCGAAGGCCTCGGCAAGATCGGCGTCCTGGTCGCGCTCGAATCGACCGGCGACAAGGACGAACTGGTCGCGCTCGGCCGCCAGCTTGCGATGCATGTCGCTTCGTCCAACCCGATTGCACTCGATGCCGCGGGTGTCGACCCGGAGGTGATCAAGCGTGAGAAGGACGTGCTCGCCGACAAATTCCGTCAGCAAGGCAAGCCCGAGGCGATGATCGACAAGATCGTCGAGAATGGCCTCAAGACGTTCTACAAGGAACAGACGTTCCTCGAGCAGCCGTTCATCTTCGACGACAGCGGCAAGAAGAGTGTCGCGCAGGCGGTCAAGGAAGCCGAAGGCAAGGTCGGCGGCCCGATCAAGATCACCGGTTACGTGCGCTTTGGTCTTGGCGAGGGAATCGAGAAGCAGGAAAGCGATTTCGCCGCCGAAGTCGCCGCGGCTGCCGGTCAGAGCTGATCGTCCGATTGGCGAAATGCGACGGCCGGGCGATATCGCGCCGGCCGGCTTTGCGCGATGACGTGCATTCGTGCGACGATGTGCCGATGAATTTTAGGGTCGCCACGTTATGACTGATCCGATTTACAAGCGCGTCATCGTCAAGCTGTCGGGCGAGGCGCTTAACGGCGATAAGCCCTTCGGCATCGATCAAGCCACCGTCGAGCGCATCGCCGCCGACCTCGCCGCGACAGCTCAACTCGGCGTCGAACTTGGTGTCGTGGTCGGCGGCGGCAACATCTTCCGGGGCGTCGAGGTCTCCTCGCGCGGCGTGCCGCGCCCGGTCGGCGACACCATGGGCATGCTCGCGACGGTCATGAACTGCCTCGTTCTGGAGGCGGCGATCGAACGTCAGGGCTGCGAGGCCCGCACCCTTTCGGCGCTCTCCATGACGTCGGTCTGCGAGACCTATAACCGCAAGCGGGCGATGAAGAATCTGGCCAAGGGCAGGGTGGTTCTGCTGGCCGCCGGCACCGGCAATCCGTTTTTTACCACCGACACGACGGCCGTGCTGCGCGCCGCGGAACTTGAGTGTCAGGCGGTGCTCAAGGCCACCAATGTCGATGGCGTCTATACGGCCGATCCCAAGAAAGACCCGAAGGCCACCCGCTACGAGCGCCTGAGCCACCAGGAGGCGATCGAGAAAGACCTCCGCGTTATGGATGGCGCCGCCTTCGCGCTTGCCCGGGAGAACCGGACGCCTATCATCGTGTTCTCGATTGCCGGCAACAACGCTGTCGAAACCGTGCTGCGCGGCCAGGGCCGCGCGACAATCGTCGGTTAGTTTGCGCGAATCTGGACGGGGCCGTTTAAAGTCCGGTCTTACTGGAATTTTCAAAACGGGACCGATCCCGCGTTTAATCTAGCGACATCGACCGCCTCGGGGAATTGCCATGGCCAACGCAACACACGACATCAACGAAATCAAACGCCGCATGCAGGGCGCCTCGACGGCGCTCAAGAGCGAACTGTCCGGCCTGCGTACCGGCCGGGCGTCCGCGCATCTGCTCGATCCGGTGATGGTTGAAGCCTACGGTGCGCAGATGCCGCTGGTTCAGGTCGCCAGCGTGACCATTCCTGAGCCGCGCATGATTTCGGTCAATGTCTGGGACAAATCGCTGGTGCATGCGACCGAGAAGGCCATCGTCAATTCCAACCTCGGTCTTTCGCCGGCGACCGAAGGCCAGACCATTCGCTTGCGCATTCCCGAGCTCAATCAGGATCGCCGCAAGGAATTGGTGAAGCTGGCGCACAAATATGCCGAGAACGCGCGCGTCGCGGTTCGTCATGTGCGGCGCGACGCCATGGACCTTCTGAAGAAACTGGAAAAAGACCACGGCATCAGCAAAGACGACCACGAACGTTTTTCGGCGGATGTGCAGAAAGCGACCGACGGCGGCATCGCCGAAATCGATGCACTGCTCGCGGTCAAGGAAAAGGAAATCCTCACCGTCTGAGGACTTGATCGATGTCCCATCCCAAGACCGACGTGACAAGCAACACCGGGCTTTCGCCTGACGGCGCCGGCAAGCCGGCCTTCGCGGTGCCTCGTCACGTCGGCATCATCATGGATGGCAACGGCCGGTGGGCCGCCGCACGCGGTCTGCCCCGGGTCGAAGGACACAGGCGCGGTGTCGAAGCGCTGCGACGCACGATCCGCACCGGCGGCGAACTTGGCATCAAGATCATCACCATCTTTTCCTTCAGTTCGGAAAACTGGTCACGTCCCGCCGCCGAAGTCGGCGAGTTGATGGGACTGTTGCGTCGCTTCATCCGCAACGATCTTGCCGAACTGCATCGCAGCGGCGTGCGCGTACGCATTACCGGCGAACGCGCCGGGCTCGACGCCGATATCGGCCGCCTGCTGGTCGAAGCCGAAGAACTTACCAAGGACAATACCGGGCTGACCTTGGTGGTCGCGTTCAATTACGGCGCGCGCCAGGAGATCACCCGCGCGGTCAAGCGCATCGTCGATGAGGTGGCGCAAGGTCGTCTCAAGCGCGACGACATCACGCCGGAGATCATTGGTGGTTTTCTCGACGCCGCCGATCTGCCCGATCCCGATCTGATCATCCGCACCAGCGGCGAACAGCGGCTATCGAACTTCCTGCTCTGGCAGTCGGCGTATAGCGAACTGGTCTTCGTGCCGCTGAACTGGCCGGATTTCGACCGTGCCGCGCTCGAAGGCGCGATTGCCGAGTACCAGCAACGCGAGCGACGGTTTGGCGGACTCGTCGCCAGGACCGGGTCGTGAATTAAAGTGGCGCAGACAACCCCCGCGACCGACAAAGCTCCCCACGGCGGTGAAAAAGAGAAATCCGTCAGCAACCTGACCCTTCGTATCGCGTCTGCGGCGGTGATGGCACCGTTGGCGGTCGGGGCGGCTTATATCGGTGGCTGGCCGTTCGCGCTGTTCTGGGCGGTCGCGGCGATCGCGGTGTTGTGGGAATGGATCACGTTAATAGCGGGGCAGGATACGCGGCTCATGCTGTCATCCTGTGGCAGCGCGCTTGCCGTTGCTGCCATGGTGACATGGCGCGAGCGTCCGATTACGGCGATTTTTCTGATCGGCCTTGGCGTTTTGGCGGCCGCCATCTTTGCGCCGCGCGAGCAGCGAGCCTGGATCAGCGCCGGTGTCGGTTATGCCGGCGCGTTGCTGCTCGCACCGCTGTTGCTGCGCGGCGAGGACTGGCTCGGTTTCGTTGCTCTGGTGTTGTTGTTTGCCGTTGTGTGGACGACCGACGTGTTCGGTTATTTCGCTGGCCGTGCCTTCGGCGGTCCCAAACTGATGCCTTCGGTCAGTCCGAAAAAGACCTGGTCGGGCGCAATCGCTGGATTAGCCGGCGCTACGATCGTGGCGGTGCTGGTGGCGCAATGCTTCGGCGGCTTGAACCGCCTGACGTTCGCGGCGTTAGGCTTGATGCTATCGATTTTGTCGCAATGCGGCGATCTCATCGAGTCGGCGATCAAGCGCCGCTTTGGGGCCAAGGACGCGAGCCATCTTATTCCCGGCCACGGCGGCGTGATGGACCGGCTCGATGGATTCTGGGCGGCAGCGCTTGCGGCCTGCATCATCGGTCTGTTGCGTGGCGGC
Organism: Hyphomicrobiales bacterium; assembly: GCA_041691675.1. GTDB lineage: Bacteria > Pseudomonadota > Alphaproteobacteria > Rhizobiales > Xanthobacteraceae > Pseudolabrys. The sequence goes on along the minus strand of JBEPUC010000027.1, from coordinate 46,155 downwards.
TTTGGCGATGTGGCGCGCGGTCTCCTGATATGGTGAGCGCATGATGTCAGCGGGCCTCGCCAAAACGCGTGCGCAATCTGGTCCGATGCCGTTGCCCGGGTCCGCCGTGCGCCGCGTCAGTATCCTCGGCGCGACCGGATCCGTCGGCGCCAGTACCGTCGATCTCATCAAGCGCAATCCGGCACGCTTCAAGGTTGAAGCGGTTGCCGCAGGCCGCAATGTCGTGGCGCTGGCGCAGACCGCGCGCGAGGTCGGCGCCGCGATCGCCGTCGTTGCCGATCCGGATTGCTACGCTTCACTGAAAGACGCGCTTGCCGGCAGCGACATCGAAGTCGCCGCCGGCGAAGCCGCCTTGATCGAAGCGGCGCAGCGTCCGGCCGATTGGGTCATGGCTGCAATTGCCGGCGCGGTCGGTCTCAAACCGACGATGGCGGCCATCGAACGCGGCGCGACGGTCGCGCTGGCCAACAAGGAATGCATGGTCTGTGCCGGCGATCTGTTCATGCGCCGCGCCGCGTCGGCCGGCGCGACGGTGTTGCCGGTCGACAGCGAGCACAACGCGCTGTTTCAGGCGCTCGGCGCCGGCCGGCGCGAGGATGTCCGCCGTGTCATCCTGACGGCATCCGGCGGACCGTTCCGCACCTGGACCATCGAGCAGATCGGCGAGGCGACGCCGGAGCAGGCGCTGCGTCATCCGAACTGGTCGATGGGACCGAAGATTACGATCGACTCCGCCACGCTCATGAACAAGGGCCTGGAACTGATCGAGGCGCACCATTTGTTCGCGCTGCCGCCCGAAGAAATCGACGTCCTGGTGCATCCGCAGTCGGTGGTGCATGGGCTGGTCGAGTTTCGCGACGGCTCGGTGGTGGCCCAACTCGGACCGCCCGACATGCGCGTGCCGATTGCGCATTGCCTGGCCTGGCCCGAACGCATCGACGGACCGGCGCAACGGCTCGACCTGGCGGCGCTGCGGCAATTGACCTTCGAGGATGCCGATGTGGTGCGATTTCCGGCTCTAGCCCTGGCGCGGCAGGCGATGGTGACGGGCGGAGCGGCGCCGACCGTCCTCAACGCCGCCGACGAGGTCGCGGTGGCCGAGTTTATCGCCGGGCGGATCTCGTTTCCGGCGATCGTCTCGCTGGTCGCGGCGACGCTGGAGGCCGCGGCGGCGCGCGGGCTTCTGGCCGCGCCCGACAGCATCGAAGCGGCCCTGGCCGTTGACCATGTTGCGAGAAGGTTGGCCCACGACCTCTTGCTCAATAATGCCGTAAAGGCATCCTAGGTATCGGTGGACATTCAGACGCTAGGCCTGACGGCCGGCACGAGGGTTAAGGGATGCATATTCTGGACAGCCTGGGCACATTCGGCGGCAATCTTGCCGGCTATATTGTCCCCTTCCTTTTCGTGCTCACGGTTGTCGTATTTTTTCACGAGCTTGGCCATTTTCTGGTGGCGCGCTGGTGCGGCATCAAAGTGGTGACATTTTCGCTCGGTTTCGGGCCCGAGATTATCGGTTTCAACGACCGCCACGGCACCCGCTGGAAGCTGTCGGCCATTCCGCTCGGTGGCTACGTCAAGTTCTTCGGCGACGACAACGCCGCCAGCGCGCCCGACAACACCGCCGCGGCGACGATGAGCGAAGCCGAGAAAGCCGTGACCTTCGCGCACAAGAAGGTCGGTCCGCGCGCGGCCGTGGTGGCGGCCGGGCCGATCGCCAATTTTATCCTGGCGATTGTGATTTTTGCGACGATTTTCATGATCGCCGGCAAGCAGACCACGACCGCGCGGGTCGATGCCGTGCAGGACGGCAGCGCCGCGCAGACGGCCGGCTTCAAGCCTGGCGACCTGGTTCTCTCGATCGACGGCAGCCGGATCACGAGCTTTTCCGACATGCAGCAGATCGTCAGCATCAGCGCCGGCGAACCGCTCAAGATCGAAGTCGAACGCGGCGGCGTGCCGGTGACCCTGACCGCGACCCCGCAGTTGCGCGAGCTGAAAGACAATTTCGGCAACGTGCATCGGCTCGGCGTCCTCGGCATCAGCCGCTCGATGGCGGCCGGCGACATCAAAACAGAGAAAATGGGCCCGCTGGCCGCGATCGGCGCGGGCGCCGAAGAGACCTGGTCGGTCGTCTCGCGCACGCTGTCCTACATCGGGGGGGTATTTACCGGCCGTGAAGCGGCTGACCAGCTTGGCGGCCCCATTCGCATCGCCCAGGTTTCCAGCCAGGTGGCGACCGCCGGCTTCCTGCCGCTGATCCAGTTGACGGCCGTGCTGTCGGTCTCGATCGGACTGTTGAATCTGTTTCCCATTCCGCTCCTCGACGGCGGCCACCTTCTGTTCTTCTTCTTTGAGGCTATCCGCGGTCGGCCATTGCCCGACCGCGCGCTGGACATCGGGTTCCGGGTCGGCATGGTGCTGGTGCTGCTGTTGATGGGATTCGCCATGCGAAACGACCTTTGCCAGTGGTCCTGGTTCATGAAAACCGGCGTTTGCGGCGGTTCCTGACGGGTTCCCGTTGATTCTTCCGGGTGGCGTCGGACAAAATGGCGCCTGTGGCCGCCATGGTGACCATTTTTGCAACCTTTAATGCGATAATGCGGCGGCCAACTCTTGGCCATTCCCAATATCGTTGCCTATAGGCAACTTTATGAGGGGAAAGGGAAACTTGGCTTGGCTGTTTCGTTTGCAGCACGCAAAAAACGCTGTACAAAGCAGCGCGGTGGTCCCGAGAATCTCGGGTGCGCGACGGCGAAAGCTGGGAAGAATGGCGGTCGGACTTTGCGAAATCGGACTTCGCAGAAGCACCCGGACCCGCAAGGATAAAAGGGCGCGTTGCGCATGAGACTTTGTGTGCGGTTTGTTCGGGGGCTGGCTCTTAGCTGTTTGGTCCTCGGTGGCATTCTTGTCGGCGCGGCTGTCGCGACGGTTGCGTCTTCGGGCGTTGCGGTCGCGCAAAGCGTCAATTCTATCGCGGTCGAAGGCAACCGCCGCGTCGAAGCGGACACGGTTCGCTCATATTTCCACCCGGGCCCCGGCGGCCGGCTGGGCGCTCAGGAAATCGACGAGGCGCTTAAGGCGCTCTATGCCACCGGCCTGTTTTCCGACGTTCGCATCAGCCCGGCGGGCGGCCGGATCGTGGTCCACGTCGTCGAAAATCCGGTGCTCAATCGCGTCGCCTTTGAAGGCAACAAGAAAGCCAAGGACGATCAGCTCAAGGTCGAAGTGCAGTCGAAGCCGCGCGGCACGCTGTCGAAGCCGACCGTGCAGGCCGATGTCCAGCGCATCATCGAAATCTATCATCGCAGCGGTCGCTTCGATGTCAGCGTCAATCCGAAAGTCATCGAACTACCGAACAACCGCGTCGACCTTGTTTTCGAAATCAACGAAGGCGCAAAGACCGGCGTCAAGGACATTAAGTTCGTCGGCGCGCACGCTTTCTCCGATGGCCGCTTGCGCGACGTGATCAAGACCTCGGAAAGCAACTGGCTGAGCTTTTTGCAGACGACTGACATCTACGATCCGGATCGCGTCGAAGCGGACCGCGATCTGTTGCGCCGTTTCTATCTCAAGAACGGTTTTGCCGATGTCAGCGTCGTTTCCGCCGTCGGCGAGTACGATCCGGCCAAAAAGGGCTTCATCATTATCTTCACTATCGACGAGGGCGCCCGCTACCATGTCGGCACCATCGACGTTATCTCGAACGTGAAGGCGATCGATCCGGCGATGTTGCGCAGCAGGATCAAGTTCAGCGCCGGCAGCGTCTATAATGCCGACCTGCTTGAGAAGAGCGTCGAATCCATGACGATCGAAGCCGCCAAACGCGGCTACGCATTCGCCACCGTGCGGCCGCGCGGCGACCGTAACGCCCAGACCCACGTCATCAATCTTGCGTTCGTAGTGGAAGAGGGCACCCGCGCCTACATCGAGCGCATCAATATCCGCGGCAACATCCGTACGCGCGACTATGTGATCCGCCGCGAATTCGATCTCGGCGAAGGCGATGCCTATAACCGGGCGCTGATCGACCGTGCCGAACGCCGCCTGAAAAATCTCGACTACTTCAAGACGGTCAAGATTACCAATGAGCCGGGCTCCGCGCCGGATCGCGTCGTCGTCAACGTCGAAGTCGAAGAAAAACCGACCGGCGAATTCTCGGTTTCGGGTGGCTACTCGACGTCCGATGGCTTCATCGCCGAGGCCAGCGTCGCCGACCGCAACCTGATGGGGCGCGGCCAGTACGCCAAGGCGTCGGTCACTTACGGCGAGCGCGTGCAGGGCTTCAACCTGTCGTTCGTCGAACCGTATCTGCTCGGCTACCGGATGGCCGGCGGCATCGACATCTTCGCCAAGAAGAATTTGGCCTCGGACACGGTGTCCTACGACGTCTCCACGATCGGCACCAATCTGCGGCTTGGCTTTGCGTTGAGCGAGGAGCTCTCGTTCCAGCCCCGTTATTCGATCTACCGGCAGGAAATTACGCTGCCGTATCAGTTCAATAACTGTCAGTTTTCTCCTGCGGCGCCGGGGGCTGGTCTCGGCGGCACTGGTGTGCTGCCGAACGACCCCTGCTACGCCGACGGTGAATCGTCGCTTGCGGTGCGCAAGGAACTGGCGGCCGGCCCGGTCACCGTATCGCTCGTCGGTTATTCGCTGGCCTACAACACCCTGGACAACAACAAGTCGCCGACCAGCGGCCTTTACGCCGAACTCAAGCAGGACTTTGCCGGTGTCGGCGGCGACGTGAACTTCATCCGTTCGACGGCTGAGGTGCGGAACTACTACGAAGTACTGCCGGACGTTGTCGGCGTGATAAAGCTGCAAGGCGGCAACCTGTCCAGCGCAGGCGGCGACGGCTTGCGCATGCTGGATCACTTCCAGATGGGCCCGAACCTGGTGCGCGGCTTTGCGCCGAGCGGCATCGGGCCGCGTGACTTGACGCCGGGCAGCTTCAATGACGCTCTCGGCGGCACCATGTACTGGGGCGCCAGCCTCGAGTTCCAGACGCCGCTGTACTTCCTGCCGAAGGAGATCGGCATCAAGGTTGCGGCCTTCGCGGATGCCGGCTCTGTCTGGGGTTACGAGGGTCCGACCAGTTGGAACGTGACCGGAGAAACCTTGCAGGTCGGTCTCGATGATCCGACCATGATCCGATCGTCGGTCGGTATGGGCCTGATCTGGGATTCGCCGCTCGGACCGCTGCGTTTCGACGTCGCCTATCCGCTGTCGAAATACTGCGCGACGCCGGTTGGCGGTCCCGAAGTTTGCGACAGGACGCAAGTCTTCCGGTTCGGCGGCGGCACCAAGTTCTGATCGTGGCCGCGCTGGGCGCTACGGCACTGGTGGGATGAGCGATCCGGTCTTCTTACGCGACACGCGCGGTCTCTCGGTTGAAGAGATCGTTGCCCTGACAGGCGCGGCCGCCCCGGTTGAGCCGGTGCGATCGCGTGTCATCGTCAATGTCGCGCCGCTCGACCGCGCATCGCCGTCGGATATCAGTTTTTTTGAGAACAAGCGCTATGGCGCGGCGGCGGCCAGAACGCACGCCGGAGCCTGCCTGACCACCGCCGCGCTAGCCAAGGAATTGCCGGCGCGGGTACCGGCATTGATCGTGCGCGAGCCGTTCAAGGCCTTTGTCGAGGTGGCGCGCGCGCTGTTTCCGCAGTCGTTGCGTCCGTCGTCGCTCAGCCTGCCGGGTAGCGTATCGGGCGCCCATATCGACGCCAGCGCGCAGCTTGAAGATGGCGTGACGGTCGAGCCCGGCGCGGCCATCGGGCCGCAGACCGAGATCGGGAGCGGCACGGTGATCGGGGCGACGGCCGTGATCGGCTCCGGCGTGCGGATCGGCCGCGATTGTTCCATCGGCGCCGGCGCGGTCATAACGAATGCCCTGATCGGCGACCGGGTCATCATCCACCCCGGCTGCAAGATCGGGCAGGACGGCTTTGGGTTCATCATGAGCGGGCGCGGCCATAAAAAGGTTCCGCAGGTCGGCCGGGTCATCATTCAGGACGACGTGGAGATCGGCGCCGGCACCACGATCGACCGCGGTGCCATCCGCGATACCGTCGTCGGCGAGGGCACCAAGATCGACAATCTTGTGCAGGTCGGCCACAATGTCAGCATCGGTCGACACTGCGTTATCGTGGCGCAGACCGGTATTTCCGGTAGTTCGACACTCGAGGACTTTGTTGTTCTGGGTGCCCGCGTCGGCATCAACAATGACGTTACGGTAGGGGAAGGCGCGCAGATCGCGGCGATCAGCAACGTTAATGGCGATGTGCCGGCCGGCGCGCGCTGGGGCGGTACGCCGGCGAAGCCGGTCAAACAGTGGTTCCGCGAGGTCATGGCCCTGGAGCGATTGGCGCGGCCGAAGGGCGCCGACATATCCGCCGCCGACGAGTGAGAAGCTTATCCATGGATGCCGAAGTCAAAACCATAGAGACCGCCGACATCGCGCAGGTGATGGCATTGCTGCCGCACCGCTATCCATTTCTGCTGGTCGATCGCGTCATCGGCATTCGCGGCGATGAATTCGGTATTGGCATCAAGAACGTTTCGATCAACGAGCCGTATTTCCAAGGTCATTTTCCGGGCAATCCGATTTTCCCCGGTGTCTTGATGATCGAAGGCATGGCGCAAACCGCCGGCGTCCTGTGCATCGCCGCAACGTCGTCGACGCAGCCGAAATCGGTCTATTTTCTCACGATTGATAAGGCCAAATTTCGCAAACCGGTGCTGCCGGGCGATACCATCGAGTATCACATGACGCGCACGGCGCGACGCAAGAACATGTGGTGGTATCGCGGCGAGGCCAAGGTAGATGGCGTTATCGTTGCCGAAGCCGACCTCGGCGCGATGATTTCCGATCGATGATTTTTTTAAAGATGAAAAGCGGCCGATGAGCGAGACCATGATCGACGCCTCGGCCCGGATCGAGGATGGCGCCGTCATCGGGCAGGGCGTCCGCATCGGGCCTTATTGCACCGTCGGCGCCAACGTGACGCTTGGCGATGGCTGCACGCTTGTCGGCCATGTCAACATAACCGGTCACACGACGATCGGACCGCGCACGGTGATCTATCCCTTCGCTTCGCTCGGCACGCCGCCGCAGTCTTACAGCTATCGCGGCGGTCCGACGCGGCTGGTCGTCGGCGCCGACTGCGACATTCGCGAACACGTTACGATGAACACCGGCACCGAGGACGATAACGGTCTGACCCAGGTCGGCGACAAATGTTTCCTGATGGTCGGCTCGCACGTCGGCCATGATTGCCATGTCGGCAGCAATATCGTTTTTGCCAACAACACAATCCTCGGCGGCCATGTCACCGTCGGCGACAAGGTCGTATTCGGCGGCGGCGTCGCGGTGCGCCAGTTTGTGCGCATCGGCGAGGGCGCCATGATCGTCGGCATGAGCGGCGTTCGCGCCGATGTCATTCCATTCGGCATGGCGCAGGGGCCGCTGGCTTATCTTGTCGGATTGAATGTGGTCGGCATGCGCCGGCGCGGTCTGTCGAAGGCCGATATTCATGGCGTGCGCGCCGCCTACCGCGACCTGTTTTTCGGCGACGGCGAATTTCGCGCGCGCATCGATACGGTCGAGTCTGAGTACGCGTCGAATCCGCTGGTGGCGCGGATGTTTGAATTCATTCGCGCCGGCAAGAGACCGCTGACCATGGCGATCAAGCGTACCGGGGCGGACGACGGCACATGACCGCCGCGCCGCCTCCGGCTGACGAGGGCCCGCTGGCGATGATCTGCGGCGGCGGCAGCCTGCCGCTCGCGGTCGCCGATTATGTCGCGGCGCGCGGACGGCGTGTGGTGCTGTTTCCGCTGCGCGGTGCGGCCGAAGGTACGGCCGTCGAGCGGTACGCACATCATTGGCTCTATGTCGGCCAGGTCGGCAAATTCCTGAAACTGGCGCGCGGCGAAGGCTGCCGCGATGTTGTCTTCATCGGCGCGCTGGTGCGCCCGTCGATCTGGCAAGTGCATCCCGATCTGGTCGGCTTGAGCGTGCTGCCGCGCGCGCTCAAGGCGTTTCGCGGTGGCGACAACCATCTGCTCTCCGGCATGGGCCGGCTGATCGAGAGCAAGGGCCTGCGCCTGCGCGGCGCGCACGAGGTCGCGCCGGAAATCCTGATGCCGGAAGGCACGCTCGGCCGGGTGCAGCCGTCGGAGAGCGACCGGGCCGATATCGCGCTCGGCCTCGATTATCTGCGCGCCGCCGGGCCTTTCGATGTCGGACAGGCCGTGGTGGTGGCGGGCCGGCATATCCTCGCGGTCGAGGCGGCGGAGGGGACTGACGGCATGCTCGCGCGTGTCGCCGAGATGCGCGCCAGCGGACGCCTGCGCGCTGCGAAAGGCATCGGTGTCTTAGTAAAAGCGGCCAAGCCCGATCAGGACCGGCGTTTCGATCTGCCGTCGATCGGCCCGACGACGGCCGAGCGCACGGCTGCGGCGGGTCTGGCCGGCATGGCCGTTCTGGCCGGCGACGCCATCATCGCCGACCCGGAGCGCGTTATCGCCGCCGCCGACCGCGCCGGGATTTTCGTTGCCGGGGTGCCCGCAGGATCGAGGTCATGACGGACGCGGCGGCAGGTCACGCACGAGACCCGCATGTCTTTCTGGTGGCGGGGGAGGAATCCGGCGATCGCCTCGGCGGCGCGTTGATTGCGGCGCTGCGCCGCGCCACCGGCGAGCACGTTCGAATCTCCGGCGTCGGCGGTGAGCATATGGCTGCCGAGGGGATGCCCAGTTTGTTTCCGCTCGGCGATCTCGCCATCATCGGTTTTTCGGGAATCATTGACAGTCTGCCGAAGATCCTACGCCGCATTAACGAAGCTGCCGACGCCGTCATCGCGGCCGATCCCGACGTGCTGGTGATTATCGACAGTCCGGAATTTACCCATCGTGTTGCCCGCAAGGTGCGGGCGCGCGCGCCGCACATCAGAATCATCGATTATGTGTGTCCGTCGGTCTGGGCGTGGCGGCCGGGACGCGCACGCGCGATGCGTTCTTACGTCGATCTGGTGCTGGCGCTGTTGCCGTTCGAACCGGAGACCATGAAAAGGCTCAGGGGTCCGCGAACCGAGTTCGTCGGTCATCCGCTCGGCGAACAGGTCGCCGAATTGCGTCCGGGCGCCGACGAGGCGAGACGCCGGATGAGCGATCCGCCGTTGCTGCTGGTGCTGCCGGGCAGCCGTGGCGGCGAAATCCGCCGCATGACGCCGATGTTCGGCGCGGCGCTCGGGATCGTCGCGCGGCGCTTCGGTGAGTTGGAGGTGGTGGTGCCGGCGGTGCCGCGTCTTGCCGGCGCCGTCAGGGACGCCGTGGCGGCTTGGGACGTTCCGGTGCGTATCGTGACCGATCCGGCCGAAAAGCGCGCCGCGTTCCGTCAGGCCCGCGCCGCGCTGACAAAATCCGGCACCTCGACCCTCGAACTCGCGCTGGCAGGCATCCCGATGGTTGCCAGCTACCAGGTCTCGTTCCCCGAAGCGCTTGTCGGCCAGCTCCTGATCACTGCCCAGAGCGCCATTCTGGCCAATCTGGTGCTGGGGGAGAACGTGGTCCCGGAGTTCCTGCAATGGCATGCCAGCGCCGAAAAGCTCGCCGGGGCGCTCGAACCGCTCCTGACCGATACCCCGCAGCGCAACCTGCAAGTTGCCGCCTTTTCCCGGCTCGACGGCCTTATGAACCTCGGCCGGCAGGCCCCGAGCGACCGCGCCGCCGCCCTGGTTTTGCAATGCTCCACCGCGATTTAACCAAATCGGGCGCGAACCAGTGGCATGGCTGGCGCAGAGCGCGTAATTTAACCTTCATGCAGCCGCCCCTGGGGGCCCGCCCCGCCACCCTGCTGGAAACATAGCCCTTGTCCGTCCCCGCTCGCGCCTCGATTACAGCCGTTCACGGCTACGTGCCGCCTGACCTTCTCACCAATGCCGATCTGGCGCGGATGGTCGATACGACGGATGCCTGGATCACCGAGCGTACCGGCATCAAGGAGCGCCATATCCTCAAGGGCGAAGGACTTGGCACGTCGCACATGGCGTCAGAGGCGGTGCGCGGGCTCCTGGAAAAAACCGGAACGCGTCCAAGCGAGATCGATCTTCTAATCTGCGCCACGACGACGCCCGACATGCAGTTTCCTTCGACCGCCAACCTGATCTGCGACATGGTTGGCATCAAGGACATCGGTTCCTTCGACGTGCAGGCCGCCTGTTCCGGTTTTCTCTATTCTCTGACCATCGCATCGCAATTCATTGCCAACGGCACCGCGCGCAAAGTGATCGTGGTCGGCGCCGACAAGATGTCTTCGATCATCGATTACACCGACCGCGCCACTTGCGTGCTGTTCGGCGACGGCGCCGGCGCGGTCCTGTTGGAGCCGAGCAAGGACGGATACGGCATCATGGACTCGCTGGTTCGTTCGGACGGCGCCGGCTGGGTTCATCTGCATCAGAAGGCCGGCGGCAGCCGCATTCCGGCCTCGGCCGAGAGCGTCGCGCTGCGTCAGCATTACGTCCATCAGGAAGGCGCGGCCGTCTACAAATTCGCCATCGCCAGGATGGCGGAAGTCGCCACGGAAATTCTCTCGCGCAACAATCTGCGCGGCGACATGATCGACTGGCTGGTGCCGCATCAGGCCAACAAGCGCATCATCGAATCGACCGCCGAGCGCATGAAGCTGCCGATGGAGCGGGTGATGGTGACCATCAATAAATACGGCAACACCACAAACGCCACGATCCCACTGTGCTTGTGGGATTACGAAGAAAAACTCAAGGCCGGCGACAAGCTGTTGCTGGCGGCATTCGGTGGCGGCTTTACCTGGGCGGGCGTTTACGTCCAATGGGCCTATGACGGCGCCCGCGCATCGAAGCTCAATGGCAAATCGGCTGGCAAATCGGCCGACAGGGCCTGACATCGATCTATTCAATTTGACTGCGACGGCGCATTCCGGCGCACCAATGCCGCGTCACTGGGGGAGGACACTTACATGGCCAAACACCGAGTCGGCATCATCGGGCTCGGCATGGCGCTCAAGCCGCATCTGCAAAGCCTTGAAGAGTTGTCTGATCGAGTCGAGATCGCCGCCGGTTTCACGCCATCGGCGGAGCGGCGCAAGGCTTTTGCCGCCGCCAACAAGTATCCGGTCGCCGACAATCTCGACGCCATGCTGGCCGACAAAAGCATCGACGTTGTGTTCCTGTTGACGCCGCCAATGTCGCATCTCGATCTTGTCGAAAAATGCGCCGCCGCCGGCAAGCATGTGCTTTTGGAAAAGCCGATCGACTTCACCAGCGCGCGCGGCGCGCAACAGGTCGCGGCGATGAACAAGGCGGGAAAGAAATTCGCCATCATGCTGCAGCACCGCTTTCGCGATGCCTCGCGCAAGCTGCGCGAAACCGTCGCCAGCGGCGAACTCGGCGCGCTGGTGTCGGCCTCGGCCTCGATCCGCTGGTGGCGCACGCCGGAATATTTCGCGCAGCCGGGGCGCGGCATGAAAGCGCGCGACGGCGGCGGCGTGCTGATCACGCAGGCGATCCATACGCTCGACTTGTTTCAGAGCCTGACAGGACCGATCGCCAAGGTAACAGCTTTCGCCAAAACATCGCCGCTGCGCAAAATCGATACCGAAGACATCGTCGGCGGTGGCATCGAATTTTCAAACGGCGCCATTGGCACGATCGACGCCACGACGGTTTCGTATCCCGGTTTTCCGGAACGCATCGAACTGGCCTGTGAGAAGGGCACCGCGGTGCTCAATGCCGAAACGCTCGACCTGTATTTCAAGGACGGCCGCCACATCCACCACGAAGGCGCGGCGTCGAAAAGCGGCGGCGCCGATCCGATGGCGTTCACCAACGACGCGCATAAAGGCCTGATCGTCGACTTCCTCGACGCCATCGACGGCGACCGCGAACCGATGGTCAGCGGCGCTGAGTCGCTCAAGGTGATGCGGCTCATCGAAGCGTTGCTGCGCTCGGCCGAGCAAGGAAAGGCCGCAACGGTCGATTGAACGACCGTGCGGTGATCGTCAGTCGATCTTGGCGCCGGACTGTTCGACGGCCTTGCCCCAGCGCGGCAGTTCGCTGGCGACAAATTTGCCCAGTTCTTCCGGCGTGCTCGGTACCGGCTCGGCGCCGGCCTTGAGCAGCGTTTCGCGCAATTGCGGATCGGTGAGCGCCTTGCGCGCGGCGGCGTTGAGGGTGGCGATGATATCCTTGGGCGTCCCATGCGGGGCCCAAAGGCCATCCCACGCCGTCACCTCGAAGCCCGGCACGCCGCTTTCGTCGAGCGTCGGGACGTTGCTCGCCAGCGGCCAGCGCTTGCGGGTGGTGACGGCAAGACCATTGAGTTTGCCCTGTTGAACCAGCGGGAAAACGCTCGGCATGATCTCGATCATCATTTGGACCTGGCCGGAAAGCAGATCGATTTTGGCCGGCCCGCCGCCGCGATAGGGAATGTGCAGGTAGCTGACGCCGGTGGCGTTCTTGAACATCTCCTGCGCGAGGTGAGACGTGGTGCCGTTGCCGGCCGAGGCGACATTGACCTTACCGGGATTGGCCTTGAGATAGGCGATCAGTTCCTTGACCGATTTCACCGGTAACGAAGGCGTCGTCACCAGTAGCAGGGCGATCTGGGTGAAGCGTGAGATCGGGTCGAAGTCCTTGACCGGATCGAAGCCAGGATTCTTGTACAAGGTCTGATTGATGGCATGCGTGCCGTTGGTGCCGTAGGAGAGGGTGTAGCCGTCCGGCGTCGAACGAGCGGCGGCCGTGGTGCCGATATTGCCGCCGGCACCGGCCCTGTTATCGACGATGATGGTCCAACCTTGCTGCGCGGCCATCTTGGTGAGCACCATGCGCGCCAAGGTGTCGCCGCCGCCGCCAGCCGCGAACGGCACGATGACGCGGATCGGCCTGTCGGGATAGCCGGCCGCGTCAGCGGACGGCGTCGCCGCCGTCAGACCAGCAGCGGCAAGCAGCAATGCGGCGACGATGCCGGCGGCCTTGCGAACAAATGACATTCTATCCTCCCACGATTTATTTATTATCATCACCAGTGGCTTGTTGGCCGCCGTCTTTTATTGACGTCTATCAGTGCCCGCATCCGCACGCGCCGCCCGGCGTATGGACGTGGCCGTGTTCGGTCGCCACCGGATTTTTACCGGCCGCGACCGCGTGGGCGCCCGGCCCGCCGCCCCACACACCGTAACGGTCATGGCAGAAGCGATGATCGCCGCCGACCATGTCCATGAACAAATGGTGGAATTCACGACAGACGGTGAGCTCGGTGTTGACCCATTTCATCGGGTCCTTGGCGTAGTGCTCCCAGTAATCGCCGGCGACGTTGAGGCCGGGCACCGCCGGGATCCAGCTTTCCTGCAGCCAGAGATCGGCGCCGCCATGTTTGTCGGCCAGCTTGCGAATTTCCGGATCGTCCAGTGCCAGCAAGCGCCCATCCTCGATGATGTTTTCGTTGTCGCCTTCGCGCTCGAGCTGCACCGTCGGGAAATAGAGATGCAGATGCCAGTGACCGACCGGCAGGCCGGCTTTTGCCGCGCGTCTCTCGTTCATGCTCGAGATGATAGTGCCGAAGCCGATGTGAATGACGCCGGAGCGCACGCGCTCGTACAGGCAGTTGATCCAGCCTGACGGGAAATCCTTGCGCGGGCGATGGATGTGCGGGTTGGTGCCAATCGAGGCTTCCCACCAATAGAACAGTCCCTTGCCAGGGAAGCCCGGATATTGGAGGTGGTCGGTTTCCGATTTGAGTTTGCGCAGCTTCTCGCCGAATTCGCCGCCGGCATTGATCTCGACGATCTGGCTGCCTTCGATGACGAGTTGCGTCCAGTCGACCGGGGCGATGTGATTGGTGGTGCCGGCGATGACGCCGTTGCCGTCTTCCTTGCCGGCCAGATAGACCCAAGGTTTGCCGAGCACGTGACCCGGCAGATAGGTTTTGCCGAAGCCTTCATTGCCGGTCCAGGTGTCGCGCACGAGGTCGGGATTGAGGAATTCGCGTTTGCGATCGTAATAGCCGTCGTGGTTGGTGTATTCGACGTCGGTGCCTTCCGGATCGGTGATGCGCACGCGTTTGGCGGTGAGAATGCGCTTCCAGGTCCAGAGATCGATCGCCTGCAGCAATTCGTACGGCATCAGATGCGCCGGCGAGGCGAGAATCTCCGGCGTGATGAACGGCATGCGCTGGATCTTCATGTGGGTGTCGACCAGCACCGGTCCGCCATAGCCCCACAGCAACTTGTCGAACTTTCCTTCCTTCGACATCACGTCCCACTGGTCCATCCAGTCGGCCAGTTCCTTGGTGCGATGCAGGTAGTATTCGACCTCGTCGGCGCCGGTCCACTTGCGCACCGGCCCCTTGTCGATAAACAGGATTTCGTATGTGCAGCCGTATTTTTCGAGGATGCGTTTGCTCGCCTCGATTACCATCGGGTCGTGCCAGTTATCGACCCGCAACTGCACCCGTTCGCCGGGTTTGAGGCCCCAGCAGGCATGCAGGCCCTGATTGTAGGGCCGGCGCGCCACGACATCGAGATAGGGCATCAGTTGATCGACATTCGATACCGTGGTGTAGGGCGGGCATCGCGGCTTGCGGCTGGTGATCAGAGGCGGGCTGCCGTGGCGCGGGAAGGACGCGGGCAGGTGAACCGGGCGGGGGGTGTGGAGCATGGGTCGATTCCTCTGCACTTCCTATTTTGGTATTTTGCATGCAATATTAGGTTGAGGTCAAGCAAATGAACGCAAAAAACACATCAGATATTCAAAAAAGCATGCAAATTGATGCCGACGACGAAGCCACGTCGACCGAATCCCAGTTCGACCGCGCCACCGAAGCGCTGCGCACGCTGGTGCTGCGCGGCACGTTTCCCCTCGACGTGAAACTGCCGGAGGCTAAGGTCGCCGACATGCTTGGGGTCTCGCGCACGCCGACCCGGCTCGCGATGGCGGCGCTCGAGCGCGATGGGTTGCTGGTCCGCCTGCCACGCCGTGGCTTTCGCGTGCGCAGCTTCAGTCTCGATGAAGTGATCGAGGCCATCGAGGTGCGTGGCGAACTCGAGGCCGTCGCCGTGCGGGTGACTGCGGAGCGCAAACTCAGTGCTGTGTTCCGCGAGCGCATGAAAGCCTGCATCGTTGAGGCCGAGGCAATATTAAAGGCGAAACATTTCGACGCGCACGAGCGGCGGGCCTGGTGCGCGATGAATGATGAATTTCACACCGCACTGGTCGAGGCATGCGGCATGCGTCCGCTGGCTTTCGCCTACAGACAGGTCAAGCTCGTGCCACTGGCGGGGCCACGCGACACCATTTTCAATGTCGCCGAACCCGAACTGCTGCGCCGCCAGTTGGCGACGGCGCATGAGGACCATGGGCGCATCCTGCGCGCACTTCTCGATGGCCACGCGACTCGTGCCGCAGCGCTGGTGCGCGAGCACGCCTATCGCAGCGGCGAGAACAAACGCCGCAACTTTCCACATATCGAAATGCAAACCATGGTCATGGAAACGCCCGGCGTCGCTCTGGTGCGACTGCCGGGCGTTGAGCCGGAAGAATAAACGTTACGGCCTGGAAGGCTTTTACTTGCGCCTCGAGATCGGCGTGTAGTCGCGTGCCGTTGCGCCTGTGTAAAGCTGGCGCGGACGGCCGATCTTCTGCTTCGGATCCTCGATCATTTCCTTCCACTGGGCGATCCAGCCAACGGTGCGCGCGACCGCGAACAGCACGGTGAACATCGTGGTCGGGAAGCCCATCGCCTTCAAGGTGATGCCCGAATAGAAGTCGATATTCGGATAGAGCTTCTTCTCGATGAAATATTCGTCGTGCAACGCGATGCGTTCCAGCTCCATCGCCACGTCGAGCAGCGGATCGTCCTTGATGCCGAGCTCGGTGAGGACCTCGTGGCAGGTCTTCTGCATGATCTTGGCGCGCGGATCGTAGTTCTTGTAGACCCGGTGGCCGAAGCCCATCAGACGGTACGAGTCGTTCTTGTCCTTGGCGCGCCTGACGAACTCGGGGATGCGATCGACCGAGCCGATCTCGCGCAGCATGTTGAGCGCGGCTTCGTTGGCGCCGCCATGCGCGGGTCCCCAGAGGCAGGCGCAGCCGGCGGCGATGCAGGCAAACGGATTGGCGCCCGACGAGCCTGCAAGCCGCACCGTCGAGGTCGAGGCGTTCTGCTCGTGGTCCGCATGCAGGATGAAGATGCGGTCCATGGCGCGCGCCAGCACCGGGTTCGGCTTGTATTCTTCCGTCGGCACCGCGTAGCACATGCGCAGGAAGTTGGTGGAATAGTCGAGATCGTTCTTCGGATAGACGAACGGCTGGCCGACTGAATATTTGTAGGCCATAGCGGCGAGCGTCGGCACCTTGGCGATCATCCGCAGTGAGGCGATCATGCGCTGCGTTGGATCGGAGATGTCGGTCGAGTCGTGATAGAACGCCGACAACGCGCCGATCGACCCGGTCATCACCGCCATCGGATGCGCGTCACGGCGGAAGCCCTGGAAGAACCGGCTCATCTGCTCATGCACCATGGTGTGGCGCGTGACGCGATAATCGAAGTCGGCTTTCTGGGACGGCGTCGGCAGTTCGCCGTAGAGCAAGAGATAGCAGGTCTCGAGGAAGTCGCCGTGTTCGGCGAGTTGCTCGATCGGATAGCCGCGATAAAGCAGGATGCCTTCGTCGCCGTCGATATAGGTGATTTTCGACTCGCAACTCGCCGTCGAGGTAAAGCCGGGGTCGTAGGTGAACATCCCGCTTTCGCCGTAGAGCTTGGCGATGTCGAGCACGTCGGGACCGATCGTTCCCTTGTAGACGGGGAAGTCCCAGTTCTTGTTACCGACGGTAATCGAGCCGGTTGATTTGGTGGCGTCGGTTTTGGCGTCCATGGTCGAGCCCTCGGAATTGGCAGCGCGCAGAGGTTTGAAAAACGACGGCCGGGAAGCGTGTCGCCTGGGGCGGCGTGCAAGGTTTCCAGACCGGATTTGGCTGTCTGACCTGATTTGGGTAGCCCATCCGAGTGTGCGCTGCAAGATAGAGCAGGGGAGCGATCTGGCCAGCTATATAGGCAGGATGGTGGAGGAATCCCCGTTTCGCCGGCGTAAATATCGCGACAAAACGTCGGGCCGCGCGGCCTTATTGTCCGCGCGCTCCGACATCGCGCAGCCGGTCGACGCTTTCGGTCTGGCCGAGCACCGCCAGCACATCGAAAATCGGCGGCGAGGTGGTCTTGCCGGTCAACGCCGCGCGTATCGGCTGCGCCACCGCGCCGAGCTTGACGCCGCTGCGCTCGGCGAAGGCGCGCACCACAGTCTCGACCGCCGCCGCGTTCCAATCGGCGATACTCTCCAGTTCGGGCAGCAGCCCCGCGACCAGCGTTTTCGCGTCCGGCGTCAGCAGAACATTGGCCGCCGCGTTGATCTCCAGCGGCCGGCTCGCCCACAGAAACCGCGAGGCCTCGAACAATTCGATCAAGGTCTTGGCGCGTTCTTTCAAACCCGGCATGGCGGCGAGGAATTTCGCGCGCAAGGCGTCATCCATCTTGGCGGCCAGCGCGTCGCCGCCGGCGATATGCGGCAACAGGCCCTCCAGCACGCCGATCAACTCGGCGTCGGCGGTCGCGCGGATGTAATGACCGTTGAGGTTCTCCAGCTTGGCGAAATCGAACCGCGCCGGCGAACGGCCGATTGCCGGCAGGTCGAAGGCAGCGATCATTTCCTCGGTCGAAAAAATCTCCTGGTCGCCATGTGCCCAGCCGAGCCGCACCAGATAATTGCGCATCGCCGAGGGCAGGTAGCCCATGGCGCGGTAGGCATCGACGCCGAGCGCGCCGTGGCGCTTCGACAGCTTCGAACCGTCTGGCCCGTGGAGAAGTGGAATATGGGCCATGGCCGGCACGGTCCAGCCAAGCGCCTCGTAGATGTGCGTCTGGCGCGCGCCATTGGTGAGGTGGTCGTCGCCGCGAATGATGTGGGTGACATCCATGTCGTGGTCGTCGACGACGACGGCGAGCATATAGGTCGGTGTGCCATCGGAGCGCAGCAGCACCAGATCGTCGAGATCGGCGTTCTGCCAGGTGACGCGGCCTTGCACCTGATCGTCGATCACGGTCTCGCCGGTCGTGGGCGCCTTGAGGCGGATCACCGGCTTGACGCCGGCCGGCGCCTCGGACGGGTCGCGGTCGCGCCAGCGGCCGTCATAGAGTTTGGCGCGGCCTTCCTTGCGCGCTGCCTCGCGCATGGCGGTGAGTTCCTCCGGCGAGGCATAGCAGCGATACGCTTTGCCCTCGGCGAGAAGCTGCTCCGCGATCTGGCGATGACGGTCGGCGCGCGCAAACTGGAAGACGACGTCGCCATCCCAGTTCAGGCCGAGCCAGTTCAGGCCATCGATGATGGCGCCGATCGCCGCCTCAGTCGAGCGTTCGCGATCGGTGTCCTCGATCCGCAGCAGCATCTTGCCGCCGAATCGCCGCGCATAAAGCCAGTTGAACAGCGCCGTCCGGCCGCCTCCGATATGGAGGAACCCGGTGGGGGACGGCGCAAAACGGGTGACAACGGGCTTGCTCATCGCGCGCCCTGTACCACAACTGAAGGCAAAGGCGAGAGTGCATTTGACAGGAGCGCGGCCGGCACGTCATTGGGTTAACGCTGCAGACGGCTATTCCGAGGTAGAGACGCATGGCGGACGACGACAAAACGATCGGCACGGCGGAAGCCGGACGCGATTTCATCCGTGAGATCGTCGCCGACGACCTTGCCTCGGGGCGCGTCAAGAAAGTCGTCACGCGTTTCCCACCGGAGCCGAACGGCTATCTTCATATCGGCCACGCCAAGTCGATCTGCCTGAATTTCGGCATCGCCCAGGAATTCGGCGGCCATTGCAATCTGCGGTTCGACGACACCAATCCGGCCAAGGAAGAGCAGGAATTCATCGACGCCATCGAGCGCGACGTGCGCTGGCTCGGCTTCGATTGGGGCACAAACCTGTTCTTCGCCTCGGACTATTTCGACAGGCTTTACGGCTGGGCGCAGGAGTTGATCCGCGCCGGCCTGGCTTACGTCGATGACCAGAGCCAGGAGGCAATCAGGGTCAATCGCGGCACGCTGACCGAGCCGGGCAAGAACTCGCCATTCCGCGAGCGCCCGGCCGATGAAAACCTCGACCTGTTCGCGCGCATGAAGGATGGCGAGTTTGCCGACGGCGCGCGGGTGCTGCGGGCCAAGATCGACATGGCGTCAGGCAACATCAACCTGCGCGATCCGGTGCTGTACCGCATCAAGCACGCGCATCACCCGCGCACCGGCGACGCCTGGAAGATCTATCCGAGCTACGACTTTGCCCATGGCCAGTCCGACGCCATCGAGGGCATCACCCATTCGATCTGCACGCTCGAATTCGAGGATCACCGGCCGCTCTATGACTGGTTCATCGGCCATCTGGGCGTGCCGTCGAAACCGCATCAGTATGAAATGGCGCGGCTCAACATCACGCATACATTGTTGTCCAAGCGCATTCTGACCGGGCTCGTGCGCGGCGGCCACGTCGCCGGCTGGGACGATCCACGCATGCCGACCCTTGCCGGCTTCCGGCGGCGCGGCGTGCCTGCTGAGGCGATCCGCGATTTCGTCAAGCGCGTCGGCGTGTCGAAAGCCAACAGCCAGGTCGATGCCGGCATGTTCGATTTCTCGGTGCGCGAGGTTTTGAACCGGCACGCACAGCGGCGCATGGCCGTGCTCAAGCCGCTCAAGGTGACGATCGAGAATTATCCGGAAGGGCAGGTCGAGGAACTGGACGCCGTCAATCATCCCGACGACGCGGCGGCCGGCTCACGCAAGATCAAGTTCACGCGCGAACTCTACATCGAGCGCGACGACTTCATGGAAGTGCCGGAGAAGAAGTTCTTCCGCATGGCGGTCGGCCGCGAGGTGCGGCTGCGCTATGCCTATTTCGTCACCTGTCGCGAGATGGTGAAGGACGCCAGCGGCGAGGTGGTCGAATTGCGCTGCACCTACGATCCCGCCAGCAAAGGCGGCAATTCGCCCGATGGCCGCAAGGTCAAGGCGACCATCCACTGGGTGTCGGCCGAACATTCCATTCCGGCCGAGGTGCGGATCTACAATCCGCTGTTCAACGATGCCAACCCGAGCGCCGATGCCGAAACATTCGCGACCGCGATCAATCCGAATTCGCTCGAGGTGTTAAGCGGCGCGCGGCTCGAGCCGGCGCTGGCCGAGGCCAAGCCCGAGCAGCCGTTCCAGTTCGAGCGGCAGGGTTATTTCTGCCTCGACAGGGATTCAGCGCCCGGCAACTTGGTGTTCAACCGCACCATCGGACTGCGCGATACCTATGCCAAGGATGTGGCCAAGGATGCCGTCAAAAGTCGGGCGGCGGGGTAGGGCCAACGCGCCCCGGACGCGGCGCAGCACGAAGTGATACGACGTCGAGCCGGCGCCATTCCAAACTCGGAATTTGCGAAGATCCCGGTTCTGCGTCGCACCGTTTGCATGCGCTCACGCTGCGCCGCGACCGGGACAAGGCGCGTTCACAACCGTTCCCCTAGTCACAACCTGCGGCTGCTGTAGCCTCATTTCCGGTTGCGTATCGTACCGGGGGCGTTGCCGTGGCCACGGGGGACCCGTCGAAAACACGTGCGAAAGCGATAGCCGCCGGCATCGACGCCGCGCGGCGCCGCGCCGGTTCTGCGTGGCTGGATGCAGTTGCGGCAGGACACGAACGCTGGCGTCAGGTGCTTGCGGAGTGGGCCACGGCCGAGGTTGCGCCGGGACGGCTGCTGCCCTGGCTACCGGTCGCGTTCGGCAGCGGCATCGCTCTCTATTTCACCGCCGACCGCGAGCCGGCGTGGTGGGCGGCGTGTTTGCTGACGACGATCACGCTTGCGGCGGCCTATGCGGCGCGCCGGCGTCCGGCAGGCTTTCCGCTTGCGCTCGGGCTTGCCGCCATGGCTTGCGGCTTTTGCGTCGCGACCTTGCAGACCGTGCGCATCGCACATCCCGTGTTGCAAACCTCAACGTGGAATGCGCAGGTGGCCGGCTTCGTCGAAACCCGCGAAGAGCGCGAGAAGAGCGACCGCATCGTTGTGCGCGTTCATCGTTTCGACGCGCCGCGCACCGTCGAGAAGCCGGAGCGTGTGCGCGTCTCCGTTCGCAAGGGCACCGCGCCCGATGTCGGCGCCTTTATTGCATTCAAGGCTCATTTGGGGCCGCCGCTTTCGCCCTTAAGGCCGGGTGGCTATGACTTCGCCCGCGACATGTATTTCCAGCAGATCGGCGCCTCTGGCTACGTGCTCGGCAAGATCAGAACCGAAAGCGCATTGGCCGTGCCCGGGTTCTGGCTGCGCTATGCCTCGACAATCGACGCCATGCGCGAGGTTGTCGATAATCGTATCCGCACCATTCTGCCAGGCGACCGCGGCTCGATCGCTTCGGCGCTGATTACCGGCAAGCGCGACGCGATTTCCACACCGGTCAACGACGCGATGTATGTGTCGAGCCTTGCGCATGTGCTGTCGATCTCCGGCTATCACATGGCGGTGGTCGCCGGCATCGTGTTCTTCTTCGTGCGCGCCGGGCTTGCGCTGGTGCCGTCGCTGGCGCTGACGCGCCCCATCAAGAAATGGGCGGCGGCGGCCGCGCTCGCGGCGAGCGCGTTCTATCTGCTGATGTCCGGCGCCGAAGTGGCAACGCAGCGCTCCTTCATCATGATCGCGATTGTGCTCACCGGCATCATGCTCGACCGTGCGGCCATCACCTTCCGGACGCTCTCGGTCGCGGCCTTCGCGGTGCTGCTGCTGGCGCCGCAGGCGGTCGTGCATCCGAGCTTCCAGATGTCGTTTGCTGCGACATTGGCGATGATTGCCGGCTACCAGAACGGCCTGCCCGATATTTTCGGCCGTGCCGGCAATGACGCGTCGCTGGGCACACGCGCGGCGCTGTGGGGCGGGCGCGAGATCGTCGGGCTGGTGCTGGCGTCGGTGATCGCAGGGCTCGCGACCGAGCCTTATGCCGCCTATCATTTTCACCGCGTCGCGCCTTATGGCGTCATCGCTAATCTGCTGGCGATGCCGGTGGTGTCGGTGATGGTGATGCCGATGGGCATTCTCGCGCTGCTGATGATGCCGTTCGGCCTCGATGCGATCTTCTGGCAATTGATGGGCGCCGGCATCGACTGGATGATCGCCGTCGTGCTGTTCGTCGCGCATCTGCCGGGCGCGGTCTGGCACATGGCGGCCTTCGGCACCGGACCGCTGCTGATGGCGACCGTTGGCCTGCTGGTGATCTGCTTGCTGCGGTCGCCGCTGCGATGGAGCGGCGCGGTCATTGCCGTTGCCGCCACGCTGTGGGCGCTCGCCGCGCCGCATCCGGACATTTTGGTCGCCGGCGACGGCACGATTGCCGCTGTGCGCGGCCCAAGCGGCGAGTTGAGTTTCCTGACGAGCGGTCGCGATAAGTTTGCGATCAAGGAATGGCTTCTCGCCGATGGCGACAGCCGCACCGTCAATGACCCCAGCCTTAAAGACGGCGTGCGCTGCGATCCCGTCGGCTGCACCGCCAAGCTTGCCGATGGCAGGCTGGTGGCTTTCGCCTTGTCGACCGAGGCATTTGAAGAAGACTGCGCTCGCGCGGCCGTAGTGGCGAGCCCGCGGCAAAGCCCGTTTGAAGGCGACGACTGCAAGGCGACGCTGATCGATCGCGCGGCGTGGCGCGCTCATGGCGCCACCGCCTTGTTTGCAAACGGCACATCGGCGAACGGCGGCGGCTTCGCGCAGAGCTTCGCCCGTCCGCCGGGTATCGATCGCCCGTGGGCGCGGGATGCGGGTGCGTCGGTCCCGGCCGTTGCCGCCACGCCAAAAATGCGCCGCGCAACTACGCCGGACGCAACGCCGAAGGCGGAGGATGTGGAGGAAGCGGATTGACTTCGACCGTCGTGCCCGCGAAGGCGGGCCCCCAGTACGCCGCAGCATTTGTTAAAAAACGAAACGTTCGCGATTACTGGATCATCCGCATTCGCGGATGATGCCGGCCTCAATTGTTCTCAATACCTTCTAAACATCGCCACCAGCTTGCCCTGGATGCGCACGCGGTTGGGCGGCAGGATGCGAACCTCATAAGCCGGATTGGCCGGCTCCAGCGCGATCGACGCGCCGCGCCGCCGGAAGCGCTTGAGCGTCGCTTCCTCGTCGTCGATCAGCGCCACCACGATGTCGCCGGTATCGGCCGCTTCCGAGCGCCGGATCAGCGCGATGTCGCCATCGAGGATGCCGGCCTCGATCATCGAATCGCCGCGAACCTCCAAGGCAAAATGCTCGCCCGCCGAGAGCAGTTCGGCCGGCATGTTGATGACATGGCTGCGGGTCTGGATCGCCTCGATCGGCGTGCCGGCGGCGATGCGGCCCATCACCGGCACCGAAATCGGCCGCCCGTTGTCCTCGTCGGCCGGTGCCCGACCGCGGCCGAGGTCGCCCTCGATCACGCTCGGGTTGAACCCGCGGGAACGGCTGCTGCCGCCGTTGATGCCGTGGGCGACCGAATCCGGCAGCTTGATCACTTCAATGGCGCGGGCCCGGTTCGCCAGCCGGCGGATGAACCCGCGCTCCTCCAGCGCCGTGATGAGGCGGTGAATGCCAGATTTCGACCGCAGGTCGAGGGCGTCTTTCATCTCGTCGAAAGAGGGCGGAACCCCGGCTTCGGTCAGACGCTCGTGGATGAAGCGCAAAAGCTCGAACTGTTTGCGGGTCAACATCGGTTTTTCTCTCCGGTCACGGCCAGCCCCTGCGCCTGGACGAAGGTTAACGGGGCATGGTTCCGAAACAAATCATGAACAGACACTATCTGTTCGATATGTGTTCCGCAACCACTTAATTTGCCGTGAACAAGTCGAAAGACCGCTAAAGGGCGAGCTTAAGGATGACGCAAGGTGAACCGGCGGCCGCCGCCGGCGCGTAAGCGGGCCGAATCAACAGGCAGTCGGCCTTGGCCAGCGGCGCCATCAAAGACGAGTCCTGCGCCGGCAACGGCGTTGCCGTGAGGCCATCCGGGCCAGGCGTGAGCGTGGCGCGCAGATAATCGGCGCGCTCGTCGTTTTCCGGCATGGCGCAGCCGAGGCGCGCGGTCTCCGTGACCGGCTCGATGTCGTTTCGGCCCGTGAGTTTGCGGATCAGCGGCGCCAGAAACAGGAACGCGCAGACATAGGATGACACCGGGTTGCCCGGCACGCCGAGCACATGCATCGAGCCGGAAGGGCCGCCAAGCCGGCCATGCATCATCGGCCGGCCCGGCCGCAACGCCACCCGCCAGAACGACAGGTCGAGGCCTTCGTCGGCCAGCGTCCGCTGCACCAGGTCATGATCGCCGACGGATGCGCCGCCGCTGGTCAGCAGGATATCGGCGCCGTCTGAGCGCGCGCGCCGGATCGCCTGAGCGATGTCGTCCTGCGTGTCGCGCGCGATGCCGAGATCGGTCACGGCGGCGCCCGCGCGGTGCGCCAGCGCCATCAACGCGAAGCCGTTCGAGTAGACGATCTCGCCGGGGCCGGGGCGACCGCCAGGGGCGACCAGTTCGTCGCCGGTGCCGAGTACGGCGACTTTGGGCCGCCGGTGCACGGGCAGCGCCGGATAATTCATCGCCGCCGCCAGCATCAGGTCGCGGTCGGTCAGGACGCGGCCGCGGCCAAGCAGGACCTGGCCCTCGGTAAAGTCGATGCCCCGCGCCCGCACGTTACGCGCCTTCACCGTGATTTTGCGGATCGTAACGACGTTGCCGTCGCGCGTGGTGTTTTCCTGGATCACCACGGTGTCGGCGCCTCGCGGCATCACGCCGCCGGTAAAGATGCGCGCCGCTTCGCCGTGGCCGACCGTGCCGTCGAACGGATGGCCAGCGGCAACTTCCCCAATGACCTTGAGGGTGACCGGCGCGGCGGCGACGTCTTGCGCACGCACGGCGTAACCGTCCATCGCGGAGACGGCATCTGGCGGTTGTGTCCGCAATGCCGTGAGGTCCTGCGCCAGCACGTGGCCAAGCGCGCGGTCGAGCGGCACGTTTTCGACCGGCAGCGGTATTACGCCTTCAAGGACGCGCGCCAGCGCTTCGGCAACCGGCATCAGCGTCTTTTGAGCCATGACTACTGATCCGCTTTGTACGTGCCGGATTTGCCGCCGCTCTTTTCCAGGACCCGGATCCCCTCGATGCGCATGCCGCGTTCGACCGCCTTGACCATGTCATAAATGGTGAGGCACGCGATCGACACCGCGACCAGCGCCTCCATCTCGACGCCGGTCTGGCCAGTCACCTTCACCGTCGATTGCACCAGAAAACCGGGCAGCGAATGCTCCGGGAAGATGTCGATCTGCACCTTGGTGATCGGCAACGGATGACAGAGCGGAATGAGGCCGTGGGTGTGCTTGGCCGCCATGATGCCGGCGAGCCGCGCGGCGCCGAGGACGTCGCCTTTGAGCGCATTGCCCGCGATGACGAGATCGAGCGTTTCCTTGCGCATGATGACTTTGCCCTCGGCCGTGGCGAGGCGCTCGGTCTGGCGCTTGGCCGAGACATCAACCATGTGGGCCTGGCCGCGTTTGTCGAGATGGCTCAGTTTCGGCTTGGCCTTCGCCGGCACAGCCGCCTTTTTGGCCGTCTTCTTGGCCATGTCGCTTACTCCGCCGCGCTGCGGGCAGGGCGGGCGAGCAAAGCGCGCGTCGCCGCCGTCACGTCATCCTGGCGCATCAGGCTCTCGCCGATCAGGAAGGTCGAGATGCCGACCCGGCGAAGCCGGGCGAGGTCGTCGGGCGTGTTGAGACCGCTTTCGCCGACCACGATGCGGTCCGTAGGAACCAGAGGCGCGAGGCGCTCGCTGACGGCAAGCGATGTGGCGAAGGTGCGCAGGTCGCGGTTGTTGATGCCTATCAGGCGGGAGCGCAGGCGCAGCGCACGCTCGAGTTCATCTTCTTTGTTAACTTCAATCAAAACATCCATATCATTTGAAAATGCTACATTTTCTATTTCAGCAGCGGCGACGTCATCGACCGCCGCCATGATGATGAGAATGCAGTCGGCGCCCAGTGCCCGCGCCTCGACGACCTGATACGGCTCGAACATGAAGTCCTTGCGCAGCGCCGGCAACGCCGTCGCGTCGCGGGCCGCCGTCAGGAACTCCGGCCGGCCCTGGAACGACGGACCGTCGGTCAGCACCGACAAACACGTCGCACCGCCTGCCGCATAGGCCTTGGCCAAGGCGGGAGGGTCGAAATCGACCCGGATCAGGCCCTTGGACGGGCTCGCTTTCTTGATTTCCGCGATCAGCGCGGTCTCGCCGGCTGCGATCCGGGCCTCGATTGCGCGCAGGAAGCCACGCGGCGGCGGCAACGCCTTGGCCGCGGTTTCAAGATCGCCAAGCGAGCGGACGCGTTTGGCCGCCGCGATTTCCTCGCGCTTGTAGGCTTCGATCTTCTTGAGAATGTCGGACATCGGCGGGATCATGCGCCCTGACTGCAGGATACCGCAATCAGCCGGTCGAGCCGGCCTTCGGCTTCCCCGCTATCGATCGCCTTGGTCGCCAGCGCCACGCCTTCCTTAAGGTCGGCAGCCCTTCCGGCAACGACCAAAGCCGCGCCGGCATTGATCAGCGCAACATCGCGGAACGCGCTTTTCCTGCCCTTGAGCACGTCGAGCAGGGCCTTGGCATTGTAGTCGGCGTCACCGCCTTTAAGCGCCGCCGGCTTGGCGCGCGCGAGGCCGACGTCCTCCGGCGATACCTCGAACATGCGGATCTTGCCGTCCTTCAATTCGGCAACGCTGGTCGTGCCGCAGGTGGTGATCTCGTCGAGGCCGTCGGAACCATGGGCGACCCAGATCATCTGCGAACCGAGATTATCGAGCACCCGCGCCATCGGCTCGAGCCAATGTTTGGAAAAGGTGCCGATCATCTGGCGCTTGACCGAGGCGGGGTTCGACAGCGGACCCAGCAGATTGAAGATGGTGCGGGTGCCGAGTTCGACCCGCGTCGGGCCGACATTCTTCATCGCCGGATGATGCGTGGGCGCAAACATGAAGCCGATGCCGGCATCGGCAATGCAGTTGCCGACCTGATCCGGAGTGAGGTCGATCCTGACGCCGAGCGCGCCGAGCACGTCCGCCGAACCCGACTTCGACGACAGCGCGCGGTTGCCGTGCTTGGCCACCGGAACGCCGACGCCCGCGACGATGAAGGCCGCGCAGGTCGAAATGTTGTACGAGCCGGACGCATCGCCTCCGGTGCCGACCACATCGACGGCGTCGGCCGGCGCTTTCACGCCGAGCATCTTGGCGCGCATCGTGGTGACGGCGCCGGTGATCTCGTCGACGGTTTCGCCGCGCACGCGCAAGGCCATCAACAGCCCGCCCATCTGCGAGGGTGTCGCTTCGCCCGACATCATGCGGTCGAAGGCATTGGCGGCCTCGTCACGGCTCAAGCTGGCGCCGGTCGCGACCTTGCCGATCAGCGTCTTGAAATCGTCGGCCACGGCAATGCTCCTCAACCAGCCAGATGTTCGGGCAGTTTTTGTCCTGCGCCCGTGCGCGGCGCGCGGCCGTGACTTTGAGCGTGACTTCGACCGTGATCGGCATTCCATTCGGCGGCGATATCGAGGAAGTTTTTCAGCATCAAATGGCCGTGCTCGGAAGCGATACTTTCGGGATGAAACTGCACGCCGTGCACCGGCAGGCTTTCATGCGCCATGCCCATGATCAGCCCATCGGTCTCGGCATTGACCTTGAGTGCGGCCGGCATCGTCGCGCGGTCAACGATCAGCGAGTGATAACGCGTCGCCTTGAACGGGCCGTTGATGCCGCGGAAGACGCCAGTAGCGTTGTGCTTCACTTCAGACAGCTTGCCATGCACCATCTGCGGCGCGCGGATCACCTTGCCGCCGAAAGCTTGACCGATGGCCTGATGGCCGAGGCAGACCCCCAAAATTGGAATTGTTCCTGAAGCCTTGGCGATCAGGTCGAGGCAGATGCCGGCCTCATTCGGCGTGCAGGGGCCGGGCGACAGCACAATGCCGTTCGGTTCCAACGCGATGACGTCCTCGACCGA
This sequence comes from Hyphomicrobiales bacterium, assembly GCA_041691675.1. Lineage (GTDB taxonomy): Bacteria > Pseudomonadota > Alphaproteobacteria > Rhizobiales > Xanthobacteraceae > Pseudolabrys. Next base: position 18,040 of record JBEPUC010000027.1, on the reverse strand, counting down.
AATCTTGTCGTTGCGATGCACGACAACGTCCGCGCCCAGTCCGCCAAGATAGTGGACCAGGTTGAAGGTAAAGCTGTCGTAATTGTCGATCAGGATGATCATGTTTTTAACCGCCCGCTCAAGGTCTTAAGGCGGGGCTGGTGAGGGGTCAAGAAGCGGTCGGTCGCCCCAATCTCCGCTCATTCGCGTCCCCGCCTTCGCGGGGATAAACTCCGGCGGGAATCCAGTCTTTTGTCGCACAGTTCGACGCTCTGGCCCCCCGCCTTCGCGAGGGTGAGCGGAAATCTATTCTTGCGCCTTATGGATCGGATCGATCCAGGCGACATTTTCCGGCTTCTCCACCGGCTCGATGTCGAGATTGACCACCACCGCCTCGTTGTCGGAGCGCACCAACACGCATTCCAGCACCTCGTCGCGGCTGGCATTGATTTCCTGATGCGGGACGTAAGGCGGGATGAAGATGAAATCGCCGGGGCCGGCTTCGGCGGTGAATTCGAGATGCTCGCCCCAGCGCATGCGCGCCTTGCCGCGCACGACGAAGATGACGCTTTCGAGAGCGCCATGGTGATGCGCGCCGGTCTTGGCATTGGGATGGATGGCGACGGTGCCGGCCCACAGTTTCTGCGCGCCGACGCGGGCGGCGTTGATGGCGGCCTTGCGGTCCATGCCTGCCGTCTGTGCGGTATTGCTGTCGAGCGAGTTGCCCGGGATCACGCGCACGCCGTCGTGCTTCCATTTCGGCTCATGGCTGTGGTCGTGCGGATGAGAATGGTCGTGTGGATCGTGGCCCATAGAATGTTGCTCCCTTCATCCGCTCACCCCCGCGAAAGCGGGGGTCCAGTTCTTTGGCCTTGGAGTTCCCGCTGGAGTTTATCCCGCGAAGGCGGGGACGGGAATGAGCGGAGTGTGCTTGAGTGCCTGAACGAGAATATAGCTACTGTCCGCGCTTGACGGCACTGGCAAAACGCCGTGCTTCTTCCGCCGCGCGGAACAGGGCCTTGGCCTTGTTGACGCATTCCTGCTGCTCGGCCTGCGGGTTTGAATCCGCGACAATGCCGGCGCCGGCCTGAACGTACATCTTGCCGTCTTTCACCAGCGCGGTGCGCAGCACGATGCAGGTGTCCATCTCGCCGGCGGCGGAGAAATAGCCGACGCAGCCGGCATAAAGCCCGCGCTTTTCCTTTTCCAGTTCGTCGATGATTTCCATCGCCCGCACTTTCGGCGCGCCCGAGGTCGTGCCGGCGGGAAAGCCCGCAGCCAAGGCATCCAGCGCATCATATTTCGGATCGAGCCGGCCTTCGACATTGGAGACGATATGCATGACCTGGCTATAGCGCTCGATGAAGAACTGGTCGGTGACTTTGACGGTCCCGATGGCGGCGACGCGGCCGACATCGTTGCGGCCGAGATCGAGCAGCATCAGGTGCTCGGCGCGCTCCTTCGGATCGGCGAGCAGTTCGGCTTCGAGCGCCTTGTCTTCGTGCGGAGTTTCGCCGCGCGGCCGTGTGCCGGCGAGCGGGCGCAAGGCGACATGGTCGCCGCGCACCCGCACCAGGATTTCCGGGCTGGAGCCGGCGACGGCGAATGTGCCGAAATCGAGGAAATACAGGTACGGCGACGGATTGGTCCGTCGCAGCGCGCGATAGAGCGAGAACGGCGGCAGCGTGAACGGTGCCTCGAAGCGCTGCGCCAGCACGATCTGGAATGCATCGCCGGCGGCGATGTATTCTTTGGCCTGCAGCACCATCGCTCTGTATTCGTCCGGCGTTGTGTTCGACACCGGCGGCACGTCGATCGGGCCTTCGGCATTATCGGCCAGCGACTTGTCGAGCGGCCGGTCGAGCGCATCGACGATCTGGCCGAGCCGCTCGGTCGCGCGCGTCAAGGCCACGTGTGCATCGACGCCGGGTTCGGGCCGCACCGGCGTCACCACCGTGATCGAATCCTTGACCGCATCGAACACCACGATCAGCGTCGGCCGCACCATGATGGCATCGGGAATGCCGATCGGGTCGGGATTGGCTTGCGGCAGTTCTTCCATCAGCCGCACCATGTCGTAACCGAGATAGCCGAATACGCCAGCGGCCATCGGTGGCAGGTTGTCGGGCAGATCGATGCGGCTTTCGGCAATCAGCGTGCGCAGCGCGGTGAGCGGCGGCTCGGAGCAGGGGACGAATGCGTTTGGCTTTGCGCGCGCTCCACGATTGATCTCGGCCTTGCTGCCGTTGGTGCGCCAGATCAAATCGGGCTCGATGCCGATGATCGAATGGCGGCCGCGCACCGCGCCGCCTTCAACCGACTCCAGTAGGAAACTCATCGGCTTGCCGCCGCCGAGCTTCAGGAACGCCGAGACTGGCGTTTCCAGATCGGCGACCAGCGTGGTCCATACCACCTGCGCCTCGCCACGGCGGTAGCGTTCCGTGAAGGCGCTTTCGGATGGCTCGATCTGCATTGCGCGGTATGTCGGTTCGTTATTGCGGGGGGCTGCCGCCGATGACCTGGTTCAACGCCGTCTGATTGATCGACACGCCGATCTCGGTTTCTGCCTTGGCGAGATATTGGCCGATGACCTCGTCGGCGTAAGAATTCTGCAACTGCGTCGACATTTGCTTCATCTCCGGCGCGGTTGCGTCGAATGCCGGTTCGGTGACGCCGGTGACGACGAAGATATAGCGATTGGTTTCGGTGTCGCCGGCAACGGTCGCGGCCTGACCCTTGGCGGTGCCAAAGACCGCTTCAACCACCTTGACCGGCACAAAACCGGCCGCCTTGCCGCGCACGAGATCGGCGGCGCTGGCGACGCTGAGACCGCTATCGGTCGAAACCTGCGCCAGCGACGTGCCGGCCTTGAGCTTGGCGACCATATCTTCGCCCTTCGCCTGGAGCCGTTTGGCGACCTCGTCATCGTGCCAGCGTGCCGCGACCTGGTCCTTGACTTCGTCGAGCGTGCGGTCGCGCGCCGGTGTGACGCCGCTCACGTCGTAATAGAGATAGCCGCCGTTCTGCATTTGCAGCGCTTCGTTATCGACGCCGACATCACTGGTAAACGCGGCCGAAGTGACGTCCGGCTGTTTCGGAAGCGCCTCGACCACCTTGCCGTCGGGGCCGCGGCCGGACCGGTCGACCGCATCGATCGTGGTCGATTTCAGGTTCAGCTTCTTGGCGGTCTCGGCCAGGGTCGAGCCGGCGGCACGTTCATCTTCGATCTTGTCGCGCAGGTTTCCGACTTCGTTGCGGGCGCGCTGCTCGGCGAGTTCCTGTTTGATTTGCGGCGCCATGTCCTCGTAGGTCTTCTGCGAGCCGGGTTCGATCTTGGTGACCTCAACCAGCACGGTGCCGAAGGTGCCTTTGACCGGCGCGGAGACCTCATTGGGCTTGAGCGAGAAGGCGGCCGCGGCCACCGCCGGGTCGATGATGTCGGCCTTCGTCACTATGCCGAGGTCGGTATCGGCTGGCTTGAGGTCGCGTTCCTTGGCGATGTCGGCGAACGTCGCGCCCTTGGTGATTTTGTCACGGGCGGCGGCGGCATCTTCCGCCTTCGGAAATACGATCTGCTTCACGTCACGCTTTTCCGGCGTGCCGTAGGTGTCCTTGCGGGACTCGTAATAAGCCTTGGCGTCGGCGTCGGAGACTGCGTCCGGCTTGGCGAGTTCGGCCGGCGACAAGGCCAGCAGCGTAATCTTGCGATATTCCGGCGCCCGGAACAGAATCTTGCGGGTCTCGAAATATTTGGACAGTTCTTCCGGCGTGGGTGCAGGGATGTCGCCGGCCTGCGCCGCGGTCAGCGCCACGTAGTCGATGGCGCGCTTTTCGTGCTGATACTGGTTGATCGCCTGCAAGGTGGTCTTGGGAACCGGCACATCGCCGCTCACCGTCTGCGCAATCTGCCTTCGCAGCAGCACATGGCGCTGCTCGGCGACGTAGCGCGGTTCGTTATAGCCGGCATTGCGGATCACGGCCTCGAAACGCGAACGGTCGAACTGACCGTTCGGGCCCTTGAAGTTCGGATCGGTCATGATGCGCGCGGCGATGTCCTTGTCGGCGAGGCCGAGGCGCATCTGCTTGGCCTGCTCGTCGAGCGTGGTCTCGGCGACGAGTTGACCGAGCAACTGTCGGTCGATGCCGAGCGCGCGCGCCTGATCCGGCGATATCGGCCGTCGCAGGCGCTGGCTGAGCTGCTGGAGCTTGTCGGTGTAATACTGCCGGAACTGCTCGATCGAGATTTCGGTGCCGCCGATCTTGGCCACCGAATTGACGCCGAAGCCGCGGAAGATGTCGCCGATGCCCCAGATCGCGAAGCTGATGATCAAGCCGCCCATGACGACGGCCATGACGCCTTTGCCGATCCAGGTGGACGTGGCTTTGTGAATACCGCGGAGCATGGGATGGTGACTTCTCTTTCCGGCATCGATGGACGGGGCCCTTATAGGGAGCGGGCCAACGTGCTGCAACACAAGACGGATCGCCCGGCAGGACACTATGGCGCAGGTCCCGGAGGTCTGATAATCGCAACACCGAACAAGGAACAAGCGACGATGCCCCCGGCACCCCTTCGCGCCCTGGTTGCGGGCAACTGGAAAATGAACGGCCTTGCCGCCTCGACGGCGGAGTTCGGCGCGATCGTGAAGGGCGCCAGCCACGTGACGGGCGCCGACCTGATGATCTGCCCGCCGGCGACCCTGATCGCCCCATTTGCCAAAATCGCAGGCCCTGTCGCCGTCGGTGGCCAGGACTGTCACGCCAAGGCGTCCGGAGCCCATACCGGCGACATTTCGGCCGAAATGCTGGCCGATGCGGGCGCCACGGCCGTGATCGTCGGCCACTCCGAGCGCCGCACGGACCATCACGAAACCGACGCAATGGTTCAGGCCAAGACACTGGCCGCCTGGCGGGCCGGTCTCACCGCCATCGTCTGCGTCGGCGAGCAGCGCGCCGAGCGCCAATCCGGCGACACCCTCAAGATCATCGGCACGCAGCTTGCCGGCTCTCTGCCCGACGGAGCAACGGCCGCCAATCTGGTATTGGCCTATGAGCCGGTGTGGGCCATCGGCAGCGGGCTGACGCCGACGGCGGCCGATGTGGCGGAAGTCCACGCCTTCATCCGCGGCAAACTCACCGCTCGCTATGCCGCAGCCGGGGCGGGGTTGCGCATCCTCTATGGCGGATCGGTCAAACCGTCGAATGCCGGCGAACTTTTGGCTATCGCCGACGTCAACGGCGCGCTGATCGGCGGCGCCAGCCTGAAAGCGGCCGATTTCCTCGGAATCGCGGAAGTTTACCGATGAGCGCCGGAATTCAGGTCCAGCGCAGGCATTGGGTGGAAATAGCGCAAACTATCGTGTAGAGACCGCGGCGAATTCCTATATTGAGCACGCGGAGCCGCCTGGGCGTCACCCGGACGGCGGGGTTTGAACGGATAAAGAGCTTATGCAGCAAGTTATTATTGTCATCCACCTGATGTTGGTGCTGGCGCTGATCGGCGTCGTGCTGTTGCAGCGTTCGGAAGGCGGCGGCCTGGGCATCGGCGGCGGCGGCGGTGGCGGCGGCGGCTTCATGTCGAGCCGGGGCGCGGGGAACGTGCTGACCCGGGCGACCGCGATCCTCGCCGCGCTGTTTTTCACGACCAGCCTGATTCTCTCGATTCTTGCCGGCATGGGCCGGGCGCCGAACTCCATCCTGCAAGGCGGCAATTCGACTGCACCGGCCACCGCGCCCGCGGGTTCGAGCCCGCCGCTCGGCGACGGCGGCGGCTTGTTGAAGCAGCTTCAGGGTGCGCCGGCGACGCCACCCGCAGCGCCCGCCGCCCCATCGGGGCCGCAGGTGCCGCAATCCAAGTAATTTGCGAAGTGACGACCGAAGGGCCGGGAAATCCGGCCCTTCTTTCATTTGACGACGACGAAGCGAACTTTAACGGCCCGGCCCTCGATCGTGCTGGCGCGGCCGGGCTGACTGGCACGCTGCAATCTGGATTTAATAACGCCATGCAAGTCACGGTTTATTCACCCCGATCCGCGTTTACGCACAGGCGCAGGGCTCACCTTCGCTTTTCGCACTCGTCGAATCGATTTAGGGCCCGTAGAGGTTAGGCCCCATGGCGCGGTACATTTTCATCACCGGCGGCGTGGTGTCCTCACTGGGTAAGGGTCTGGCTTCGGCGGCGCTCGGCGCGCTGTTGCAGGCGCGGGGCTATACCGTCCGTCTGCGCAAGCTCGACCCCTACCTCAACGTCGATCCCGGCACGATGTCGCCGTACCAGCACGGCGAGGTCTTCGTCACCGACGACGGTGCCGAAACCGATCTTGACCTCGGCCACTACGAGCGTTTCACCGGCAATCCGGCGACCAAAAAAGACAATATCACCACCGGCCGCATCTATCAGGACATCCTGACCAAGGAGCGCCGCGGCGATTATCTCGGCGCCACCATCCAGGTCATCCCGCACGTCACCAACGCCATCAAGGACTTCGTCCGCGACGGCAATGACGATTACGATTTTGTCCTGTGCGAAGTCGGCGGCACCGTCGGCGATATCGAGGGCCTGCCGTTCTTCGAGGCGATCCGGCAATTCGGCAACGACATGCCGCGTGGCCACGTCGTCTACATTCACCTGACGTTGCTGCCGTTCATCCCGAGCGCGGGCGAACTCAAGACCAAGCCGACGCAGCACTCGGTCAAGGAACTGCGCTCCATCGGCATCCAGCCCGATATCCTGTTGTGCCGCACGGATCGGCCGATCCCGGAAAGCGAGCGGCGCAAGCTGGCGCTGTTCTGCAACGTGCGCGAAACCGCCGTGATCGAGGCCCGCGACGTCGATAATATTTACGCGGTCCCGGAAGGTTATTCGGTCGCCGGCCTCGACCGGGAAGTGTTGTCCGCTTTCGGTCTCGAAGACAAAGCCCCGCCGAACCTGGCACGCTGGCACGAAATCAACGAACGCGTCCGCAATCCGGAGGGCGAGGTCACGATCGCCATCGTCGGCAAATATACCGGCATGAAGGACGCCTATAAGTCGTTGAACGAGGCGCTGTCGCACGGCGGCATCGCCAACAAGGTCAAGGTCAAGCTGGAGTGGATCGAGTCCGACGTGTTCGAGAACGAGGACCCGGCGCCGTTCCTCGAACAGGTCAACGGCATCCTGGTGCCCGGCGGCTTCGGCCAGCGCGGCGCCGAGGGCAAAATCCGCGCCGCGCGGTTCGCGCGCGAACGTAGCGTGCCGTATTTCGGTATCTGCTTCGGTATGCAGATGGCCTGCATCGAGGCGGCGCGTAACCTCTGCGGCATCGAGAACGCCAACTCGACCGAATTCGGTCCGACCGCTGAGCCGGTCGTCGGCCTGATGACCGAATGGCTCAAGGGCAACGAACTGGAAAAGCGTGCCGCCAATGGCGACCTCGGCGGCACGATGCGGCTGGGAGCCTATACGGCGACCTTGTCACGCGGCAGCCGCGTCGCCGAGATCTATGGCTCGACCGAAATCTCCGAGCGCCACCGCCACCGCTACGAGGTTAACACGGCCTACAAGGGTCGTCTCGAACAGCATGGCCTGCGATTTTCCGGCATGTCGCCGGACGGCATTCTCCCCGAGATCGTCGAATACGACGATCATCCGTGGTTCATCGGCGTCCAGTTTCACCCCGAGTTGAAGTCGCGGCCGTTCGAGCCGCATCCGCTGTTTTCGTCTTTCATCGGTGCGGCGGTGGATCAAAGCCGGCTGGTGTGATCTTTCAGCGCTTCGACATCGCGCTACGATGAGCGTGTCACAATCAAAAAACGAACGGGGGAATTCCGATGATCTACGAATTGCGTATCTATCGCGCCGTGCCGGGCCGGTTGCCTGCGCTGATCAAGCGCTTCGAGACCGTCACGCTCGGCATCTGGAAAAGACACGGCATTCGTCAAGCTGGCTTCTGGACCACGCTGGTCGGCGAATCCAACATGGATTTGACTTACATGCTGGCTTGGGAATCGCTCGCCGAACGCGAAAAGGTCTGGAACGGTTTCATGTCAGACCCCGAATGGATCGCAAAGCGCGGGGAGAGCGAAAAAGACGGGCCGATCACCGCCAATATCTCCAGTTCTTTCCTTCAGCCGACGTCGTTCTCGTCCGTGAAATAACAGCGCGTCCATAAATTCTTTTAACGGCACGGCGGCGCAACCTTGATGCGTCGCCGTTTTGATTTTAGCCGGCGATTTCAAGCGATTGAGTTTGTGGCTGCGGCGTTCGTCTAGGACGAACCGTTACGCGGCGGCTATTGCGCGCCGTTTAAAGAATACAAGCGCGTTACGCAGGAGACGAAGAGGTAGCGCCGTTGTTTGTTTGTTCGTTCTGAACATCAACGGGGGATACCACCATGCGTACTGTTTTGATCGTTGTTACCACCATCGCAATCGGCGGCCTCGCTTCTCTGAGCCTCGCCAATGCCGCGCCGAATTATGTTCCGGGCGGCGCGGTTCAGCAGGCCGGCATGTGCCAGGTCTCGACCGATGGCGGCGAGGGCTTCTATGGTTACATGACCACGTGCCCGGAGGCGGCAAAGGCCCCGCGCACGCGCAAGAAGCGCGAGCATTAGCCAATCGCGACCGCTTGCCACGAGCGCGCCCCATCGGCGCGCCCGTGGCTTGCGGCCGATTTTGATTTGTCGCGCACGTTTGCCATGATGCCTGCTGTCGCCGGGCAGGCGGCGGGAAGGAGCCATCATGGCGCGCGGTCTCGATCATATCGTTCATGCCGTGCGCGATCTCGATGCGGCGGCGGAGATCTATCGCCGGCTCGGGTTCACCGTCGGCGCGCGCAACAGGCACCCCTGGGGCACGCACAATCGCATTATCCAGTTGCCGGGATTTTTCATCGAGCTGTTGACGCTGGCCGAGCCGGAGCAGTTCGGCGGCGATGTGTTCTCGAAATTCTTCGGCGTCTTCACACACGAGTTCACCGCCAGGCACGATGGATTTTCGACGCTGATCCTCGAATCGCAAGACGCCATCGCCGATGCCGCAGACTTTCGCGCGTCCGGCATTGCCGTCGCCGAACCGAAGCGCTTCGACCGAGAGGGCAAGCGCCCCGATGGTTCAACGGTGCAACTTGGATTCTCGCTGGCTTTTGCCGGCGATGACCATGCACGTGAGATCGGCTTTGCCACGTGTCAGCAGCATCGGCCGGAGAATTTCTGGAATCCGGCGTTTCAGAAGCACGCCAACAGTGCGTCTGGCATCGCCGGCGTTGTTGCCGTGGCCGAGACGCCGTCCCGGCATCTCGATTTTATGCAGCGTTTCATCGGTGCGGCGGCCGCGCGATCGGACCATGACGGCTTTGCCATCGAGACGCCACGCGGCACCGTCGAAATGCTGACGCCGAATGCCTTTCTTGCTCGCTTCGGCGTCAAAGGTCCGGATGTGACAGGCGGGGCGCGGCTGGCGGCACTGCGTTTTTCGGTCGGTGAGCCGGGCCTGCTCGATGCGGTGATCGGGGCGCAAGATGCCATGGGCGCGGTGCTGGTCTTCGAGCCGACCACCAACCAATGGCATTGACCCGGAAGGGGCCTCGCTTCATGGTCCCGGCGCACGGGAACCGCACGCCTTGAACCAAAGCCTCGCACCACCCAATGCCATCGTCGAAGTTGGGTCGGTCCGCTTCGGCAACGACTTGCCGATGGCGCTGATCGCCGGACCCTGCCAGCTCGAAAGCCGCGCCCATGCACTGGAAATGGCGGCGGCGCTCAAGGAGATCGCCGCGAGGGTTGGTATCGGGCTGATTTACAAGACCTCGTTCGACAAGGCCAACCGCACCTCGGCCCGTGCGGCGCGTGGCATGGGGCTCGAGGCGGCGCTGCCGATATTTGCCGAAATCCGCGACACGCTGGGCTTAGCCGTGCTGACCGACGTTCATGATGCCGAGCAATGCGCCCGCGCCGCGCAGGCCACCGACATCCTGCAAATTCCGGCGTTCTTGAGCCGCCAGACCGATCTCCTGGTTGCGGCCGCGCAAACCGGCAAAGTGGTCAACGTCAAGAAGGGTCAGTTCCTCGCGCCCTGGGACATGCAAAACGTCGTCGCCAAACTCACCGACGCCGGCAATCGCAATGTGCTGGTGACCGAGCGCGGCGTCTCGTTCGGTTACAACACGCTGGTCTCCGACATGCGCGCGTTGCCCATTCTCAAACGGACCGGCGCCCCGGTGATTTTCGACGCCACCCATTCGGTGCAGCAGCCGGGCGGGCAGGGCACGTCATCGGGCGGCGAGCGCGAATTCGTGCCGGTGCTGGCGCGGGCGGCGGTCGCAATCGGCGTTGCCGGCGTTTTCATCGAGACCCATCAGGACCCCGATCACGCGCCCTCGGACGGACCCAACATGATGCCGCTCAAGGAAATGGAAGCGCTGCTGCGCAGCCTGATCGCCTTCGACCGTCTCGCCAAAAACTGATGGCCAACGTCGCGTCGTCCACACATCGCGTTCTCAACGTCATCGCGTTCGTTACTTTTGCGAGTTCCTTGTTCACGCGTTCGGTCGATCCTGTCGTGCCGCAGATCGCGCAAAGTCTCGGCACCGACGCCGCGACCGCGGCCCTTCTGTCGACGGCTTATGCTCTGCCGTACGCGATAATCCAGCCGGTGCTCGGCGCGCTTGCCGACATGTTCAACAAGGCGCGGCTGATGCTAATCTGCCTTGCGGTGCTTGCCGTCGCGACCGTGGCCGGCGCGTTGGTCCAGAGTTTTCCGCTCATGGTCGGGACGCGCGTGCTCGCCGGGCTCGCGGCGGGTGGCCTGGTGCCGATCGCCTTCGCGATTGTCGGAGATCTCGTAGCGGTCGGTGGACGGCAAGTCGCCATGGGCCGGCTGCTGTTCGCGATCATGTCCGGCAATCTGCTCGGCGCGACCAGCGCCGGCGTTATCGGCGACCTGCTCGGATGGCGGGCGGTTTTCACCGCAATGGCGATCGTCGGCTTCGTCATTCTGGCCATCGCGATACCCGGGCTACGCGGCGTCGGCAGCCGCGGCGGCGGTTTCGATCTCGCATCGACGCGCAACGGATACCGGGCGATCCTGTCAAATCCGCTGGCGAAAATCTGTTTCGGCGCCGTGTTCGTCGAGGGCGCGCTGATGTACGGATTGTTTCCGCACCTGGCTTCGTTGTTTCACGACATGGGCGAGACGCGGGCCTCCATTCCCGGTCTTGTCATCGGCGGTTTCGCGATAGGTGGCGTGGCATACAGCCTGCGCGTCAGTTGGCTGCTGCGCACGTTCGGCGAGACCTGGATGATGCGCATCGGCGGCATCATCATGGGACTGACAGTCGCCTTTATCGGGCTGCGCGCGCCGTGGCCCGTGGATGTCGTCGACTTTGCCGTTCTCGGCCTAGGCTTCTACATGCTGCACGCCGTCATCCAGATTTACGCCAGCGAACTGGCGCCGGCCGCGCGCGGCTCGGCGATGGCGCTGCATTCGTTCTTCTATTTTCTCGGACAGGCGGCGGGACCGGTCATCTACAAAATCGGTTTCGGAGTGACGGGCGCATCGCCAGTCATCATCGCCGCCGGCGCCGTGCTGATCGTCAATGGTCTGATTGCCGCCCACTATCTCAGACGGTCCGCGCCGGCTGGCGTCTAGCCGCGCCCGCGATAGGGCGAGACGCCCTGATCCGGCACCCAGACGCTTTTCGGCAATTTGCCGGCCTGCCAGAACACGTCGATCGGAATGCCGCCGCGCGGATACCAGTAGCCGCCGATGCGCAGCCATTTCGGCTTCAGCAGCGCATAGAGCCGCTTGCCGATGCCGACGGTGCAATCCTCGTGAAACGCGTCCTCGTTGCGGAAGCTGGTCAGGTAGAGCTTCAGCGATTTGGATTCGAGCAGCCATCTGGCCGGCACGTAGTCGATGACGAGATGGGCGAAATCCGGCTGGCCGGTGATCTTGCACAACGTCGTAAACTCCGGCGCGGTGAAGCGCGCCAGATAATCCGTATCCGGATGCGGGTTCGGCACACGGTCGAGTTGCGCCTTCGCGGGCGAGGCGGGTGGCGCGACGGTACGCCCCAGTTGCAGCGGTCTATTCGGTTGCTTGACCATCGCGGTGTCATTGCCGGGACACGGGATCGCGGTCAAGTGCGCAGGCGGCTCGCGATTCCGGCCCCTTTGCCGCCGTGCCTCGCTTCCTGTAGAAGCGCGGCACATCGAAACCAGTGCGCCGAGGCCCTTCCATGACCGCCATTCTCGACATTATCGGCCGCCAGATTCTCGATAGCCGCGGCAACCCGACGGTCGAAGTCGATGTGTTGCTGGAGGACGGGTCGTTCGGCCGCGCGGCGGTGCCGTCCGGAGCCTCGACGGGTGCCCATGAGGCGGTGGAACTGCGCGACGGCGACAAGGATGTCTATTTCGGCAAGGGCGTCATGAAGGCGGTCGATGCCGTCAACGGTGAGATTTTCGACGCGGTCGGCGGCATGGATGCCGAGGCCCAGGCCCAGATCGACGAGACCATGATCGCGCTCGACGGCACCGCCAACAAAGGACGGTTGGGGGCCAACGCGATCCTCGGCGTGTCGCTGGCGGTCGCCAAGGCGGCAGCCAACGCCACCGACCTTCCTCTGTACCGCTACGTCGGCGGCACCGCGGCCCGGCTTCTGCCGGTGCCGATGATGAACATCATCAATGGCGGGGCGCATGCGGACAACCCGATCGATTTCCAGGAATTCATGATCATGCCGGTCGGCGCGCCGACCTTTGCCGAAGGGCTGCGCATGGGCGTCGAGGTCTTCCAGACGCTGAAAAAGGCGCTGGCCGCGGAGGGCCACAACACCAATGTCGGCGACGAGGGCGGCTTTGCGCCCAATCTGGCCTCCGCCGACGCGGCGCTGGCCTTCGTCATGAAAGCCATCGAGAAAGCCGGGTACAAGCCGGGCGAAGATATCGCGCTGGCGCTCGATCCGGCCTCAACTGAATTCTTCAAAGACGGCACTTATGTCTATGAAGGAGAAGGAAAAACGCGGTCTATTTCCGAGCAGGCCAAATACCTCGCCGACCTTGTATCGCGCTACCCGATCGTCTCGATCGAGGACGGCATGGCCGAGGACGATTTCGATGGCTGGAAACAGGTCACCGATCTCATTGGCAACAAGTGCCAGCTTGTTGGCGACGATCTGTTCGTGACTAATGTCGACCGGCTATCCGACGGCATCAAGCGGGGCCTGGGCAATTCGATCCTGATCAAAGTCAACCAGATCGGTACGCTGACCGAAACGCTGGCCGCCGTCGAAATGGCGCACAAGGCTGGCTATACGGCGGTGATGTCGCACCGCTCCGGCGAGACCGAGGATTCGACCATCGCCGATCTCGCGGTCGCCACCAATTGCGGCCAGATCAAAACCGGCTCGCTGGCGCGCTCTGACCGCACGGCGAAGTACAACCAGTTGCTCCGCATCGAGGAACAGCTCGGCGAGCAAGCCAAATACGGCGGCCGTGCGGCGCTCAAGGCCGGCCGCTAGTTTCTTGCCGGCCAACTTGCTTTGAGCGCAATTTCGTTACATTTTGCAATCAAATCAAACTGCAAAGCCAGGGAATTGTAATGGATCAATCCACGCGGTTGACCGCGAATGGTCGCCGCCGCGGCGTCGAGTATCTATCCGATTTCGTCACGAAATCGATCGAGGAGGCGCGCGCTGTTGAAAAGCCGTTCTTCCATCTCGAATTAGATCGCGTGTTTCCGGACGATATCTACGCGCAAATCCTGTCGCTCAAGCCCGAGGCGCGCGACTATCGCCCGATGCACGGCCGCAGCAAGGGCCATGATCTTGCCGACGGCACGCATACAAGGGTGAAAATCGACCTTTTCCCGGAATACATCCGCAACCTGCCGGCCGAGAAGCGGGCGTTATGGAATGTGGTCGGCCGTGCTTTGTGCTCGGAGAAGGTCAAGCAGGCTTTCATTCGCAAGCTGGCGCCCGGCCTGTCGAAGCGCTTCGGCGCCAACTTCGCCAAAGTTGGCATGTATCCGATTCCGGTCCTGACCCGCGACATTCCGGGCTATCTGATAACGCCGCACACCGATACGCGGTGGAAGGGCATCACGGTGCAGTTGTACCTGCCGGAAGACGACGCCAATACCGACATCGGGACCATCTTTCACGAGGTCGCGCCGGACGGCTCGAAGCCGAAGCACTCGCAGATGCGCTTCGCGCGCAATACCGGCTACGCTTTTGCCGTGGGCACCGACACCTGGCACTCGGCAGATGCGGTCCATAACCGGGTGAAGACCCGCGACTCGATCCTCCTGACCTATTTCGTCGATCAGGGGCTGCTCAAGACGCTCCGGAACCGGGCGAAGCGGTTTGGCAACTTCCTCGGCAACGAGGTCCGGCAACGGTTCTGAGGCGTCGTCCTTAAACTTAGCTTTAACGCTGCGGCATCATGATGCACGGACCATGGTCTCCCATCGCCGCCGCCGCGAAATCCTGACCGCTATCGGTCTTTATATCTTCGCCGCCGCGTTCATCGGCTACTTCGCCGTGAATGCGTTCACGGGCAATCATGGCTTGCGGGCGCAGCAGGATCTCGACCAGCAGCTTATGGTCATGCAAGGCGAACTCAAGACCATCAAGGCCGAACGGGCGGTCTGGGAACGGCAGGTTGCGCTTTTGCGCGCCGACAAGATCGATCCCGACATGCTCGACGAGCGCGCCCGGGCCCTTATCGGTTATGTCGATCCGCGCGACCTGACGATGCTGCTGCATCCGCGATAGCCTGTTTTTGCCGCGCTGCCCGGCGCCGGTGCGCTTCCGCCCCCTGACAATTTCGGCTAAGGCTCTTGCTAAAGGCTCACGGCACACGTGGCGGGCCGCCGGCCCGCAAAGTTGCCCGCGCACGAATCCGGCTCGCAAGTCGCCATTTTTGAAAAGATCGTGCGCAGGCAAAATGTTAGGTACGGTTGCTTCGGTCTTGAATGGGTAATCAAAGCCCAACGATTTAGTCCAGGGAGTGCCAATGCCGGCCGCTCAAGCGAACGCCACCGCCGACGAACAACAGCCGGTCTCGCCGATCGTTGAATTCAGTAAGGACCAGGATCTTTCGGCCTACCAGACGATGCTGACCATCCGCCGCTTCGAGGAGAAGGCCGGCCAGATGTATGGCATGGGTCTGATCGGCGGCTTCTGTCACCTTTATATCGGCCAGGAAGCGGTCGTCGTCGGCATGCAGATGGCGCTTAAGGATGGCGACCAGGTCATCACCGGCTATCGCGATCATGGCCACATGCTCGCCTGCGGCATGGACCCGAAGGGCGTCATGGCAGAGCTTACCGGCCGCACCCATGGCTACTCCAAGGGCAAGGGCGGCTCGATGCACATGTTCTCCAAGGAGAAAGGTTTCTTTGGCGGCCACGGCATCGTCGGCGCCCAGGTGCCGCTCGGCACCGGATTGGCCTTCGCCAACCGCTATCGCGGCAACGATAATGTAACGCTGGCCTATTTCGGCGACGGCGCCGCCAACCAGGGTCAGGTCTACGAGAGCTTCAACATGGCCGAGCTGTGGAAGCTGCCGGTCATCTACGTGATCGAGAACAACCGCTACGCCATGGGTACGTCATCAACGCGCTCATCGGCCGAGACCAATCTGTCGCGACGCGGCCTGTCGTTCAAGATTCCGGGCGAGCAGGTCGACGGCATGGACGTGCGCGCGGTCAAGCACGCCGCCGACAAGGCGGTTGAATGGTGCCGCGGCGGCAAAGGTCCCTATATCCTCGAAATGCTGACCTACCGGTATCGCGGCCACTCGATGTCGGACCCGGCCAAATACCGCACCCGCGAGGAAGTCGACAAGGTGCGCACCACGCACGACCCGATCGACATGGCGCGGCATCGCATTCTGGAAAAGAAGTTCGCCGACGAGGACGCCTTGAAGAAGATCGATGCCGGGGTGCGCGATCTGATCAACCAGGCGTCCGAGTTCGCCACTCACGATCCGGAGCCGGACCCCTCCGAGCTCTACACCGCAATTTATCGCTAGATCCGGGCGACGCCTTTACGACGCCTGCCAGGAAAAGATGCTTTGACCAGGAAACAGTAGCGACCATGCCGACCGACATTCTCATGCCTGCGCTGTCGCCGACGATGGAGAAGGGCAACCTCTCCAAGTGGCTCAAGAAGGTAGGCGATACGGTGAAGTCAGGCGACATCATCGCCGAGATTGAAACCGACAAGGCGACCATGGAAGTGGAAGCCGCCGACGAAGGCACGCTCGGTAAAATTCTGGTGCCGGAAGGCACCAACGACGTGGCAGTGAATACGCCGATCGCGGTGATCCTGTCGGATGGCGAAGACGCCGGCAGCATTAAAGCCGAGAAACCGGCACAGCAGCAAAAAGCCCCAGAGAAACAAAGCGAGTCCGCTCCGCCCGCGACCGCCGAAAAATCAGAAGCCAAGACTCAAGACGCTCCCGCTGCCAAAGCGCAAAAAGAACAAGATAAGGCCCCCGAAGCGCCGGCCGTTAAAGTCGCTTCAGACCCCGACATTCCCGAAGGCACCGAGATGGTCACGATGACCATGCGCGAAGCCTTGCGCGATGCCATGGCCGAGGAAATGCGCCGCGATGGCGACGTCTTCGTCATGGGCGAAGAGGTCGCGGAGTATCAGGGCGCCTACAAGGTGACGCAGGGGCTGTTGCAGGAGTTCGGCGACAAGCGCGTCATCGATACGCCGATCACCGAACACGGCTTTGCCGGCTTGGGCACCGGTGCGGCGCTGGCCGGTCTCAAACCGGTCGTCGAATTCATGACCTTCAATTTCGCCATGCAGGCGATGGACCAGATTATCAATTCCGCCGCCAAGACATTGTATATGTCAGGCGGCCAGATGGGCTGTTCGATCGTATTCCGCGGACCGAACGGTGCCGCCGCGCGCGTTGCCGCGCAGCACAGCCAGGATTATTCGGCCTGGTATTCGAGCGTGCCGGGCCTGCGCGTCATCACGCCGTCGAATGCCGCCGATGCCAAGGGCCTGCTCAAGGCAGCGATCCGCGATCCCAACCCGGTCATCTTCCTCGAAAACGAAATCCTTTACGGTCAGTCCGGCCCGGTGCCGAAGCTCGATGATTTCGTGCTGCCGATTGGCAAGGCGCGTATCGCGCGGCCCGGCAAGGACGTCACCATCGTGTCGTGGTCGATGGGCATGCGCTATTCGCTGGAGGCGGCCGAGCTTCTGGCCAAAGAAGGCATCGATGCCGAAGTCATCGACTTGCGCACGTTGAAGCCGATGGACACCGAAACGATTATCGCCTCGGTCAAGAAGACCGGCCGCGCCGTCACCGTCGAGGAAGGCTGGCAGCAGTCCGGCGTCGGTGCCGAAGTCGCTGCCCGCATCATGGAGCATGCCTTCGATTATCTCGACGCGCCGGTGTTACGCGTGTCGGGCAAGGAAGTGCCGATGCCCTATGCCGCCAATCTCGAAAAGCTCGCGCTGCCGTCCGCTGCCGAAGTGGTCGATGCGGTCAAAGCCGTCTGTTACCGGTAAGGCAAAAGCATCATGCCGACCAACATCCTCATGCCCGCGCTGTCGCCCACCATGGAAAAGGGCAACCTTGCCAAGTGGCTCAAGAAGGAAGGCGACACCATCAAGTCGGGTGACATCATCGCCGAGATCGAGACCGACAAGGCGACGATGGAATATGAAGCGGTCGACGAGGGCACGCTGGCCAAGATCGTGGTGCCGGAAGGTACGCAAGACGTAGCCGTTAACGCCGTTATTGCCGTTATGGCGGGCGAGGGCGAAGACGCCAGGGCTGCCGCTTCGAGTGCGGCGAGTGCGCCTGCTCCGAAGGCGGAAGCGGCGAAGGCACTCCAGAAAAAAGCCGACGCAGTTTCCCCCTCACCCCAGCCCTCTCCTCCCAGGGGAGAGGGAGTACCGCCGAATTCGCCGCGCGCTCCTTCTTCACCTCTCCCCAGCGGGGAGAGGTCGCCGCCGAAGGCGGGGGGTGAGGGGGCCACTGCGTCGGCTAGTGGGCGGATATTTTGATCCCCCCGGGCGCGCCGGCTGGCCAAGGACGGTCTCTTATAAACA
>JBEPUC010000026.1:0-56805 GCA_041691675.1 Hyphomicrobiales bacterium | reverse complement strand
CAGGCTCATGCTGAGAAAGCTATGCAATCCCGTATGATCTCTCCGGACAGACACTCAGGCCGGCCTTTCTTTCCAATTCTTTCTAAACGCGATTTGATATCTTGAAGGATTCGCGCCGCGTATCCGGCGGCGCTCCGCCAAATTTCATGCTCTTTTAGCTCCAGTGTTTTCAACAATTGATGAAATTGTTCCGACGAGAGAATCTTCTCGCCGAAAAGGCGATGGAGTTCATCTCTACGACCTGAAACATAACAAGCCTCAGCCAATGTTGATTCTATCAAGCTGCGCGCGCGCGTTCGTAACGGTCCAACGTTACCATGCCTAAGCGAGCGCAAATGATACTCAACCGCTACCTCTGCAATCCGCGCAAATGATATAGCGGTCGCCTGTAGCACGGTGCAGCCTGGTTCAATTGTAGTGTCTTCACGAGATATCGCTTCAAGCATCGGCAGGTGATTCAGAGGGTCAATATCGCTTTTGTTCTTTGGGTCTTTTGGCTTGACGCCCTTTGCCATCGCGCCCACCTCGCGAAGCACCAATGACGCACGCGGAAACCGGTGGTGCAACCGGCTTGTCGGATGGCCGTCCTATCCGAGGCTATCCTACTGAATTTGAGATTTCAGAAAAGCTCGTTAGTTCAGGAGCGTCCGCCTGCGGCCGGGGCCATGTTTGCCGTATAATTGCCGTACACAAGCCAGCTCCAGGCAGCCGAACAGGCGGGAAACTGATTAACCTATTGTTTTAATTGTTATTTTATTGGCGCTCCCTAGGGGACTCGAACCCCTGTTTTCGCCGTGAGAGGGCGACGTCCTGGGCCGCTAGACGAAGGGAGCTTGGCCAAGATGCCTTCGGGATAGCCTCGATCGGGTGGCGGTGCAAGGGCGGCCTCAGGATCAAGGCTTCGCCTCCAGCCGCAAGCGGCCGAGCGGTTTGAGCGAATGGGGGTCGAAGGTGCGGATTTCGGTCGTGCCGCCGACGTCGATTGTTACCATGATGTGGTCGCTGCCGATCGCCGTCGTGATCACCCTCGCCCCGGCCGGCAGGGCGACCGTGAGGTCGGGCGGCACTGCCGCTGCCTCGACGCTGTCACCCGACCTGTAAATCTTGTAGCCAATGACAACGAACACCAACCCGATGGCGACGCATGTCGTCAGCAGGGCGATCATCATCAGGCGGCGCACCTGCGCCAGCGAGCGTGTCTGGGCGGGGTCGAGGGGGTTGGCGTCATCGAGCATAGGTCTGAACCGGAAGTGAGATTAAACAAACAGCATGAGCGATAACGCCCGCGAAACCGTCACGATCCTGCCGGAAGACGCCGGCGGACGCCTCGACCGCGTGCTGGCGGCGCGGTTGCCGGCGCTGTCGCGCTCGCGGCTGAAAGCCTTGATTCTCGACGGCCAGGTTTCCATTGCCTCGTCCGGCGCGCCGGGCACGATCCTCGATCCGTCGGCCGCGGTCAAATCCGGCGATCTCGTCACCATTACGTTGCCTCCGCCGGAGGAGCCCAGGCCGTCCGGCGAGGCGATCCCGCTCGCGATTGTCTATGAAGATGACGATCTCGTCGTCATCGACAAACCCAAGGGCATGGTGGTGCATCCTTCCGCCGGGCATATGACCGGCACGCTGGTCAACGCGCTGATCGCCCATTGCGGCGCCAGTCTGTCCGGCATCGGCGGGGTCAAACGGCCCGGCATCGTCCATCGGCTCGACAAGGACACCACCGGCCTCATGGTCGTCGCCAAGAACGACCGCACCCACAAAGGACTGTCGAAGCAATTTGCCGACAAGCTCGAGAGCGGGCTGCAACGCGGTTATCTGGCGCTGGTCTGGGGCGCGCCCGACCGCTCCAAGGGCACGATCGACGCCGCCCTCGACCGCAGTCCGCACAACCGCGAGAAGCGCGCGGTGCGCGAGGGGGGCCGCGACGCCATTACCCATTGGGAGATGCGGGAGCGCTATGAAGGCATAGACGGCAAAGGCGCTCACGTGCCGGTCGCCAGTCTCCTGGCCTGCATGCTGGAAACCGGCCGCACCCACCAGATCCGCGTGCATCTCGCCCATATCGGCCATCCGATCATGGGCGACGCGGCATACGCCACGGGCTTCAAGACCAAGGCGGCGCGGCTGGCCGCCCCTGCCCGCGCTGCGCTGGAGCAACTCGACCGCCAGGCGCTCCATGCCGCTGTGCTCGGCTTTACCCATCCGGTGACGCGCGAATGGATGCGGTTCGAGGCCGAGCTGCCGGCCGACATGCGGGCATTGATGATGGGTTTGAGGGCCAAGGCTTAAGGGCCTGACGCCGCGGCCTTGTAATAACCGCCGCGGCTCCCCATTTAGGGAACAGTGAAATTCTCCACGTCCCCTGATTTCGTCCCGAAACCCGCGTTCCATCCGGAACGATCGGGCGCTTTGTGTCGTTACCATGGTGTCCGGCCTGCTGCAGCCGTCGCTACCGGATCGGCGTCAGAGAAATAATGTAGCCACACCAAATACTTAAATGCGCATACCCGGGTCACGGTGACGTGACGGCGGAATGCTTCCCCTGCCCCGCGGGAACCGGTATGCTGCACCTGCGTTCGCATCTCGCGACCGCACATTGGATGAGCGCCGTCGGCTCGGGGAGCGACGGTGTCAACCGCCCGCCGATCCGTCGGGGGCACTTCAAAAAGGAGGGCGCTATCATGGCCCGTTCCGCTGCAATGCCGGCACTCAACGCCGAATCTGGACTATCGCATTATCTCGAGGAAATCCGCCGGTTCCCGATGCTGGAGCCGAAGCAGGAATACAACCTCGCACGCGACTGGCGTGAAAAGGGCGATCGCGAAGCCGCGCATCAGCTCGTCACCAGCCATCTTCGCCTCGTTGCCAAGATTGCCATGGGCTATCGCGGCTACGGCTTGCCGATCTCGGAAGTCGTGTCCGAGGGTAATGTCGGCTTGATGCAGGCGGTGAAGCGGTTCGAGCCCGAAAAGGGCTTCCGCCTCGCCACCTATGCCATGTGGTGGATCAAGGCGGCGATCCAGGAGTACATCCTGCGCTCGTGGTCGCTCGTGAAAATGGGCACAACCGCCAACCAGAAGAAGCTGTTTTTCAACCTGCGCAAAGCCAAGAGCAAGATTTCGGCGCTCGAGGAAGGCGATCTCAAGCCCGATCAGGTCAAGCTGATCGCGACCCGGCTTGGCGTCACCGAGCAGGACGTCGTCGACATGAACCGCAGGCTCGGCGGCGATGCGTCGCTTAACGCCTCGATCCGCGACGACGGCGAAAGCGGCGAGTGGATGGATTGGCTGGTCGATGACGCGCCGAGCCAGGAGCGCATCCTGGCCGATACCGAGGAGAGCGGTAACCGTCATCAGGCCCTGATCTCCGCACTCGACGTGCTCAACGACCGCGAACGGCGCATCTTCGAGGCGCGCCGGCTGGCCGACGATCCCATCACACTGGAGGACCTTGCCGCCGAGTTCGGCGTCTCTCGCGAGCGCGTGCGCCAGATCGAAGTACGGGCGTTCGAGAAGGTGCAGAAGGCGGTCAAGAGCTCGATCGCCGAACTGGAGCAGCCGAAGCCGCGCGCCGCGGTGTCGGCGCCACAGCCGGCGATGCATCACTGAGCTGAAATCGCGGATAAGAAATAAAACGGCCGGGCATGTCCCGGCCGTTTGCGTTTCTTCTTCCCTCTCCCCGTTTACGGAGAGAGAATGGCCAGCGTCAAACGCGAACCGGGAGGGAGCGAACTTGCCATGACGATTGAGTTGACCTTCACCCCGGCATTTTCGTTTCGCTCGAAAGCCGACCTGTCTCCGCAATGCGGGGCGAGGGAAAGAAAGACCTGGCCCCTGCTTTCGCGGGCAAGAGCAGAAAACGTTGCGGGTGGCAATTCATGAAAATCACCGCCGATTCTCCTTCCCTCCTTTCCGCGCTCGACCGGCCGAACTCCTATATCGGCCGCGCGGTGCCGCGGCCGAATCTCCAGCGCCTGACACAAGGACGCGGCCAATATGTCAGCGACGTCACGCTGCCGCGCATGGCGCATGTTGCCTATCTGCGCTCGCCTCATGCACATGCGCGCATCGTCTCGATCGACACGACGGCGGCGAAGAAATCGCCTGGCGTGGTCGCCGTCGTCACCGGTGCCGAACTTGCCAAGGTGATGACGCCCTGGGTCGGCGTCCTGACGCATCTGACGGGCCTGAAATCCGCGCCGCAACATGCCATCGCCATCGACCGCGCCTGCTGGCAGGGCGAGGCGGTCTGTGCCGTGGTCGCCAAAACACGTGCGCAGGCCGAGGACGCCTGCGAATTGATTGACATTGTCTATGAAGAACTACCGGCAATCACCGACGCGGAAACCGCGCTCGATCCCAATACCCCGCTGATTCATGCCGGCCTCGGCGATAATCTCTGTTTCGAGCGCAAGCTCGACGTCGGCGATGCCGACAAGGCCTTTGCCGCCTCCGACGCGGTGGTCGAGACCACCTTCGTCTTCGGCCGCCACACCGGAGTCACCAATGAAGCGCGCGCCGTCGTCGCCGACTGGAACGAAGGCGAGCAGCGGCTGACCGTCTATCAGGGCACACAAGCGCCGCACATGATGCAGGACCTGTTCGCCAAGCATCTGGGTCTGGCTGCCGATCAGGTGCGCGTGCTGACTAAGGACGTCGGCGGCTCGTTCGGCATCAAGGTGCATTCTTATGCCGACGAGATGGCGACCGTCGCGCTGTCGAAACTTATCAAGCGGCCGGTTAAATTCGTCGCCGATCGGATCGAGAGTTTTGTCACCGACATTCACGCTCGCGATCACCGGGTCAAGGCGAAAATCGGCGTCAACAATGACGGCACCATCACGGCCTTCGAGATCGACGACCTCACCGGCATCGGCCCCTATTCGATGTATCCGCGCACGTCCGGCATCGAGGCCAACCAGGTGGTCAGTCTCGTCGGCGGGCCTTACGCGTGCCCAACCTACCGCGCACGCGCCCGTGTCGTATTCCAGAATAAAAACGTCATGTGCCAATATCGCGCCGTCGGCCATCCGATCGCGGTGGCGGTGACCGAGGGGCTGGTCGAACTCGCCGCCGCCAGGATCGGCATGGACCCGCTGGAATTACGGCGGCGCAATCTCTTCCCCGATGACGGCTACCCGGCACAATCGGCGTCGGGCCTGAAGTTCGAGCAATTGTCTCATCACGAAGCCCTTGCCCATCTCGACAGCATGATGAATTACGCGGGCTTGCGCGCCGAGCAGAAGGCGTTGCGCGACAAGGGCATCTATCGCGGCATCGGGTTTGCCAGCTTCATTGAAGTGACCAATCCATCGGCCGCGTTCTATGGCGTCGGTGGCGCGCGCATCACCTCGCAGGATGGCGCGACGGTAAAGCTCGACTCGCAGGGGCGCATCGTCCTGCACAGCGGCGTGACGGAACAGGGCCAAGGCACCGAGGCGATGCTGGCGCAAGTCGCCGCCACATCCTTCGGCATTTCGCTCGACAAGGTGCGCGTCGTGCTCGGCGACACCGACAATACGCCTTACGGCGGCGGCACATGGGCCTCGCGCGCCGCCGGCATCGGCGGCGAAGCGGCATGGCAGGCGGGCAAGGCGTTGCGCGACAACGTCCTGCAAGTCGCGGCTGCCATGCTGCAATCAAAGCCGGACACGCTGGACATTCGCGCCGGCATTGTCGTCGATAAGGCGACGGGCACCGAACGCCTGCCGCTTGAGGAGTTGGCACGCGTCGCCTATTTCCGGCCCGACACACTGCCGCCCGGCTTCCAGGCCGAACTGATGGCGACGCGTCATTACGTGCCGCGCGCCTGGCCCTTCGCCTTCACCAACGGCATTCAGGCAAGCTATCTTGAAGTCGATACAGATACCGGCTTCGTCAAATTGCTCCGGCACTGGTGCGTCGAGGATTGCGGCACCATCATCAACCCGCAGCTTGTCGACGAGCAAATCCGCGGCGGTGTGGTGCAAGGCATCGGCGCCGCGCTGTTCGAGCAATGCCTCTATGACGAAAGCGGACAGATGCTCAACGGCAATATGGCCGACTATCTGGTGCCGATGGCGGTCGAGATGCCAGATATCGAATGCGGCCATGTCGTCTCGCCCACCGCCGACTCGGAACTGGGCGCCAAGGGCGCAGGCGAAGCCGGCACCGCTGGCGCACCGGCCTGCGTGATGAACGCGATCAACGACGCGCTGCGTCCTTTGGGCGCGGCGCCGCTCACGGACATGCCTTTCACACCTGGAAAGATTTTGCGGGCGTTGGGGAAGGTCTAATCGCGCGCACCCGCTTGAAGTCACACCGCTCGCCGTCGCATTATCAATCGACGGAACGCAGAAGAATTCGGGAAGGAACTGCTCACGATGGATATCAAGGTCGGCAAAAACGCGGTCGCCGAGGCGTCGAAGAAGCTTTCGAACTGGGGCCGCTGGGGCAAGGACGACCATATCGGTACGCTCAATCAGGTCACGCCGGACGATATCGTCAACGCCGCGAAACTGGTGCGCAAAGGCAAGGTGTTCGCGCTCGGCATTCCGCTCGATGGCGGCGGTCCGCAAAACGGTTTGTTCGGCGGCCGCTTCAATCCGATCCATCAGATGCTAGCAACCGGTACCGACGCCGTCGCCGAGCGGCAGGACTGGAACAAGCTGCGCTACGCTGACGACACCTTGATGCTCTGCGTGCAAGGCGCGACGCATTGGGACGCGCTCGGCCACATCTTCTATGAGGACTCCGCCTATAACGGCCACGACCCGAAGAAGATCGATTCACGCGGCCTCTCGGTGCTCGGCATAGAGCATTCCAAGAACAAGATGGTCGGTCGCGGCGTGCTGCTCGATATTCCCCGCCATCGCGGCGTCAAGTGGCTCAAGGACGGCGAAGGCATTTCCAATGACGAACTCGATGCCTGCGCCAAAGCGCAGGGCGTCGAGATCCGCAAGGCGGATTTCGTCCATGTCCGCACCGGCCAGATGGAGCGCTGCCACGAGGAAGGCGAATGGGGCGGCTATGCTGGCGGCGACGCGCCGGGCGTCAAGTTCGAGAACTGCTACTGGTGTCACGAAAAAGAAATCGCCGCGCTCTGCATGGACACATGGGGCTGCGAAGTGCGCCCCAACGAAACCACCGAAGCCAACCAGCCGTGGCACTGGGTGGTGATCCCGGCGATGGGCCTGTGCATGGGCGAAATGTTCAACCTGAAGGAACTTGCTGACGACTGCGCCGCCGACAAGGTTTACGAGTTCATGTTCTCCGGCCCGCCGTTGATCATCACCGGCGGCACCGGCAGCCCGATCAATCCGCAAGCGATCAAGTGATCGCGAAGCGGTCATCCCGGACGGGCAAAGCCCGATCCGGGATCTCGCGCGGCAAATTCGGCCGTCACCCCCGGGCTTGACCCGGGGGCCCATGAAGCGTTTCAAATCACCGCGAGCCATCGTGGATAACCGGGTCAAGCCCGGCCATGACGCCGAGCAAACGGCCGGCGCAGTATCAAAAGGATGTCGATATGCCCCATCACCTCAAACGCGGAATGGATGCCAGCGCGATCGAAGACGCCGACGCCAAAGTGCGCCAGACCGTCGAAGGTATTCTTGCCGAGGTGAAAACGCGCGGCGATGTCGCCATCGCCGACCTGTCGAAAAAATTCGACAACTGGGCGCCCAAGAATTTCCGCCTGACGCCAGCCGAAATCGATGCCGCTATCGCGCAGGTGCGCAAGCGCGACCTGGAGGACATCAAGTTTGCGCAAGCCCAGGTGCGCAACTTCGCGCAGAAGCAGCGCGACAGCATGCTGGACATCGAGGTCGAAACCCTGCCCGGCGTGGTGCTCGGCCACAAACATATTTCGGTCAACGCCATCGGCTGTTACGTGCCGGGCGGCCGCTACCCCATGGTGGGCTCGGCGCATATGTCGATCGTCACCGCCAAGGTGGCCGGCGTGAAACGCATTATCGCCTGCGCGCCGCCTTTCAAGGGCGGGCCGCATCCCGCGATTGTCGCTGCGATGCATTTCGGCGGTGCCGATGAAATCTATGTGCTCGGCGGCGTGCAGGCGGTCGCGGCGATGGCGCTCGGCACCGAAACTATCGCGCCGGTCGATATGATCGTCGGCCCCGGCAATGCTTATGTCGCCGAGGCCAAGCGCCAGCTTTTCGGTCGCGTCGGCATCGACTTGCTCGCCGGCCCAACCGAGACGTTAATCATTGCCGATAACTCAGTTGACGGCGAAATCTGCGCCACCGATCTGCTGGGCCAGGCCGAGCACGGGCCGAATTCGCCGGCGGTGCTGATCACCAATTCCGAGAAGCTGGCGCGCGACACGATGAACGAAATCGAGCGCCTGCTGACGATCCTGCCGACCGCCGACATCGCGCGACAGGCGTGGAAGGACTACGGCGAGGTCATCCTCTGCGATAGCTATGAAGAAATGCTGAGCGAGGCGGACCGTATCGCCTCGGAACACGTTCAGGTCATGACGCGCGACCCGGACTACTTCCTCGCCAACATGACGAACTATGGCGCACTGTTTCTGGGGCCCCGCACC
Organism: Hyphomicrobiales bacterium; assembly: GCA_041691675.1. Taxonomy (GTDB): domain Bacteria; phylum Pseudomonadota; class Alphaproteobacteria; order Rhizobiales; family Xanthobacteraceae; genus Pseudolabrys. The sequence goes on along the minus strand of JBEPUC010000026.1, from coordinate 48,261 downwards.
AATGTCGCTTTCGGCGACAAGGTGATCGGCACCAACCATACGCTGCCCACCAAGAAGAATGCGCGCTTCACCGGCGGACTTTGGGTCGGCAAATTCCTCAAGACCTGCACCTATCAGAAAGTCCTCACCGATGAGGCCTCCGCAATGATCGGTGAATACTGCTCGCGGCTGTGCATGCTGGAGGGCTTCGTCGGCCATGCGGAACAGGCCAATATCCGCGTTCGCCGTTACGGCGGCCGTAACGTGCCTTACGCGAAGGCGGCGGAGTGACCGTCACATTGGCCAAATCGCCGTCGTTTCGCCTCGACGGCACGCGCGCACTGGTGACCGGCGCCGGGCGCGGCATCGGGCTGACGGCGGCGGCAGCGCTCGCCGATGCCGGCGCGCATGTGACGTTGGCCGCGCGCACGTCGTCCGAGATCGAGGAAGCCGCGCAAGCGATCCGCGCGCGCGGACAGTCGGCCGATGCGCTCAGTCTCGACGTCACCGATGTTCAAGCGGTGCGCAAGGTGCTCTCGGTGCGGGCGCCCTATCAGGTCCTCGTCAACAATGCCGGCATCAACCGGCCCAAGCCACTCGGTGAAGTCACGGTCGAGGACTTCGATGCCATCATGGGCCTCAACGTCCGCGCCGCTTTTTTCGTGGCGCAAACGGTGGCGGCGCGTCTGCTCGCGGAGAAGCTACCAGGTTCAATCATCAACATCTCGTCGCAGATGGGTCACGTCGGGGCAGCGCGGCGCACCGTCTACTGCGCCAGCAAGCACGCGATGGAAGGCTTCACCAAGGCGATGGCCATCGAGCTTGCCCCGCATAATATCCGCGTGAATTCGCTGGGGCCGACCTTTCTCGAAACGCCGATGACCAGACCTTTCTTCGAGAACAAGGCGTTCCGCGACGAGGTCGTATCGAAAATCAAGCTCGGCCGCATCGGCCAACTTGAAGAACTGACGGGCGCGATCGTCTTCCTGGCGAGCAACGCGTCGTCGCTGATGACCGGCTCGGCGCTGGTGCTCGACGGCGGCTGGACGGCAGAGTAGCTAAAATAGCTTCTTCAGCACCTGCGGATTGAGGCAACTCACCGGCGGCCTGCCTTCGATCAGCGCGATGGTGTTATCCACCACGACATTGGCCATGCCCTCGCGCAATTCCAGTACGGCGCTGCCAAGATGAGGCGTCAGCGTCGTATTCGTCATCGCAACAAGTTCCGGCGAGACACTCGGCTCGAACTCGTAGACATCGAGGCCCGCGCCGGCGATCTTCTTGTCGTTCAACGCACGCACGAGCGCGGCTTCGTCTATGACCGGACCGCGCGCGGTATTGACGACGATTGCGGTCTTCTTCATCAGAGCGAACTGCGCATCGCTCATCAGATGGTTGGTTTCAGGCGTGAACTGCGGGTGCAGCGAAACGAAATCGGCTTCGCGCAGTACGTCTTCCATCGTTCGGTACTCCGCTTCGAGTTTCGTCTCGATTTCCGGAGACTGCCGATGCGGGTCGCAATAGATGATCTTCATGCCAAAACCGCGACCGCGGCGCGCCACGGCCTGACCGATACGGCCAAGGCCGACAAGGCCGAGCGTTTTGCCAAATACCATCTGGCCGGCGAAATGGTTCGACTGCGAGCCCGGATATACTCCCTGCCGGTACAGCCGGTCTCCCAGCGCGATGTTTCGCGCCGTCGACAGTATCAGCGCGAAGGCAATATCCGCGGTGGCTTCCGTGACGATGGCCGGAATATTGGTCACCGGAATGCCGAGCTCGGTGGCGGCATCGAGATCGATCTTGTCCTTCGTGATGTTCATCGACGACACCGCCTTGAGACCGGGATTAGCGGTGAGGACGTCGCGATCGACCGCGTCGTGCAGCAAGGACATCAGGATGTCGGCGCGCTTCACGCCTTCGATCAGTTTGTCCTTGGCCAACACCTTGCTCGAATCCGGATTGACCTCGACTTCGGCAACCTGTCGCAATCGCGCCAGCGCGCTCTCGGCGATCGGCTGTGTCACAAAGACCCTCGGCTTGCTCATGCTTTGATCGCCGCGTTGACTTTAGGCATCACTTTTTCGGCCAGAAGCACCATTGACCGCCGACCGAGGTCGCGATCCTTCCAGTCCTTGCCGGCATAAAGCAGCGTGCCGAAATCGCCGACGGTCTCTCGATATTTCAGCAATTCGTCGGCAACCTTTTCGGGCGTGCCGTATGTGATGAGCTGGTCGCAGATCGTGTCGAGCGTGACTTCGTCGTCGGGTTGATCGCGGCGCGTCTTGAACAGCTCGATGCGGCCATTCATCTTGAGCTTGGTGTAGAGCTGTTTGTAATAGTAATGATACGGGCCGTCTGGATCGGTGGCATAGGCTTTTGCCGTTTTCTCGTCGTCGGCAACAAAGATCGAGCGGGCGACGCGCCAGTTGGCGGCCAGCGCCGGCCGGCCGACACGCTCGCAGCCCTCGACATATTTCGGCCAATGGCTCTTGACCCATTGCGGCATCAAGAAGTTTGCCGAGATCGGCTCCCAGCCGCGCGCGGCGGCCTCGGTCACACCCTTGGAGAACGGCGCGACGGCAGTGACAACGATCGGCGGATGCGGGCGCTGCAACGGCTTGGCGATGTAGCCCTGCCCGAGATCCGGAAGGAACTGCCGCGCGACACTTATGTTCCAGTATTTGCCCTTGATGTCGTAGGGCGGCTCGCTGGTCCAGATTTGCAGCACCTGATTGATCGCTTCGAGAAACATCTCGTTGCGATTGGCGTCCAGATTGCCGAATACCTCCGCGTCCGACAGCAAGCCGCCGGGACTGATCCCGAATATGAACCGGCCGTCGAGCATGTGGTCGAGCATCGCGATCTGCGACGCTACCGCCGCGGGATGGGTGTTCGGCATGTTGACTGTGCCGGTGCCGAGCTTGATCTGCTTGGTCGCGTGCGCCAGCGACGCGATGAAGATGCTGCACGAGGTAATGTTCTCGGCGCGGTCGGTGACATGCTCGCCAACGTAGCCTTCGGTGAATCCCAACTCGTCCGCCAGAATGAAAGCCTCGCGGTCCTCGCGCAGAGACTGCCGCCAATCCTTGGCGAGCGGGTGAATGGGCATCGTAAAGAAACCGAGCTTCATCGTTTTCTAGGTCCTTACCTCGTTCCTGGCTTCGTTTCGCGGCTACGCCGCCGGTGCGCCCGGTTGCTTGAGCGGGTGGGCGCGCGCGACGGCCTCGATCTTGTTACATTCCTCGACGATGCGCTTGAACGTCGGGTACGGCGCCAGATCGCATTTGAAATAGGCAGCGCCGACCGCCTGTCCACACAGGCAGATGTCGGCGATGGTCAATTGATCGCCTTGCGCAAAACGCCCCGTCTGCGGCGAGCCGGCAAGATTGGTCTCCAGAGCCTTTAGCGATGTCTGGTGCCAATGGTGACCCCATTTCATCACACCCGGCTCGTCGATCTTGTATTCGTCGGCAAGGAATTCACGCACGCGCGGCACGATCAGCGGGTGGGTATCGCAGACGATGATCTGCGCAAGGCCACGCACGCGCGCACGCGCCTTCGGCTCTTTGGGGAGTAGCGGTGGATTAGGATGTGTCTCATCGAGGTATTCGAGAATGGCGAGCGACTCGAATAGCACGGTGCCGTCGTCCTCGATCAGCGCCGGGATCGCCTTCATCGGGTTGATCTTGACGAACGACTCCTCGCGTTGCTTGCCTTGCGGCAGATTGATGTCGATCACCTCGTCTGGCACGATACCCTTGAGATTGAGCGCGATGCGCACGCGATAGGTCGCCAGCGACCGCCAAAACGAAAACAGTTTCACTGCTGCCCTCCTCCAATGCTCGTCAATTCTTGCGGCCGGACCAATACACCGACAGGTTGGCGCCATCAGTGCCGCCCTTGCCAGCCTTCGTCGCCGTCTCGAAACCGGCAAGCGCCGCCTTGGTCGCGAGCATGTCGGCGCCCAGCGCCGAGCCGGCCTCGACCATGGTGCGCAGGTCCTTCACGGCATTGTCGATCGAGAAGGTCACCGGACCGGCATCGCTTCCCGCCATCAGCGCCACAATCATGTCGGCGCGGTTCTTCAGAGCGTTATTGGCGCCGCTGCTTTCGACAAACAGATCGAGCAGCCGTTGCGGCTCCCAGCCGACCTGGCGCGCGATGGCGAAGGCTTCGCCGTAAGCCTGCCACGCCACCATCAATGGCAAATTGATCGCGAGCTTCATCGCCGTGCCCGCGCCGATCGGCCCGCAGTGCTCGACCTTACGGCAAAGCTGTTCAAGGACCGGCAGCGCCCGCGCCGCATCGGCGTCGCTACCACCCATCAGGCCAAGGAGCTTGCCTTGCCGCGCAGGGCCGGTGGAGCCACCGACGGGACACTCCACCATAGCGGCTCCCTTGGCGCGCACCTTCGGCGCCAGATCGATTTCGACCTTGGGCGCCACCGTGCTCATCTCGATCATGAGCTTGCCTTTGACATCGCCAGACAACAAACCGTTCGCGCCGTTGTAGACCGCGTCGATCGCCGCGCCGTCGGTGAGGATCGTGATGATGATCTCGACCGCGCTGGCCAGCGCCGCCGGCGTCGCTGCGACTTTGGCGCCAGCCGCTTTCAGCGGCTTGCTCTTGTCAGCGCTGCGATTCCAAACCGTCACCTCGTGACCGACTTCCATCAGTCGCGCCGCGATGTTGCCGCCCATGGCGCCAAGGCCCGCCACACCAATGTGCATGTTCACTCCATTACGCTTGTGCCGATCACGATAGGCGATTGCGCTACCGCTTGAAAGCCACTTCGTGTTGTTACCCCACTCGACAGCGCGGGGTGCAACCAATTAAGACGAGATAACACGATGAGCGACGTATCATTTCACAATGCGATATTGGGAGACGGAGACAATGGCGAAGGCAAGGAAGCGCAAGGGCACCGTCGGCATAATCGGTCTCGGCATCATGGGCGGCTCGTTTGCAAGGAACCTGACCAAGGCCGGCTGGCGCGTGGTCGGTTATGACCTGAGTGCGGCCCGACGCCGTGAAGCACAATCGGTTGGCGTCGAGATTGCATCGAGTGCGGTCGATGTCGTCTCTCGAGTGTCCACGGTACTGACCAGCCTGCCCAAACCGCAAGCATTGATGGCCGTTGCACGCGAAATCGCCAGCGCCAAAATCAACGGCAAGAAGCTCAAGCCCACAACGATCGTGGAAATGAGCACTTTTGCGATTTCAGATAAGGAAAAGGCCGAAAAGGTTTTCGCCAAGGCTGGGCATGTCATGCTCGACACACCGGTCAGTGGCACCGGAGCGCAAGCCCGCGCCGGCGATCTTGTTTTCTATGCCAGCGGCAATACGGCAGCGATCAAAAAGATCAAGCCAATGTTCGCCGATTTCGGCCGCCACGTTTATGACGTCGGCGCGTTCGGCAATGGCAGCAAGATGAAATACGTCGCCAATTTGCTGGTCGCGATCAATAACGTTGCCAGCGCCGAGGCCATGGTGCTTGGCATGAAGGCGGGGCTGCCGCCACAGGTTATATTCGACCTGGTGAAAGCCGGCGCCGGCAATTCGCGCGTGTTCGAGTTGCGCGCGCCGATGATGGTGAAAGGCAACTACGACGACGTCACCATGAAGATCGACATCTGGGACAAGGACATGCAGGTGATTGGCGAGTATGCCAAGAAGATCAAAGTGAAAACTCCGATGTTCGACGCCAGCAAGCCGATCTACATCAAGGCGATGAAATCCGGCTTCGGCACAAAGGACACGGCCGCCGTCTGCGCGGTGCTGGAAAAGCAGGCGAAGCTGAAGCGTCGTAAGTCGCGATAACATAATCCTGTCGTCACCGAGCATAGCCGTCCCCAAGGACGGCGTTTCTTCGAAACGCCTATGTCCCGGTGATCCCGCTTAGTGAGCAATGCATATCCCTAAGCGGGATGGCCGGGACAAGCCCGGCCATGACAAAAGGGCGCCCCCTTGCGCTCGCCCTGCGCACCTCGTTAGCCTCTCGCCAACGAGAAGAATATTGCAAGGAGCCGCGAATGGCGATGTTCAACGAACGCACCGAAGACCGCGACGGCATGCGGATCGACTGGAACGTGCCGATCACGATGGATGACGGCATCGTGCTGCGCGCCGATGTATTTCGTCCAGCGAAAGACGGGCGCTATCCGGTTCTTATCACCTACGGGCCTTACGCCAAGAACCTCGCCTTCCAGGACGGCTATCCCAGTGCCTGGAACATCATGGCGGAAAAACATCCCGACGTGACGGCGGGTTCGACGAACAAATATCAGAACTGGGAAGTGGTCGATCCGGAGAAATGGGTGCCGCACGATTATGTCTGCGTGCGCGTCGATTCACGCGGCTGCGGCTGTTCGCCCGGTGTCATCGATCACTTTTCACCCCGCGAGACCAAGGATTTTTACGACTGCATCGAATGGGCCGGTGTGCAGCCATGGTCGAGCGGCAAAGTCGGTCTTAACGGCATTTCCTATCTCGCGATGAATCAGTGGCACGTCGCTTCACTACAGCCGCCGCATCTCGCCGCGATGTGCATCTGGGAAGGCTCGGCCGACTGGTACCGCGATATGACGCATCACGGCGGCATGCTGTCGACGTTCTGGGAGAACTGGTTCGACATGCAGGTCAAGACCGTGCAGTACGGCGCGGGCGAACGTGGCAAGCGCAGCCGGGTGCATGGCGAACTGGTATGCGGGCCGGAAACTTTGAACGAAGAGGAACTGGCGAAGAACCGCGTCGATTTCGGCGGCCAGATTCTGGCGCACCCGCTCGACGACCAATATCACCGCGACCGTTCCCCGCGCTGGGACAAGGTCAAGACGCCCTTGTTTTCCGCCGCCAACTGGGGCGGCCAGGGCCTGCATCCCCGCGGCAATTTTGAAGGCTTCGTGCGCGCCGCGTCGAAAGATAAATGGCTGGAGGCGCACGGCATCGAGCACTGGACGCATTTCTACACCGACTACGGCCGCGAGCAGCAACTCGCCTTCTTCGATTACTTCCTGCACGGCAAGAAGGCCAAATGGGCGAAGCAGCCGAAGGTGCTGCTGCAAATCCGCCATCCCGGCGAAAAATTCGTCGCGCGCGCCGAGAGCGAATGGCCGATCAAGCGGACGAAGTGGACCAAGTTCTACCTCGATCCCGCCGACACCACGCTCGCGACCAAGCCGCCCGCCGGTACGGCCAAGCTCGACTTCGCCGCGATGGGCGACGGCATCACCTTTCTGACGCCGGCGCTGAGACAGGACACCGAGATCACCGGCCCATCGGCGCTGAAGCTGTTCGTGTCGTCGTCGACCAAGGACGCCGATATCTTCGCAGTGCTGCGGGTGTTTACCGGCGACCTGAAAGAAGTGGTGTTTCAGGGCGCGATCGACCCGCACACCCCGATCGCGCAGGGCTGGCTGCGCGCCTCGCACCGCAAGCTCGATAAGAAACTGTCGAAGCCGTACCGGCCCTTTCACACCCACGATGCCGAGCAGCCGCTGGTGAAGGGCAAGCCAGTCGAACTCGACATCGAAATCTGGCCGACGTCGATTCATGTGCCGGCCGGTTATCGCATTGCCCTGACGATCCGCGGTAAGGACTATGAATACGGCGGACCGAGCGGCGGCAAGCTGTCGAACTTCAAGAACGAGCTGACTGGCTGCGGCCCGTTTTTGCACAACAAGCCGGAGGACCGGCCGCCGGCCCTTTTCGACGGCACCACCACCTTGCATTTCGGCAAGGGCAAGGCGCCCTACGTGTTGTTGCCGGTCATACCGCCGAAGAAGAAACGCTGACGCTCAGAAGAATCCCAGCGACTCGCAACCGACACCCACCTGAAACACGCGGGTAACCTTGCGCGACGGAATATCGATGACGTGTACCGAACCGTCACCTTGGCAGGCGACGAACACCTCGTTGTCGCGAAACACCATGTCCATGGCGCCCTTGCCGACCGGGATCGCCGCCTGGTTCGTCAAATCGCCGTCGAACAAGGTGAGCGTGTCTCCCGCGACGCTGGAGACCCCAAGCGTTTTGTAGTCCGGCGAGAAGCGCGCGATCTGCGCCGGCTTCGGGATGCCTTCGAGCGCGATAGTGCGCACGACCTCGCCCTTGCCGGTATCGATCAGGAACAATGCCGGTTGCTCGTCATCGACGACGATCACGGTCTTGCCGTCGGCGGTGATGGTGATACCGGCGAGCGCGTGCGGCGCCTTGATTTTGCCCAGAAGCTTGCGGCCGGGCAGATCGATCACCGAAACCGCGCCGTCTTCCTCGTTCTCGGTATAGATGCGCTGTCCGTTCGGCGAAATAATCAGCCGGTGCGCATTGGTCGAACCGGAGCCGATGGCATCGACCATTTTGTGCGTGGCCGGATCGATAATTACCACCACACCGCTATCTTCGCAGGTGACATAGACCAGGCCGTCCGGCGCCAGTTTGAGCGTATGCGGGGCGATGTGCGGATGCAGATTGATGTCGCCTATGTGTTCGCGCTCGTTCAGGTCGATCAGCGCGATGACATGGCCCGGGTTGGGGTTCTTGCCATGAATCCCGTCGCCATAAATCGGCACGTATGCCAGCCGCCTCTCGGGAAGGATCAACAATTCGTGTACGGTACGGGGAAAACCACCGATGGTGACTTCGGTCGCGAAAGTCTCAGGGTTGAGGAACAGCACTTGACCGCCGATCTTGTCGACCGCGATCATCCCGCCGGAATTGCTCATTGTGTGTCGCCTCCGGGACGGGCGCCTTCATGCCGGCCGGCGCCCTACCCGATAAATAGCCAATGCAGCCGAATGTGTCGATTCATCGCACACGACATTCGCATCGTGACCGCATTCATGCGAGAAATAATTTCCTATCGTCGAATTGCCGCGCGCGCTGCCGCCGTTTCATGTCGGGAATTGCACGATCTGTCGCGACTGGGCTTTACATCATGGAAGGCATTGGTCGATGATAGGGAACGTTGGTGCCGAGCGTCGCTCGATGTTCCGACAGTTGAGGCTCGACAAGACACCTCGACCGAACATTCGATAACAAGTTGTCCGAGCGGCCGCACAACCGTTAAGGCCGAACACGGTCATTCAAAAACGCCCTCCGCGGGCGACACAAGGAGGACTGCAATGTCTCGCAAGGTCACGCGCCGTCGATTCATGGCGGCGACCGCCGCCGGTGCGGCGCTCGCAACGTTCAAATTTCCGTCACCAGCCATCGCGCAAGCCGCGCCGTTCAAGCTCGGGCTCCTGACCGTTAAGACCGGTCCGCTGGCGCAGGGCGGAATTCAGATGGAACAGGGCATCGTCACCTATCTGAAGGAAAAGAATTATACGTTTGCCGGCCGCAAGGTCGAGTTCATCTCCGCCGACACCGGCGGCAATCCGGCCGGCGCCAAGACCAAGGCGCAGGAACTGATCGAGCGAAGTAACGTCGACACCATCGTCGGACCGCTCGCTGCCTTCGAACTTCTGGCGATCACCGACTACGTCCGCCAGCACGAAACGCCACTGCTGAGCCTTGCCGCGGCCGAAGATGTGACGCAGCGGCACGTCAATCCCTTCATCGTCCGCCCTTCCGCCACGTCGGCGCAATGTATGCATCCGCTCGGCGACTACGCCGCCAAGGAACTCAAGTACAAAACCGCCATCACGATCTCGGAAGATTTCGCCTTCGGCTACGAGCAGATGGCCGGCTTCCAGCGCGTGTTCCAGGACGAAGGCGGCACGGTCAAGAAGAAGCTATGGCCGCCGCTGGTGACGCCGGACTACACGCCCTACATCGCGCAGATCGACGGCGTCGATTGCTGCGTGAACGGCTTTGCCGGCTCCAACCCGGTGAAGTTCATGAAGTCCTATCAGGCGATGGGCATGAAGTCGAAAATCCCGCTGCTTGCCGGCTGGACCGCGATGGACGATGCGCTGCTGCACAGCCTCGGCGACGAGGCCGTGGGCGTGAAGTCCGCGCACTGGTATTCGGCGGATTTCGACTCGGAGAGCAACAAGCGCTTCGTCGCGGACATGCAGAAAAACTATAATGTGCTGCCCGGCGGTTATTCGGCGGGCATGTATATCGCCGGTATGTGCATCAACGCGGCGCTGGAAAAGTCCGGCGGCAAGGCCGCGAGCAAAAAAGCCTTCGCCGAGGAACTGCACAAGGTGTCGATCAAGGACAGCCCGCGCGGACCTTTCCATTTCGACGAGTACGGCAACGTCGTCGGCACGGTGTTCATCCGCAATTGCGAGCGCAAGAACGGCAAGCTGGTCAACACAGTGATCAAGACCTATCCGGATGTGAGCCAGTTCTGGACCTATGACGAGAAGAAATTCTTGTCCCAGCCGGTGTATTCGCGCGACTATCCGCCACTGAAGTCGTAAGGCGGATTGGTTTCGTCCGCGGGCGCCCTGACAGGCGTCCGCGGTCTATCCGGGACACGCACGAAACAAGGTCGCGATGAGCTTTTATCTGGTGCTAACGGTAAACAGCATCACCTTCGGCGGGTTGCTGTTCCTGCTGTCGTCCGGCTTTTCGCTGATCTTCGGTCTGATGCGCATTCCCAACCTGACGCATGGATCGTTGTTCATGCTCGGGGCATATTTCGGCGCGACGCTCGTAGGCGGCCTGCTCGGCATGGTTTTCAATTTCTGGATCGCCGCGCTGCTCGCGGCAATCCTCGTTGCCGCATCCGGCGCGGTGCTGGAACGGCTGCTGCTGCGGCAGCTTCCGGGCCAGCCCTCGGCGCAGGTGCTGGTCACGCTCGGCGTCTCCTTCATGGTCGCCGACTTCTGCTTAATGGTATGGGGCGGCGATCCGCTCTCGGTGCCGACGCCGGAGCTTCTCGCCGGCTTCGTGCGCTTCGGCCCGCTGGTGTTCCCGCTCTATCGTCTCGCTATCATCGTGATCGCCGCCGTCGTGGCGATCGGGCTGTGGTTGTTGCTGGATCGCACGCGCATTGGCGCCATGATCCGCGCCGGCGTGGACGATCCCGATATGGCGCGCGTCATCGGCATCCGGGTATCGCAACTGTTCACCACCGTATTTGCCCTTGGCTCCGGCCTTGCGGCCTTCGCCGGCATCATCGGAGCGCCAATTCTTTCGGTCTATCCCGGGCTCGACCAGGACATGCTACCGCTGGCGCTGGTCGTCGTCATTCTCGGCGGCTCGGGCAGCCTGCTCGGCTCTTTTTTCGGCAGCATCATTATCGGGTTCATCTACAATTTCGGACAAGCGCTGCTGCCGGAACTCGCCTATTTTGTCCTTTTCCTGCCCATGCTGCTGGTGCTTCTGTTCAAGCCGCAGGGCCTTTTCGGCCGGTTTAGCTCATGAACGCCCGCGTCATCGCCTTGGCGGCCGCTGCTGTCGTGCTCGTCACGCTGCCCTTCTGGATATCCGGCGTTTATTATCTCAACGTCGCCAGCCAAATCCTGTTCTACGCCGTCTTCGCCATCGGGCTGAATATTCTGGCGGGCTATGGCGGGCTGGTGTCGCTCGGTCATGCCGCTCTGTTCGGCATCGCCGCCTATGCCACCGGTTATCTGCTGCAAGCCGGCTTCGGCCATCCGGCCGCGATTCTTGTTGCGCTGGTAGTCGCGATGGCCTCAACGGCGCTTTATGCCGTACTGTCGCTGCGAGCGTCCGGCATCGGATACATCATGATCACGCTGGCGCTCGGCGAGATCGTCTGGGGCCTCGCTTATCGCTGGATCAGCGTCACCAACGGCGATAACGGCATTAGCGTACACAGCCGGCCGCAGCCCTTCGGCATTTCGCTCACCTCGGCCGACGCCTTCTATTATACGACGCTGATTGTCTTTGTCCTCTCTTTGGCGGTGGTTGCAGTCTTCGTGAACTCGCCGCTCGGCGCCGCGCTGAAGGGCGTGCGAGACCAACCGCGGCGGATGAACGCGCTCGGTTATCACGTCTGGGCCATCCGCTTCTGGGCGTCCATGCTCTCCGGCCTGCTCACCGCCGTGTCCGGCATCCTGTTCGTCTACTACAATCAATTCATCAGCCCGCAGACACTCTCGCTCACCGCTTCGGCGGAGGTATTGTTGATGGTGATTTCCGGCGGCGCCAGCACGCTGCTCGGGCCGGTCGTCGGCGCGACACTCGTCATTATCGTGAAGAACGTGGTCAGCGCTTATCTTACACGCTGGAATTTCCTGCTCGGCGCCATCTTTGTCGCTATCGTCATCCTGATGCCGGAAGGCCTGGTGCCCGGCAGCGCGCGGCTATGGCGTCTGGCGTGGCGGCGCACGCGCGGCTGGCGCGCTACAAAAGCCGCGGAGACAAAACAATGAGCGCCCTCACGCTCGGCGCCCTCTGCAAGTCGTTCGGAGGACTGAATGTCACCCGCAGCGTCAATCTGGAAGTCATGCCAGGCGAGAGGCGGTTGATCATCGGCCCCAACGGCGCGGGCAAGACAACCCTGTTCAACCTGATTACCGGCGAGTTCGCGCCGGATTCCGGTTCGATCCACCTGTTCGGCAACGACATTACCCGGGTGCCGAGCCGACGCCGGCCGCATATGGGCATGGCACGCACCTATCAGATCATCACGCTGTTTCCGCACGACACCATCATTCATAACGTATCGATGGCACTGCTCGGACTTTCTCCGCTTCGCTGGAACCCGTTGCTCGACATGAGGCGGCAGTCACATCTGGTCGAGCGCGGGCATGAAGCGCTGGCGCGGGTGGGCCTGAGCCACATCGCCGACCGGCCGCTGGCGCAAACATCCTACGGTGAACGCCGGCGCGTCGAGATCGCGATGGCGCTGGCGCAGGAACCGAAGCTGTTGCTGCTTGATGAGCCGTTTGCCGGCCTGTCGATTGACGAGCGTCGCGACGTTCACAAGTGCCTGATGGCGATTCCGCGCGACGTCACCATCGTGATGATCGAACACAACATGGACGTGGCGCTCGAATTCGCCGAACGCATCACGCTGCTGCATTTCGGCGAAGTGATCGTGGAAGGCAGCCGCGCCGAAGTGGTCGATGATCCTCGTACGCGGGAGGTCTATTTTGGCCACTGAAGCGCTCACGCTCGAAAATGTCGATGCCTTCTACGGCGACAGTCACGTCTTGCAGAACGTGTCGTTCTCGCTCGGCGAGGCCCGCATGCTCGGCCTTCTGGGCCGCAATGGCGCCGGAAAGTCCACCTGCATGAGTGTCGGCGTGGGCCTGCTGGCGGCCCGGCGCGGCGTGGTGCGGGTGTTTGGCGAGCCGGTCACGAAGCTGCCGCCGGAAATGATCGCCGCACGCGGCGTGGCGCTTGTGCCGCAGGGCCGTCGCATCTTCAAAAGCCTGACGGTCCGCGAGAACCTGATCGTCGCTGCCAGGAAGCCCGATCCGGGCAGCAAGCACACGGCCTGGGACCTCGACACCATATTCGCGATGTTTCCACGCCTGAAGGAACGCACCGGCCAGATGGCGGCGCACCTGTCGGGCGGCGAGCAGCAGATGCTCGCCATCGGGCGGGCCTTGATGGGCAATCCGCGCGTGTTGCTGATGGACGAGCCTTCCGAAGGGCTGGCCCCGCAGATCGTCGCCGAGGTGATGGCTACCATCCGCAAGCTCAAGGAGAGCGGGCTGTCGATCATTCTGGTCGAACAGAATCCGACGCTGGTTTTCGATGTCGCCGACGATATCATCATCCTCAATACGGGTGCCGTGGCGGTGGTCTCGACCCCGGCGGCATTGAAGCAGGACGATGCCCTGCTGCGGCTGCATTTAGGGGTATTTTAGCCCTGGCTGTCGTGCCCCGCGAAGACGGGCATCCAGCACTAGCTGACGGCTGTCATTAAACCTCGGACATACCGGGGTTACCGGATCCTCCGCCTTCGCGGACGATGACAAATGAGAACTTGATAAGGACCTACGAATGCCAATCTGGAATAAATATGCCAACACCGCCGCGCGCAAACACGGCAAGCCCGGCCGCGAGGCGCGACCACAGTCGACAACCATCGACTCGCATACCCACATCGGCGTTCCGGCGGCCGGCGCCTACATCAAGCCGCATCTCGATCTTTCGACCATTCCGCTGGCGCATTTCTCCTCGGCCGAGTCCACGGAAATCAATAACAAACAGCAGGTGGACATCAGCGAATGCATGGTGAGCTACGACCAGCGCTTCGCGATCATGGATATGATGGGCGTGGACCGGCAATTGGTGATGCCGGGGCCGCCGCAGCTCTATCATACGGTCGCGCTGGAATATGCGGTGCCGGCGGCCAGGATGGTCAATGACGGCGTCGCCGAGTTCGTCGCAAAACACCCCGACCGTTTCATTCCGGTGGGCACCGTTCCCATGCAGGACGGCAATGAGGCGGCCAAAGAACTTGAATACGTGATGAAGACGCTGAAATTCAAAGGCGTCGAAATTCTCACGAATGTTGCCGGGCGGGAATTGTCCGATCCCGCATTCGCACCGTTCTGGAAAAAAGCCGAGGAACTGGGTGCGCTGGTCGCCATTCATCCCAACGGTTTTACCGAAGGCAAACGGTTGTCGCGCTTTTATTTCAACAATGTCGTCGGCAATCCATTTGAAACCACGCTGGCACTGCACTACCTGATTTTCGACGGCGTCCTGGAGCGCCATCCGAACCTCAAGATTTTTGCCATGCATGGCGGCGGCTATCTCGGCGGCTACGCCGGCCGCATCGATCACGCCTGGGGTGCGCGCTCCGATAGCCATGCCGGACTGCCGAAGGCGCCGACCGAGTATCTGAAAAAGGTCTATTCCGACACTGTCGTGTTCACGCCCGGCCAGCTTGAGGCGCTGGTCAATGTGTTCGGTGTGGACCACATCATCATGGGCACGGATTATCCGTTCGACATGATGGAATATGACCCGATCGGCCACGTCAATTCGGTCGCGAGCTTCGACGACACGACGCGAGCGAAGATTTGCGGGGGGAATCTGACGAAGCTGCTGGGACTGTAGCCTCTGAGGTGTCCCGGATCTCCGCTCGTTCCCGCGAAAGCTGGAATCCAGTTCTTCTACTAAACGCTGGTTAAGACCTGGGTCCCCGCTTTCGCGGGGACGAGCGGACTTACTCACCCATACAGAAAATCTAGCGTCGCCGTCTCCTCGATCACAGCGGCATCCGTCGAGTGCTTCCCCGCCCTCGCCTGTTCCTCCTGCGTCATCGTCGCCTGCAAGAACGCGCCGAGATGCCGGGCGCGCTCAATGATGCGAAGATTGTCGGGCAGCCGGGCTGACTCGAATGCCTTCAGCGCGCTTTCGACATCGTCGTACCTTTGTAGAGCCTCCACCAGCGCCGCCGCATCGTCGGCGGCCTTCGACACGCCAGCACCCACATGCGGCCGCGCCACGAACGCGGCGTCGCCGACTATCGCCACGCGGCCGAACGCCATGCGCGGCGAAACGAGATCGTAGATCGGCTGCAAAATCGGCTCGGCGATGAGCCGCACCATCGCGCGGAATTGCGGCGCCAGCAGGCGCTCTGCGGCAGCGCGCATGTCGGCGATGGCCTCGGGCTGGATCAGCGGCGGCGGAATGGAGATGTCGTGCCGCTTGCCGGTGGCGTCGGTGAGCAGCCACGGCAGCTTGTCCTTCTCGCCGGCCGGACGATACCAGATCACATTACTGCGGCGCTGACCGGGACGTAGGTCATTGTCCGGACCGGCGACCGGATAGCTCAGGAATTGCTCGCCCGGCGGCAGGCCGAACGACATGATATCGAAAATCGCGGCGTGAACCTCGGACGGGATGGCGTCCTCGGCGACCAGCGACCGCCATGCAGTATAACCGGCATAAAGCGGTATGACGTCGGGCAGACATTGCTGGCGCACGCTGGACCGTATGCCGTCGGCGCCGATCAGCAGATCGACATCGATGCTTTCGCCATCGGAAAAATGAGCGTGTACAGCGCCCGGCCTTTGCTCAAACCCCGTCAGCGCCTTGCCCCGATGGTAGTTTGCCGGCGGAAAGGCGTCGCGGAGAAGCCGGTACAGGCGTTCCCAAGCCGTCGCCACCTGGGGACACTCCAGCGTCCGCGTGACCTCGCCGCGCACGTTGAGAATTTGACGTTGTGCAATCCGAACCCCGAGTTCCGAGGTCGCCAGCCCCAGCGCCTTGAGACGCGCGATCAATTCCGGCTGCGCAACGATGCCGGCGCCGCGGCCGGACAATTCGCCTTCGACACGTTCGTATATGTCGACCGCCCAACCGGCCCGCCGCAGCAGCAGCGCGGTGAGCAGGCCGCTCATCGAACCGCCGATAATGGCGGCTCGTCTTATTTCATCCGCCGCCAAATGCGTTTCCCCAATCTTTCCGTCGGCCGCTGTTTGGTCTATATATGACATCAAACAGGCAGTGGAGGAATTGCTATGGCGATGACCATGCTCGACAAGTCAGCCGAGAAAAAGGACACCGCACGCTGGGCCCCCGAGATCGCCGCCGAATTCGATCGGGAAGCGCAGAATCCAAACCCGTGCGTCGGTTCAACCTTGCTGTCGGAGAACGAGCGCAGCCGCGTCTGGATTATCCGGCTCGCGCCCGGAGAACGCATCGGCTTTCACCGTCATGTACTGGATTATTTCTGGACCTCGGTGTCCGGCGGACGGGGCCGTCAGCACGTGCATGATGGCACCACCGTTGAGTACACGTATCAGCCGGGAGAGACCCGCCATGAGAGCTATGGCAAGGGTGAGTTCAAGGTCCACGATCTGACCAATCTCGGCGATCGCGAACTTGTGTTCATGACCGTCGAATTCAAGGACAGCGCGAACAAGCCCATGCCGCTGCCGGCGGGCGTGCGCCCACAGGCCGCGGCCTGACCAACGATTCGTGACGAATACGCCCGCCGCCCGGCCCGCCGGTGGCGGGCGTTTCGTTTTGTCGCGCGGGAAAGGTTGTGTTTGTCCACCAACAGGCTAGCCAAGCCGCCGGGCTTCCTGCAAACTGCGTCGCAATAGAAACGCAATCATATAAACGGCGCTAGGGAGGGCACATGAAGGGCGACTGGCGAAGTCGATCGAGGCAGCAGCAGCCCGCCCGGACAGGTGCGCCCTGGCGCCCGACGCGCCGATGACCTTATCCCCGATGTTCCCGCTGCGCCGCCAGACAGCGCGCAAATTACCGCAATCGGCTTGATTGACGCTCCATGGATTTCGACCTTCTGATCAATGCCATCATCGCCGGGTTGATGCTCGGCGCTTTCTATGCCGCGGTGACAGCCGGCATCTCGATCTCGTTCGGCATGCTCGACATCGTCAACATCGCGCATCCGGGCTTCATCATTCTGGGTTCCTACATCGCCTATATCGTCAATTCACAACTCGGCGTCGACCCGATCGTCATCGCCATCGTCGCATTGCCGGCGTTCTATGCGCTCGGCATGATAATCTACGACATCTACTATCGGTCGTTTGAACGGCACGGCCAGGATTCGCTGCGCGGACTGGCGTTCTTTTTCGGCCTGCTATTCGTCACCGAGGTGGCGCTTAACCTGGTGTTCGGCGTCGATTACCGCTCCGTCAACGTACCCTATATTGGCGGCAGCGTCAGTATCGGCGCGATGGAATTTCCGGTCCGCATGCTGGTGCCGGCGCTGGTATCGCTGGCGATGTTCGGCGGCTTGCAAATTTTCATGTCGCGCACATTCATCGGCCGGGCAGTGATGGCGGTGTCGCAGGACCCGCAGGCATTGCAACTGATGGCGGTCGACCCGATCCGCATCAAGCGCATCGCCTTCAGCATATCGCTGGCGACTTGCTCGATGGCCGGCGCTTTTCTCATCATCATCCAGCCGGTCATCCCGTCGGCGGGCCGCGAATATATCGGCCGCGTGTTCGCCATCTGCGTGCTCGGCGGGCTCGGTAGTCTGCCCGGCACCTTGATCGCCGCGCTGCTGATCGGCGTGATCGAAAGCATTACCGCGACTTTTTACGGACCGTCCTGGGCGCCGGCCGTCTCCTTCGGGCTGCTGCTGCTGACACTTGCGGTGCGGCCCTCCGGACTGCTGGGCCGATAAATGCGCACACCGGTATTCACCATCATCGTGGCTCTGGTCGGTGCGGCGCTGTTCGCGGCATTCCGCCTGGTCGGCAATGATTACCTGTTCTTCGCCGGCTACATCGTCCTGCAATACGTTGTTCTTGCCACCGCCTGGAATATTCTCGGCGGCTATTGCGGCTACGTAAATTTCGGCTCGGCCGGCTTTTTCGCCATCGGCGTTTATTCGACGGTTTTCTTCTACACCGTCGGCCAATCGGTCGAGGACATCTTTCCGGAGTTCCTTCTCGCACCGATGCAGTTCATCTTCCCGCTGCCTTTGCCGCTTCTGGTCGTCGTGGCCGGGGCGGTTTCCGGTCTTGTCGGCCTCGGCATGGGCTACCTCACGTTGCGGCTGCGGGGTGTGTTTTTCGCCATCGCCACGCTGGCGCTGGCGGTGGTGCTGGAGACATTCGTCGTCAACTGGCCATTCGTCGGCGGATCGCGCGGCGCTTACGTCATTCCGCCGAACGAGATCCCGATCTTCGGCCCCTATATCCAATTTCTGTTTTTCCTGATGTTGGTCCTGGTGGTCGTGGCGCTCGTCGTCGCCCGCTCGATCGAACGCTCCAAGCTCGGCGTCGGCTTCGCTACGATCCGTGATGACGAATTGGCGGCGGAAGCCACCGGCGTGCCGACGCTGCGCCTCAAACTGATCGCCACCGTCGTCTCCGGCGCGCTGATGGGCATGGCCGGCGCGCCATTCCCCTATTATATAGGCTATATCGAACCCGGATCGGCCTTCAACCTGTCCTATGCGGTAAACTCGATCGCCATGCCGATGATCGGCGGCACGACGTCCTGGATCGGCCCGCTGGTCGGCGCCTTGCTGCTGGGTACGCTGCAACAGGTGGCCACTGTGACGATCTCTTCGGCGGTGAACCTCCTGATTGTCGGCCTGCTGCTGATCTTCTTCGTCATCATCGCGCCGCGCGGCATCGTCGGGCTGGTGCAGGATGCGATACGCAAGAGACGCGGCGAAAGGGTCAAATCATGACCGACACCGGTACAGCGCCGCCGCTGTTGCACATCGACCGGCTCGGCAAACGGTTCGGCGGCTTCGTCGCGCTGGATGGTGTTGATCTTTCGGTGCCACGCGGCCAGCGCCTCGGGCTGATCGGCCCCAATGGCTCAGGCAAGAGCACGCTGGTCAACTGCATTTGCGGCACGTTGCAGAACGAAACCGGCAGCGTCACTTTCGACGGCACCCAAATCGATGGCATGGTCGCCCACCAGCGCACCCATCTCGGCCTCGCGCGCAGCTTCCAGTTACCGCGGCCGTTCCGAAGCATGACCGTCGCCGAGAATATCCGTGTTCCCCTGCTCTACACCGTCAATGCGCGGTCCGACACTCATCTGTCGCACGCCGAACTCGACGACCGCTGTATGGAGGTTCTCAAGCTGGTCTCGCTCGAGGGTAAGGCCTCGAAATACACCACCGACCTGACGCAAGTCGAAATGCGCAAGCTCGAACTCGCCCGCGCCATGGCGGCCGAGCCGAAGCTGTTGATCGCCGACGAATCGATGGCCGGGCTGTCGCATTCGGAAGTCGAGGACATCGTCGCGCTGCTGATCCGCATGAACGAGCGTGGCGTCACGATCGTCATGATCGAGCACATCATGCGCGCGGTGATGACGTTCTCGCAGCGGCTCGTGGTGCTGGTGTCCGGCAAGAAAATCGCCGATGGCGATCCGCAGAGCGTGATTCAGGATAAGGACGTGGTGGGAGCTTATCTTGGCACATAGCACCAACCGCATCACGGTCGAGGGCATCGATGCCGCCTACGGCGCGGTGCGGGTGCTGGAGAATGTGTCGCTGCGCGTTGAAAGCGGCGAGACCGTCGCGCTTCTCGGCACCAACGGCAACGGCAAAAGCACCCTGATGAAATGCATCATGGGCTGGGTGCGGCCGAGCAAGGGCAAGATCGTCGCCGAAATCGACGGCGTCACCCATAATCTTGTCGGCCTCGCTACAGAGCAGATCGTCGATCTCGGCATCGCGCTGGTGCCGGAGGGCCGCCGCCTGTTCCCGCGCCAGACGGTCGAGGAAAATCTGTTGCTCGGCGCCAGCCGGCCGAAGGCCCGGCCGCACATCAAGACCAATCTCGATTTCTGCTTCGAGATTTTCCCGCGTCTAGCCGAACGCAAGAGCCAGCTTGCCGGTTCAATGTCGGGCGGAGAGCAGCAGATGCTGGCGCTGGCGCGGGCGCTGATGCTCAATCCGCGCATATTGCTGGTCGATGAACCATCTGTGGGCTTGGCACCGCTGCTGGTCAGCCGCACCATCGACGCCATCAAGCAGCTCAAGGAGCATTTCAACCTGACGGTGCTGATGGCCGAGCAGAATTTCACGCAAGCGCTTCGCATCGCCGACCGCGGCTACGTCATCGTCCACGGCCGCATCGAATTTGAAGGCAATTCGGCCGACGAACTGAACAACAACGATCTGATCCGCCAGTTTTATCTGGGGATGTGAATCTTTCTCCCCGTTTACGGAGAGGGTGGCGAGCGCCAATTCAGGCGCGAGCGGGTAAGGGGCGAGTTCGTAGAAGCTCTGCGCCGGCCCCTCACCCGACTTTCTCGTTTCACTCGAAAGCCGACCTCTCCCCGCGAAACGGGGAGAGGTAAAAAAAACGCCGCGGATTTCTCCGCGGCGTTTTGCATTGATCGTCGAGTTCGCGCTTACTTATGCGCCTTGTCGTACGGATAGATCAGCTTGCCGGTTTCGAGATTCTTCGGCTCGAGCACGGTCTGATAGCTCATGCCGCGCCACGTATCGAGGCCAGCATCGGCCGGAATGTCGTGATACTGCACGGTGAACATGCGGCTTTCGGCCCACTCACCCTTCTTGCCGAACTTGATCGGACCCATGACGGTCTCAAACTTGTCCTTCCGCAGCGCTGCGGCAACCTTATCGTCTTCGATGCTCTTGGCGCTCTTGATTGCATCGCCAAGAACCTGGAACTGGGCGTAGCCCCAGCCGCCGAGATAGTAGCCGAGCGGGTCGACGCCGGCAGCCTTGGCCCTCGACTGATACTCGTCGAAGAATTCCTTGGTGCCCTTGTACATCTGCTTTTCATCCGGCACCCAGGTCTCGTAGTTGACGATGCCGTTCATTTTGGCCTTGAGCTTATCCTTGAAGAACGTCGCTTGCAGGCCGACCAGCGCGCCGCCGAACATCTTCGGATTGAGGCCGATTTCGCCTGCCGCCAGCACAATGCCGACGGAGTCGAGCGGATAGGCGCAGACAACAACGAGGTCGGCATTTTCCGCTTTAATTGCGCGCACGATCGGGGCGAAGTCGGTGGTCTTCGGCGGCGGCGGATAGGCCTTGTCGTAGACGATCTTGAAGCCGTACTTCTTGGCGTTGGCCCGCGCGCCCTCGCAGGCGTTCTGCGAGAACTCGGCGTCGGCGTAGCTGAGCGCCAGCGTCTTAGGCTTCGGGTTCTGCGCGGCGGCGATCTCGAAAAAGCCCTTGGTGAAAGAGCCCTTGGTATCCTGACCGGTCGGCAGAATCGAAAAATACTTCGGGTATTTGAACTTGTCGTTCACGTCCAACGCAAACAGGCTGATGTAAGTCTTGCCCTTCCGGATCACGACCGGCATGGCCGGCGCGTTCTGGTTGGTCGCGTAACCTCCAACAACGAGATCGACTTTGTCGACGTCGAGCAGCTTGGTGTAAATGCCGGGGACCTCGGACGGCTCGCTCTTGTCATCGTAATATTTCAACTCGACCTGACGGCCGAGCAGACCGCCCGCCTTGTTGATCTGGTCGCGCCAGATTTCGGCACCGAGCAATGCCTGCTTGCCGTTCGGCGACAGCGGGCCGGTCAGCGACTGGGCGAATCCGATCTTGATCGGGTTCTTGTCCTGCGCCTGCGCGCCGGTGACGGCAAACATCGCACCCGCCACGAGAGCGAGACCCGCTCCCGCCAGACGCGACAATGTTCGTGACTTAAGGCTATGCTTCATTGTGTCTCCCTCCCGAGGATTTAGTTTTATTCGATGAATGAATAATGCCAGTGCCGGACGCGATGGTCCACCCACGTGTGACGGGATTGGACGAATTAACGCGGCCGGTTCGCGGGTGGTCAACGGTGGGCAAAGCGTGGGACCACCACCGCGCCGGCGTGCCGGCGCGCATGTTGCACCGCAGGAAGCCCTGTCACGCGCCTTCGACCATGATGGTCTCTACCTCGCCGGCGCCGCTGCGTCGGAATGCCGCCGCAGCGTCATATTCCGGCGAGGTGAAGCAGGCGACGCCCTGCGCCATGGTCGGAAACTCGATGACGATGAAGCGATGGAATTTGTCCGGACCCTCCATGATCTGAAATTTGCCGCCGCGCGCCAGCACCTTGCCGCCGAATCTGGCGATGATGCCGGGAACGAGATCGGTGTATTTCTTGTATTCGACGGGATCGTTGATCTTGGAACGGGCAACCCAATAGGCCGGCATGTCTGCGTCTCTCCCTGGACAGCGTCATCACGCTGACTGAAACTCCAATGAAAGCGCTTGTGACATGATGAATTCGACAAAGGAAATCAAATGCCGCGTCAAGTGATCGACATCTCAATCCCGCTGGAAAACACCGTCTATGCCGACCCGCCCGGCTATGGCCCCAAAATCGATTATCTCGACCACGAGGCGACAGCTCCCGACATTCTCAAATTCTTTCCCGGTCTGAAAAAAGAAGACCTGCCGGATGGGGAAGGCTGGGGTTTCGAGTGGGTCAAATTATCGACGCATTGCACCACCCATCTCGATGCGCCGTATCACTTCGCCTCGACGATGGACCACGGCAAGCGCGCGCTGACCATCGACGAGGTGCCGCTCGACTGGTGCCTGCAACCCGGCGTGAAGCTCGACTTCCGTCATTTTCCGGATGGGTATGTCGCGACTGCTGCGGATGTCGAGGCCGAACTTATGCGCATCGGTCATAAACTTTCGCCTCTTGAAATCGTGGTGGTGAACACCAGCGCCGGCATGGCTTACGGTCAGCCCGATTACGTCGCCAAGGGCTGCGGCATGGGCCGCGAGGCGACGCTCTACCTCACCGAGCGCGGCGTCCGGGTTACCGGCACCGACGGCTGGAGCTGGGATGCGCCTTTCATTCACACGATGAAGAAATACGCCGAAACGCACGATGCCTCGCTGATCTGGGAGGGACATCGCGCCGGCCGCGAGATCGGCTATTGTCATATCGAGAAACTGCACAATCTCGAAAACCTGCCGCCGACCGGATTTACCGTGAGCTGCTTTCCGGTCAAGGTGCGCGGCGGTTCCGCCGGTTGGACGCGGGCGGTGGCGATCATTGACGCTTGATGCCGGATGGCGTGCAGGCGATACTGTCAGCGCACACAACAAAAACTCGGCAAGGTCCGGCGACATCGCCGACTTAAATGCCGCGCGCAAGGGGAGACACTATGGACAGACGCCATTTCATCGGCGGGACCGCCGCCGCGGCGGCAGCGCTTGCCGTCGGGCCCGGCTACGCGGCCGATGCGTATCCATCGCACGCCATCACGCTGATCAATCCGTTCCCGCCCGGCGGCGCCGCCGACGTGATCGGCCGGCCGCTTGCAGCAGCCCTTGAGCCGATCGTCAAACAACCGGTGGTGATCGAAACCAAGGCGGGCGCGGCCGGAGCTGTCGGGGCGCAGGTTGCGGCCTCGGCCAAACCCGATGGCTATACGCTGCTACTGCATATCACCTCGATTTCCGGCTTTGCCGAAGTCGATAATCTGTTCGGCCGCACGCCGAAATTCACCCGCGCCGATTTCATTCCAATCGCGCGCTTTGTCGCCGATCCGTGCGTGATCGTCGTCAACGACAAGCAGCCCTACAAGTCGCTGGCCGAGTTCACCGCCGACGCCAAAAAGCGGCCGGACGAAATTCTGTTCTCATCGTCGGGACTGTACGGCGCGCTGCATATTCCGATGGCGCTTTACATGAAGGCGGCCGGCGATCTCAAGCTTCGCCACCTGCCGACCAACGGCGGCGGACCCGCGCTCACCGCGCTCCTCGGCAACAACTCGCAGGCGCTGGCGTCGTCCATTTCCGCCTGTATGCCGCAGATCAAGGCCGGCAAAGTAAGGCCGCTGGCGATGTTCGGCGGCGAGCGGTCCAAGGCGCTGCCCGACGTACCGACGATGAAGGAATTGGGCTACAACATCGAATATTATCTCTGGGTCGGGATGTTCGCGCCCAAAGGCACGCCGGCCGAGGCGATCAAAGTCATGCGCGCCAGCGCCGACAAGGCTGCCCACACCGATCTGTTCAAGACCGCGATCGCCAATCTCGGTCAGGATCTCGGCTATCAGGATCAGGCGGAATTCGCCAAATTCTGGGACGCCGACGCCGCGCGCATCGAAGGCGCGGTTCGGGAAATCGGTCGCGTGCAGGGCTGAACGCCGCCTCTGAAATGGTTCAGACCCGCGCGCGATCAGCGCGCGGGTCTCGCCTTTAAAAAACGATACCGCGATCGGGCGGTGGATTCTCTCGGGAGGTTACGATGGATCGTCGAAGTTTCGTCATTGGTACGGCCGCGTCGGCGGCAGCAGTCGCCGCCGGTCCGGCGTTGGCGCAGAACTCGTTTCCGAACCACGCCGTTACAATTCTCAACGCCTTCCCGCCCGGCGGCATGAACGACATCATCACGAGGCCGTTCGCGTCCGCTCTTGAGCCGATCTTCAAACAGCCGGTGGTGGTCGAGACGAAAGCCGGCGCAGGCGGTCAGGTCGGCGCCCAGGTCGGCGCCACCGCCAAGCCGGACGGCTATACGCTGCTGTCGCACAACAACGGCATCTCCGGTTACGAGGAAGTCGATAAGTTGTTCGGCCGGCAGCCCAAGACCAGACGATCGGACTTCGTCCCCCTGGCGCGTCTGGTCGCCGACCCGGTTCTGGTGCTGGTGAACACCCAATCGCCCTATAAGACGCTCAAAGAACTCATTGACGGCTCCAAGAAGCCGGACGCCGCGATCATCTACAGTTCCGGCGGTCTTTACGGCGCCACCCATTTGCCCGTGGCGCTGCTACAGAAGGCCACCGGGATGACCAACATGCGCCATCTGCCGACCAATGGCGGCGGACCGGCGATCACGGCCCTGCTCGGCAATAATGCGCAGATGAGCACGCAGTCGACCTCGGCGGTTCTTCAGCACATCAAGAGCGGCAAGCTGCGGGCACTGGCCTCGTTTGGAGCGACACGCTCGAAAGTCCTGCCGGATGTGCCGACGCTCAAGGAGCTTGGCTACGACGTCGAATATTATCTGTGGGTCGGCATCTTCGCGCCCAAAGGCGTGCCTGCCGATGTGATGTCGGTGCTGCACAGCGCCATCAACAAGGCTGGAGCGTCGGAAATCTTCAAGAGCGCGGTGACCAATCTCAGCCTCGACGACAATTTTCTCAACGCCGAAGAATTTGCGAAGTTCTGGGCCACCGATGCCGCACGCGCCGACGAAGCGGTCAAACTGATCGGCAAGCAGGGATAACTTCCCCTCCGCGAAAGCGTCAGGGGAGCGACGGTGCTATAGCCGTTATTCAACGAGCGATGGAGGAAGCCGTGGCAGCAAGCCCCCCACCCCTAACCCCTCCCCGCGCTACGCGGGGGAGGAGAACACCATGACCTTGCGAGCGGATCATGTCGCCGGCGCCGCCTTTGTCGTATTCGGCGTGGCGATCATCGCGCTGAGCGGCAACCTGCCGGTCGGGCACCTGTCGATGCCCGGCTCAGGATTCCTGCCGATGATCGTCGCGGTGCTGACCATCGTATTCGGTTTCGCACTTATATTGCGCGCTTCGTCCGAGAGCGGGCCGTTCGCTGAACTCGACTGGACCGACGGCAAACACGCCTTGATGGTGACCGCGATTACCGCCGCCGCCACGCTGCTCTATGAGCATCTCGGCTTCATCGTCACCATGCTGCTGATGATGATGGCGGTGCTGACCGGCATCGAGCGCCGCAACCCGTTGCGCGCCGGCATCTATTGCATCGCCATCGTCGGCGTCACTTATCTCGCTTTCGTCTACGGACTGAAGACGCCGCTGCCCGAATTCTCGTTCTAGGAACGCCCCGCGTGGAAACCACCCTCTTGAGTCTCGCGCATGGCTTTGCCATCGCGTTCCAGCTCCACAATCTCTGGTACGCCTTTCTCGGCTGCCTGGTCGGCACGCTGGTCGGCGTCCTGCCCGGCATCGGGCCGCTGTCAGGCATCTCGATCCTGCTGCCCGTCACCTTCGGGCTCGACGCCACGCAGGCCGTTATCATGCTCGCCGGCATCTATTACGGCTCGCAATATGGCGGCTCCACCACGTCGATCCTGATGCGGATCCCGGGCGAAGCCTCGTCGGTGATGACCTGCATCGACGGCAACGCCATGGCTAAGAAAGGCCGCGCAGGCGCGGCGCTGTGCATCGCCGCCGTCGGCTCCTGGGCTGCCGGCACGTTCGGCGTGATCGCGCTCACCGTCGTGGCGCCGCCGCTCGCCACCATTGCGCTCAAGTTCGGCCCGCCGGAATATACCGCGCTGCTGGTGCTCGGCCTCATCTTCCTCGCCTACATGTCGTCATCGTCGCTGGTCCGCACATTGCTGATGGCCTGCATCGGCCTGATGCTCGGCATGATCGGCATCGACAACATGACCGGCCATTTCCGTTACTCTTTCGACCTTATCGAACTCGGCGACGGCATCGGCATCGTGCCGGTCGCAGTCGGCTTGTTCGGCCTCGGCGAGATCCTGTCGACTCCGAGCCACAAGGTGACCGGCGAAGTGATTGCGCCGAAATTCCGCGAGCTGTGGCCGAGCCGCAAGGAATGGAAAGAAGCCTTCTGGCCGATCGGGCGCGGGACCCTGCTCGGCTTCATCATCGGCATCATCCCCGGCTCGGCCCACATCATCTCCAGCTTCCTGTCATATGCGCTGGAGCGCCGCCTCTCCAGGCACCCGGAAGAATTCGGCAAAGGCGCGGTCGCCGGCGTCGCCGGACCGGAGTCGGCAAACAATGCCGCCTCTACCGGCGCCTTCGTGCCGATGCTGGCTCTCGGCATTCCGACCGGACCGATCCCCGCGGTTCTGATGGGCGCGCTGATGGTGCATGGCGTCTCGCCCGGACCGCAGCTCGTCACCGAACATGCGGACATCTTCTGGGGCTTCGTCGCCTCGATGTATGTCGGCAATTTGATGCTGCTGGCGCTCAATCTGCCGCTGGTCAGCCTGTTCGTGACCGTATTGCGTATCCCTTACGCCTACCTTTATCCGCTGATCATCATGTTCTGCATCATCGGCGTCTATGAGGTGAACCACTCGATCGTCGATGTCTGGATCATGCTAATCATGGGCGTGCTCGGCTACGGCTTGCGCAAATTCTCCTTCGACCCGGCGCCGCTGGTGCTCGGCCTCGTTATTGCGCCGATCTTCGAGCAGTCTTTGCGTCAATCCCTCATCATGTCGAACGGCAACTACTTCATCTTCTTCAACCGTCCCATTTCGGCCGGGCTCCTGGCCGTTTGCATCGTTCTGTTGTGCCTGTCCGCGGCCACCTTCATTCTCAAGCGCAAGGACTGGCGCGACAGTCTGGCCGAAGCCGAAGCTGGCGATAGCTAGAGCGTTTCCGAGCGAAGTGGATACCGGCTCGTCTGAAGAAAACGCGTCAAACAAAAAGCAAGAGCCCCGGCTTTGATTCCATCAAAGCCGGGGCTCCAGCAGGAAAGACTTTTTCAGCAGCCTGTTAGAGCGCAGCCTTGCGCGCGTGTAGCGCCATCGCGATCAGCGCCGTGCCGCCGAAGATCATGTTGATGCCGACCAGGAGACCGAGCGCCCAGACCGCCGTGCTCGGCAGGCCGGCCAGCAACATCGCGCTCAATACCAGGTCGACGATGCCGCTCATCAGCATCCATCCCCACTGGCCCGACAATTCGCGCTTATGGTCGAATGCGAACATGATCGACGCGATGCCCTCGATCAGGAAGAAGGCTATCAGGATCACGGTCAGCGACAGCGCACCGGCAATCGGTTGCGCCAGCAGCCAGCCGCCCGCCAGCACAGCCAGCGCCGCCGACACCAGCGACCACCAGAAGCCGGGCGCCGTCCGCATCCAGAACGTCGTCACAAGTCCGATGATGCCGCTGATCAAGAATAACCAGCCGAACAAAATCGTCACTGCCAGCGTGGCGAGCGGCGGGATCACCACGGCGATCAAGCCGAGCACCAGCAGCAGCACGCCCTCGAACAGATAGAGCTTCCAGTGCGCGTGAAGCGCGGTCGTCACCACGCGCGCAAGATCGGACCGATCGCCGGATGCGTTCATCGACATGGAAATCTCCTCACTGTCATAATCGTCTGATCGCTAACCACGCCATCATAATCCGGGTTCCGGGCGCAGGGCTATCGCGGGCCGCTTATTTCTCGATCCAGTCGGCGCACTTCTCAACCTCGCCCTGTCCGCCCCAAGGCATCACAGGGACCGTCGATGTCGAATTTTTCGGCGAGCCCTCGATGATTCGATCGCTATAGACCATATAGACCAGTACGTTACGCTTGGTATCGCAGCCGCGCACGATCTGCATTTTCTTGAAAAACAGCGAGCGGCGCTGGCGAAACACGTCCTCGCCCTGCTCGAACTTGGCCTTGAACTTGATCGGCCCGATCTGCCGGCATGCGAGCGAAATATCGGAGACTTCCTCGGCGACGCCGATCCAGCCCTTGATACCGCCCTTCTCAGGCACGGTGAAATGACACGCCACGCCTTCAACCTGCGGATCGTCGAGCCCGTAGGTGGCAAGTTTGTCGTTCGGCGTTAGCCATTTGAACACGGTCGATTTCTTGAAGATCAGGTCCGGCTGGTCGGCGGCCTGCGACGGCGCTGCTCTCAAGGCGGCAGACGCGGCGACGACAAGAGTCAGGATGAATGAAGCTGAACGCAAGGATTTCCCTCCGAATGACGGCGATCACTGCCATCCCAGATAGGAACTGAGGTCGAGGCCCGGAAGCCCTGCCGGCCGTCAGATGACGCTCACCACCAGCCGGTAGTGGGCACCAGTTCTGGCCAGCCGGCCTGGCGGCTCGCGCCCCTGGCAGCCTCGTCAGGCGGAAGCGACGTGTCCCACGCGCCGGCGGTAAAGCGCTGGCCATTGACGCCATTGGAAGCATCCGACATCAGCCAGCGGATTGGCGCGGCCATGATGGACGGCCGCAGCATGGCGGAGCGGTCCCAGCCGGCGGCATCGGAAATGAACGGCGTGTCGGTGGGCCCGCCGGGCACCAGCACGTTAACGGTGATACCCGAGCCATCCAGTTCGGCCGCCCACACGACCGACATCGACTCGAAGGCCGATTTGACCGCGCCGTAAGGCAGGACACGCAACATGGTCTTGTAGCTCGTCGTGTTGTTGACGATGCGGCCCCAGCCGCAACGGCGCATATGCGGCAGCGCGGCACGGGTCAGGATCATCGGCGCGCGCACATTGATGGCGAAGAAACTGTCCCACATTTCGGTCGACAGTTCCTCGATGCCCGGAAGGCGGGTCTCGGCGTCGCCCCGGATCGAACTCATCCCGATACCGGCATTGTTGACGAGGCCCTCGAGACGGCCAAAACGCGCGACGGCCTCCTCTATCGCCGCGTTGCATTCTGCTTCGCTCGAAACATCGGCGGCGATCGCCAATAGGCGATCTCCCGCGGCCCTGTTTGCATCGGCCAAGCAGCCCAGCGCGGTACGGTCGCGATCGAGCGCAGCAATCGCATGGCCGGCCTCCAGCAAGGCCGCGGTCATCACAGCGCCGATGCCACCCGCGGCTCCCGTTAGGAGGATGACACGGCCAGAGCGATTTTCAGCCATGGCGGCCCCTTACTTAAGGTTCGCGCACTCCGTTACTGCATGCCGAGCGCGTTAGGCAGCCATAGCGACATCGCCGGCCAATAGGTGACCAGACCCAGGAACACCAGCATGGTCAGCAGCCAGGGCCAGACCGCGATGGTCAGTTCGGTAATGCCCATTTTGGCGATGCCCGACGTCACGTAGAGGTTGAGGCCAACCGGCGGATGGCACAAGCCGACCTCCATGTTGACGACCATCAGGATGCCGAAATGGATCGGATCGATGCCGAGCTTGAGCGCCACCGGAAACAGAATTGGCGCCATGATCAGGGTGATCGACGACGGCTCCATCACGTTGCCGGCAAGCAGCAGCATGAGGTTGACCACGAGCAGGAAGCTGATCCAGCCGAGGCCCATCGAAATGATCCACTCCGCCAGTTGCTGCGGAATGTTCTCGAAGGTCAGAAGGAACGAGAACAGGATCGCGTTGGTGATGATGTAGAGCAGCATCGCGCTCAGATTTGCCGACGACAGCAACACACGCGGCACGTCGGCGAGCGTCATGTCCTTGTAGACGAAGACGGCGATGACGAAGGCATAGACCGCGCTCATGGCCGCGGCCTCGGTTGGCGTGAACAGACCGGAATAGATGCCGCCCATCACGATGAATATCAGCAGAAGGCCCCAGACCGACTCGCGGAACGCCAGCCAGCGCTGCTTGAATGTCGCACGTGGCATGCGCGGATAGCCGCCGCGCCAGGCGCGATACCAGGTCGTGGCGCCAAGCATCGTGGCCAGAATAATGCCGGGAATGACGCCGGCGATGAACAGCTTGCCGATCGACGTATTGGTCGCCACCGCATAAAGCACCATCACGATCGACGGCGGAATGAGGATGCCGAGCGCGCCGGAGGTCGCGATGACGCCGGCGCCGAAACGCTTCGGGAACCCCTGCGCCACCATTGCCGGCAGGATCACCGAACCGATCGCGACCACGGTCGCCGGCGAAGACCCCGACACGGCGGCAAACAGTGCGCAGGCCAGGACGCCGGCGAGACCGAGGCCGCCATACCAATGCCCCACCATCGACGTGGCGAAATTGATCATGCGCCGGGCGACGCCGCCGTGGGTCAGGAACGTCCCCGCCAGGATGAAGAACGGGATCGCCATGATCTCGAAGCTTTCGAGACCCGTGAACAGCTTGAGCGCCACCGACTCCGTCGGCACCTCGGTCAGCGTGAACATGAACGTCAGCACGGTCAGACCGAGCGCGATCGACACCGGCATGCCGGTGAACATCAGAGCCAGCAGTAGCGTGAACAGGATCAGGGCGCGCGCGCCCTGCGGCAGGGTAATGAGATGCGCTTCGTGCGCAAAGCAGACCGCGACGATCAATAGCGGTACGAGAATGATGATGAGGGCGAGCGGACTCGACCTGCGGGTTTGCGGCTCCGCCGCGACCGGTTGGGGGTGCAGGCCGTCAACGGCTTCGACAGCCTCGATGCCATCGACGTGGGCGGCATCATGATGTGGCAGTTCGCCGGTCCAGAAGAACCACCAGGCGACCTGAAGAAAGCGGAAGCACATCAGGCCGGAGCCGAGCGGGATCGCCGAGAACACGATCCACATTCGGACTTCGAGATCGTTCGAACGAATGCCGGTGAAATAGACCTTCCAGACGAAAGCCCCGCCGAAGATCGCAACGGTGACCGTGAACAATGCGCCGCACAACAGGCCGAACACGATCACGCGCTTGCGCGACGCCGGATTGAGCATGTTGACGAAAACATCGACGCCGACGTGGATGCCGGTGCGCACGCCATAGGCCGCGCCGAACTTGGCCATCCAGACGAACATATAGATGCAGAGTTCCTGCGCCCATGACAGGTCCCAGGCGGCCAGCCATTGGAAGATCGCCAGCAATGGGGTGGCAAGGAAGGTCAGGCCATTGGCCGTCGCCCACTTTGACAGGTCGATGGCCGCGCCGGTGCTGTAGCGATGCACCACGGCGACAAAGATGAGGCATGTCGCCGCCGCGATCAAACTCGCAATCAGCCATTCTTCAAGACGGTCGAGCAAACGAATCAGCACGGAAATCCCCCCACGGCGCCGGCTTGAAAGATACCGGTTCTGAACTTTTTGCTCAACGTCCCCTGTGAGCAAATGCGGCCGGGAATTCATCATTCCCGGCCGATCGTCCTAGAATTTGTATTGAAGCGTTAGTTCATCTTGATGTCGAGTTCCTTCGACAGCACGTCGAGCACTTCCTGGCCGACGCGGCCCTTGGCCCACTTGTAGGTCGGCGCCATCGCGGTTTTCCAGGCGGCAACCTGCTCGGGGGTCAGATAGTGCAGCGTCGCCTTGCCCTTCTTCTTGATCTCGGCAAGCGCGTCGACGTTCTCGGTGTGAGCGATCGAGTTGGTGTAGTCGGTTGCTTCATCCATCGCTTTTTCAAGCTGGCCACGGATATCGTTCGGCAGGCCCGACCAGAACTTCGAGTTCACGATCACCGCGTACTGCAAATGCGCATGATTGGAGACGGTGATGTCCTTCTGCACTTCGTCGAACTTCTGGGTCAGATAGTTCGACGGCGTGTTTTCGCAGCCATCGACCACGCCGGTCTGAAGCGCCTGATAGACTTCCGAGAACGCCATGATCTGGGGAATGGCGCCGAGGATACGGAAATACTGGTCGGCGACCTTGGAGCCCGAGATGCGCACCTTGAGGCCCTGGAAATCCGTCGGATTGAGCAGCGGGCGGTTGGCCGAGACCATGTGGAAGCCGTTGTCCCAGTAAGCCAGACCGTGGATGCCCTTGGGCTCGAGCTTCGAGAACAGGTATTTGCCGACCGGGCCTTTCATGGCCTTGGCATAGGTCGCGTCGTCCTTGAACAGCCACGGCAGGTCGAGCGCCTCGAATTCCTTGGCGCCGAGCGGAGCGAATTTGGCGGTCGAAGGCGCCAGCATCTGGACGGAGCCGAGCTGGAGCGCATCCATCTCTTCCTTGTCCTTGAACAACTGCGAGTTCGGGTAGACCTCGACCTTCACCTTGCCGTTGGTGTACTTCTCAGCCAATTCCTTAAACTTGAGAGCCCCCTTGCCCTTCGGCGTGTCGTTGGCGACGACGTGGCTGAATTTGATGATAATCGGAGATTGGGCATTGGCCGGCGGGCCGGACAGGGCGATGGCGGCGATCGCGGCGCCGATAAACGCAAATGTTTTTTTCATGGGTTGTTTCCTGGACATTTCCTAAAACAGAGCCGGATTGACGACCGGCCTATTGGGTGGAACCCGGCGTAATCGGGTGGTAAGGGTCTTTCGCCCCTTTGGGTTCTGACAAACGATAGCTCGCCGGGCCAGAACGGCCGTATAAATTCAGTATAACTATTTGTCCAGACCTGATCGTCTCAGGCCCAAAGACGCTCTTTTTCGAGCCCTTTATAGAGGTCGGCCACGAATTCCCCGTAACCGTTGAATAACAGCGTCGGCTTGCGCTCGCCGGTGCCGATGATTTCCTCGCTGGCCTGGCTCCAGCGCGGATGGGGCACCTCCGGATTCACATTGGCCCAGAAGCCATATTCCGACGCCTGAAGCTGCTCCCACATGCCTTTCGGCCGCTTCTCGACGAACGAAAAACGGACAATCGATTTGATCGACTTGAAGCCGTATTTCCAGGGTGTCGCCAGACGAAGCGGTGCGCCGTGCTGTTTGGCCATCGGGTGGCCATAGGCGCCCGTGGCGATGAAGGTCAGCTCGTTGGTGGCTTCGGCCATCGTCAGCCCCTCGACATAGGGCCAGGGGTACCAGCTTGCGCGTTGACCGGGCGCGATTTTGGGATCCATGAAGGTTTCCATCTGCACGTATTTGGCCGAGCCGAGAGGCTTGGCCAAATCGACCAGTTTGGCTAGCGGGAAGCCGGTCCACGCGATCGCCATGCCCCAGGCCTCGACACAGCGGTGGCGGTAGGTGCGCTCCTCAAGGGTCATTTTGCGGATCAGGTCGTCGATGCCGATTTCCATCGGCTTTTCGACCATGCCGTCTATTTTGACGGTCCAGGGCCGGATCGGCAGTTTCTGGGCCTGATCGGCGACCTCCTTCGTGGAGTTGAATTCGTAGAAATTATTGTAATGGGCGTTGATCTTCTCGTCGGTGATCGGCCGATCGAGCGTGTATTTCGGATTGAGCTTGGCTGGATAGAGGCTCGCGGTCGGGTCCGGCAGATTGGCGACGTCGCTGACGCGCTGGGCTTCGGCCTGCCCGCCGGTAAACGTGGCAGTCAGGGCGAGCGCGCTCGTCCCGCCAACCAGGAACTTGCGCCGATTGAAGGCAAGATGCTCAGGGGTCAGTTGGCTTTCCGGGATTTCCCAGCCACGGCGGCGGATGACGTTCATGATGCTGACCCTCTTGGATTGTACTCTCAAGGGTTACGGTGCACCCGGGTCACAGGCAAATCACGGATGCGGGAGGGCGTCGGAGAAAGATTGGCAGCGCAGTGAACCTGTGCTGTCAGGAAATGAGCTTCAGCCACTCGTCTTCGGTCAGCACCGTGACGCCATGCTTCTTGGCCTCGGCGAGCTTCGACCCGGCACCTGGACCGGCGACGAGATAATCCGTTTTCTTCGACACCGAGCCGGCCGCCTTCGCCCCCAAACGCTCGGCATTGGCTTTCGCTTCGTCGCGCGTCATCTTTTCAAGCGCGCCGGTGAAAACCACTGTCTTGCCAGCGATCTTCGAATCCGTCTTCGGCCTTTCGGCGTCTAAGATTTCCACCTCACGCGTCAGCCGCTCGACGATGCCGCGATTGTGGCTCTCTCCGAAATAAGCGGCGATGGCGGCAATCACGGTGTCGCCGATCTGATCGAGCGCATCCATCTCGGCCTTGGCCTCCTCATCATCCTTGGCAACTTTCAGCGCCGCATCATGGAATGCCTGCCAAGAGCCATAACCCCGCGCCAGCGCCAGCGCCGTGGTCTCGCCGACCTGACGGATGCCGAGCGCATAGATGAACCGTTCGAGTGAAATCGTGCGGCGCTCGTCGATGGCGGCGAACAGATTGCGCACCGACGTTTCGCCATACCCCTCGATGTCCTCCAGCTTGATCTTGCCGTTGCGCGCCTGGAGCGTGAAAATATCGGCCGGTTCGCGCACCCATTGTTCTTCGTAGAACAATTCGATCTGCTTTTCGCCCAGGCCCTCGATGTCGAAGGCGCGGCGCGACGCGAACTGGATGAGATGCTGTATTTTCTGAAACGGACAGGCGAACTCACCGGTACAGCGCGTACGCGCGCCCTCCTCGCCGGCCGCGGTTTCCTCCCGCACCACGTCGGTTTTGAGCGGGCACGGACATTTCTTCGGAAAATGATAGGGCTTGGCCGATTTCGGCCGCTTGTCGAGGACCACATCGACCACCTGCGGGATAACATCGCCGGCGCGTTGCACAATGACGGTATCGCCGATGCGAATATCGCGGCCTTCGCGCAGCGGCTCGCCATCGCCGCCGATGCCCTTGATGTAGTCCTCATTGTGAAGTGTCACGTTCTGCACGATGACGCCGCCGACACCGATAGGCTCCAGCTTGCCGACCGGCGTCAGCGATCCGGTGCGCCCGACCTGGATGATGACATCCTTGAGCACCGTCATGGCGCGTTCGGCCGGGAATTTATGCGCAATGGCCCAGCGTGGCGTGCGCGAGACGAAACCCAGGCGCTCCTGCCAATCGAGGCGATCGACCTTATAGACGACGCCGTCGATATCGTAATCGAGACCGGCGCGCTGCTCCCCGATCTGGCGATGGAAGGCGATCAACTCGTCGACCGAGTGGCAGATTTTGGTCAACGGGTTGGTCTTGAAGCCGCATTTTTCGAACCACTTGATCATGCCGGATTGGCTGTCCGCCGGCATGTCGGTCATCTCGCCCCAGGCGTAAGCGAAGAAGCCGAGTGGACGCGACGCGGTGATCGACGGGTCCTTCTGGCGCAGGGAGCCGGCCGCTGAATTGCGCGGGTTGGCGAAGATTTGTTCGTCGGCGGCCTTCTGGCGCTCGTTGAGTGCAAGGAATGCCTGCTTGGTCATGTAGACCTCGCCGCGCACCTCGCATGTGGGCGGCACGTGCTTGCCTTTTAATTTTTGCGGCACGTCTTCAAGCGTGCGGATATTGGCGGTGACGTCCTCGCCTTCCTCCCCATCGCCACGCGTGGCAGCGGTGACCAGTTCGCCATCGATGTAGCGTAGCGCCATCGACAGGCCGTCGATCTTAGGTTCGGCGCTGAACGTGATTTTCTCGTCTTCGCTCAGATTGAGAAAGCGGCGAATGCGGCCGACGAAATCGATGACGTCTTCATCGGCAAATGCGTTGTCGAGGGACAACATGCGGATCGCGTGACGAACCTTTTTGAATCGCCCGGTGGGCGCGGCGCCGACTTTCAGCGACAATGATTCAAGCGTGCGCAGATCGGGAAACCGCGCTTCGATTGCGTTGTAGCGTTTGCGCAATTCATCGTATTCGGCATCGCTGACGACCGGCGCGTCCTGCTGGTAGTAACGCTTGTCGTGCCCGGCAATTTCGGTTTGCAACCGCGCGTGCTCGGCCGCAGCCTGCTTTTTTGTCAGCAGCTCGACGGGGGTCTTGTCGGTCTTGATTTGCGCTTTGGCCATTTTCCCGTCATGGCCGGGCTTGTCCCGGCCATCCACGACTTCTTTGCGAACAATTTAAAGACGTGGATGCCCGGCACAAGGCCGGGCATGACGCCGATGGATGATTACGACGCCGCCCTGATCAGCCGTTCAGCAGCCGCGCGGGCCTCATTGGTGATCTCGGCGCCGGCAAGCATGCGGGCGATTTCCTCGCGGCGGCGCTCTTCGGCCACCTCGATCACGCGGGTCGCGACACGCTTGCCCTTGTCGAGCGCATCCTTGCTGATGACGTAATGCCGGTCGGCACGCGCCGCCACCTGGGGCGCGTGGGTGACGGCAAGGACCTGCACGTTGCGGCCGAGCCGCGCCAGCCGCATCCCGATGGCATCGGCCACCGCGCCGCCAACGCCGGTATCGATCTCGTCGAACACGAGCGTGGGCGCCGAACCGCGATCGGCCAGCACCACTTTCAACGCCAACAAAAAGCGCGCGAGTTCGCCGCCGGAGGCAATCTTCATCATCGGCCCTGGTTTCGTGCCGGGATTGGTCTGAACCCAGAACTCGACCCGGTCGATGCCGTTGGGACCCGCGGCCGCAACGTCAGTGACGATCTCAGTCGAGAACTTGGCGCGATCCAACTTGAGCGGCGGCAATTCGGCATTGACCGCCTTGCCGAGCTTGGTGGCGGCCTTGACGCGCGCCTTCGACAGCGCGTCGGCGGCGGCGTTGAAATCGGCTTGCGCCTTGGCGGCGGCGGCAACCAGTTTCTTCAGCTTCTCCTCGCCGGCATCGATCAGTGCGATGTCGTCATTATACTTGCGCGCAAGCGCGGCGAGATCGTCGACCGGGACATTATATTTGCGCGCGGCAGCGCGCAGCGCAAACAACCGCTCCTCGTTGTGTTCCAGCTCAACGGGATCGAAATCGGCGTCGCGCAAAGCGGCTTCGAGGTGAATGCGGGTTTCGTCGAGCGCATTGAGCGCCGCCTCGAGCGACTTGACTGACGGTTCGACCAGCGAAGGCGCCTGCGTCGCGCGCCGCTCCAGCCGACGGGCAATCTGCGACAGGCCCGGCACCGCCGACTTCGGGCCGGCGATGGCGTTGTGAGCGTCGCGCAAATCTTCGGCGACTTTTTCCGATTGCATCATCACGCTGCGGCGGGTCGAGAGCGTGGTCTCTTCGCCGGTTTGCGGCGCCAGCTTACCGAGTTCGGTCACCGCGTGACGCAGCCATTCGGCTTCGCGTTGAGCCCGCTCGATATTGGCGCGATGTTGATCGACGGCATCTTGCGCAGCGCGGCGCGCCTCCCATAGCGACGCAACGGTGACGGCGTCGGCTTCCAGCGCTCCGTAAGCGTCGAGCAGGCTGCGATGGGTGGCGGCATCGACCAGCGCGCGATCGTCGTGCTGACCGTGGATTTCGACCAGCACGGTGCCAAGCTGCTTGAGCACCTGGACGCTGACCGGCTGGTCGTTGACGAAAGCGCGGGTGCGGCCGTCGCTTAACTGCACGCGGCGCAGGATCAGTTCGTCCTCGGCGGCGATGCCGTTTGCAGCCAGAATCTCGCGCGCCGGATGGCGGCTTGCGACCTCGAATACGGCCGTCACCTGACCCTGGTCGATACCCTGGCGCACCAGCGACTGGTCGCCGCGACCGCCGAGCGCCAGCGCAAAGGCGTCGAGCAGGATCGACTTGCCGGCGCCGGTCTCGCCGGTCAGCACGGCCAGACGCGCGGCGAAATCGATGTCGAGCCGGTCGATAAGGACGATGTCACGGATCGAAAGTCGGGAGAGCATGGCGACCTTGTATCAAAGATTCGTCATGCCCGGCATAGCTAGCCTCGGTTCAACCCAGCCCGATTTTCTTGAACGCCCGGCTGATCCAGGAACTCTTGTTCTCGTTAGGCTCGACGCCGCCGCCCTTCACCAGAGCATAGGCGTGCTTGTACCACTCGCTGTCCGGGAAATTGTGCCCGAGGACCGCCGCTGCGGTCTGGGCTTCGTCGACGATACCCAGCGCCATGTAGGATTCGGTCAGCCGCTCCAGCGCCTCCTCGACATGGCGGGTGGTCTGATACTGGGTCACGACTATTTTGAAACGGTTGATGGCGCCGGTGTAATCTTTCTTTTCCAGGTAATAGCGGCCGATCTGCATTTCCTTGCCGGCAAGCTGGTCGCGCGCGATCTCTATCTTCTGCTTGGCGCTGACCGCGTATTCGCTAGTCGGATACTTGCGGATTACCTCCTCGAGCGACGCCAGCGCCTTGTTCGTGCGGTCCTGGTCGCGGGTGATGTCCGGGATCTGGTCGAAATAAGACGCGCCAATCAAAAACTGGGCGTAGGCGGCGTCCGGGCTACCGGGATGGAGAGCAATGTACCGTTTGGCCGAGGTCACGCATTCGTCGTAGGAGCCGGCCTCGTAATAGGAATAAGCCGACATAATCAGCGATTTGCGCGCCCACTCCGAATACGGATGCTGGCGGTCGACCTCCTCGAAGCGCTTGACCGCTTCCTTCGGGTCCTTCTTGTTGTTGAGCAGGAACAGGCCTTCGTTATAGAGGCGGTCCGGCGCTTCGTCCGGTGGCGTTTCGTCCTTGCCGAACAGATTGGTGCAGGCACCCAGGCTCGTCACCAACGCCAGCATTGCGACCGCGCGGATCGCCCTGCTGCCGAAGCGCGTCCAGCGAGACGCCACCGTCGCGCTATTCCTTGGCTCGTTCTGCTTTGGCACGATACCCCTGACCACAAAATGCGTGCTGCCGCGGCCGGCGCCCATTCAGGCCTTGCCGCCGCCGAGCCCATTAAACCACGCGTGTGTAAACGAAAAAGCGCGGCCCCGCCAAACGATTAGCAAGCGATTAGGGTCACATTCGGCCGGGATTAAGGCGGGCACCGATACGTCAACCGTTCAAAAGCGCCGTTTGACGCCTTATCCGGTCAGGACACGTCCGGGCCGTAGGCCGGCGCCACCAGACCACCCACGGCGATATCGGCATAGGCGCGCGAGCGGCGGGCGACCTCAGCCGGCGCCTCGACCACCCGCCAGGCCGAGGTGTCGGCCATCAGCGCCGACAACACCGCGTGGTTGAGCTTGTGGCCGCCGCGCATGGTCTTGTAGGTCGCCAGCAAAGGATGGCCGGACAGCGCCAGATCACCGATGGCATCGAGCACCTTGTGGCGCACGAACTCGTCGGCAAAACGCAAACCTTCAGGATTGAGCACGCGATTCTCGCTGATGACCAGCGTATTGTCGAGCGACGCGCCCTGCGCGAAACCGGCGCTCCACAGCTTGGCGACATCCTTCATGAAACCAAAAGTACGAGCACGCGCAATCTCACGGCGGAAGGTGTCGGGCGTGACGTCGAGCGTCAGCGCCTGCCGGCCGATCAACGGATGATCGAACTCGATTTCGGCCTCGACCCGGAAGCCATATTCATAGGGTCGCAACTCGCCGAACGCATCGCCCTGCTGCACGCGGATCGGCTTGAGGACTTCGATAAAGCGGCGTGGCAGCGCGCGCGCTGTCAGCCCCGCCTGATCGAGCGCATCGACGAAAGCCGCGGCGCTGCCGTCCATGATCGGAACTTCCGGACCGTCGACCTCGATGACGACGTTATCGACGTTAAGGCCGCGCAGCGCGGCGAGCAGGTGCTCGGCGGTCGAGCACAGCGGACCCGACGCATCGCCCAAAACGGTGGCAAATTCGGTGGCGGTGACGGCGCGCACGTCGGCGCGAATCTCGCGCTCAATTCCGCCATCGGCAGCGACGCGCTGGAAAACAATGCCGGCATCGTCGTCAGCAGGATTGAGCGTAAGGGTCACGTTGCGGCCGGAATGCACGCCGACGCCGGTAACGGCAACCTCATCGCGTAACGTGGTCTGCTTTGAGCCCTTCATGAACCCCATTTCCGAAAGGACTGCGATACTTTGGCTATCCGTACCGACATCGTGATTTTTAGTGCTCGTGACATCGGCTCTGAGCAACCTGATCGCAATCTTCCCGCAACCCCCTAAAGGCCAAGCTTCGGCCTCTAAATCTTCACATCGACTTCACATCCGAATCCGGCAATCGAGCTTCTCAGCGAGTTTTCAGTCTGTCGCCCGAGAGCCATCGGCAGTACTTTCAGGACCAAAAGTCCCTTCCGCACTGCTACTTAGGCCCACCGCCGCCGCTAACCAAGACACGGTTTCTTACCAACTGTTACTCTTTTTTGCCGCAATTCCGGAACCAGTAGAAGGTTAAGTTCCGGTTTACGTTAGCGCGAGTGGTAAATTGATCGACGATATGCTCGGCGAAAAGCGAACGGGTTGAACCCGAAATAAAAAACTTAATTAAATCAATTACTTAATGACGACGCCGAGGGTCTAAAAATCATCCAGCCCCGCTCCCTTTAAAGGGAGCGGGGCTGTCAGAAGGCAAGACAGGCGTTAGTTGGCTTGACGGCGCAGGAAAGCCGGAATGTCGAGGTGGTCTTCCTCTCCGGGATTATGCACAGGCGCGGTGCGGCCATGGGGATCGAGACCCTGAGGCGCCGGGCGGCGGGCATATTCCGAGACCGGCTCGGCGGCCCGGACATCAGGCTGCCATTGATCAGGCGCGGGAGCCTGCGGGTAGCGCCCTTCCGGTGCGCGCGCCGTCGGCCGTTGCTGCGGCCGTTCGAATTGCGGCATCGCCCGGGCGGTACGCGGCGCCGGCGGCGCGTCGAACTCGTCGGCGCGCTTGCCGAGACCGACCGCGGCCAACCGCTGCATCAGCGACATGCGCTGTTTTTCGGGGTGGTTCTCGGTCTGCTCGCCGCGCTGGGCGGCGATCTGATTCTGCGCCGGGATCGGCAGTTCGTCGATGCGTGGCATGCGCGGCGCCTGCATCACCGGCTCCGGCTGCGGCGGAACGAAGTTTGCCGGCATCGGCGCCTCGGCCTGGGGGCCCTCATGTGACAAAGGCTCGAACAGCGTCGGCTTGACCGGCATCGGCCGGAACGAGACATCCTCGATCGGGCCCGATGGCAGGATCGCAGCCGCGACGGCGGCGTGCGCCGCATTAAATGCGGAGTCGGCGGCCGCCGGTTTCGGCTGCGGCGCCGCCCGTTCGACGCGGTCGGCGACGCGCTTGGAGTCGTTGCGCACTTTGCCGGCCAGTTCCTTGAGCGCGTGCTCGGCCGGTTGCGCCGGCTGGTTCATGATGCCGGTATTGTCGATGCCGGTTGCGACCACCGAAACCCGAATGATGCCTTCCAGCGTTTCGTCAAAGGTGGCGCCGACGATGATGTTGGCGTCGGAATCGACTTCCTCGCGGATGCGGGTGGCGGCTTCATCGACTTCGTACAGCGTCAGGTCCTTGCCGCCGGTGATCGAGATCAGCAGGCCCTTGGCACCCTTCATCGAGGCGTCGTCGATCAACGGATTGGCGATCGCGGCTTCGGCGGCGGTCAGGGCGCGCTTTTCGCCCGACGCTTCGCCGGTGCCCATCATTGCCTTGCCCATCTCCTTCATCACCGTGCGGACATCGGCGAAGTCGAGATTGATCAGGCCTTCCTTGACCATCAGATCGGTGATGCAGGCGACGCCCGAATAGAGCACCTGGTCGGCCATCGCGAAGGCGTCGGCAAAGGTGGTCTTCTCGTTCGCGACCCGGAACAGGTTCTGGTTCGGGATGATCAGAAGGGTATCGACCACCTTCTGCAATTCCGCAATGCCGGATTCGGCAAAGCGCATGCGGCGGGCGCCCTCGAAGTGGAACGGCTTCGTGACCACGCCGACGGTGAGAATGCCGAGTTCGCGCGCGGCCCTGGCGATCACCGGAGCAGCCCCGGTGCCGGTGCCACCGCCCATGCCGGCGGTGACGAAGACCATGTGCGCACCGGTCAGGTGATCGCGCAATTCGTCGATGACTTCCTCGGCGGCGGCGCGGCCGACTTCAGGCTGCGACCCGGCGCCGAGACCCTCGGTCACCTGCGTGCCCATCTGGACGATGCGCTCGGCCTTCGACAGCGTCAGCGCCTGGGCGTCGGTGTTGGCAACGACGAAATCGACGCCCTGGAGGCCGGCCGAGATCATGTTGTTGACCGCGTTGCCGCCGGCGCCGCCGACGCCGAACACGGTGATGCGCGGCTTCATTTCGCGGATGTCTGGGATCTTCAGATTGATGGTCATGTTTGTCAGCCTCTCGATTTCCGGGCAGTTCTCGATTGTGTTCAGAAACTCTCGCGCAACCATTGTCCGACCCGCGCCATGTAGCCGCCGGTGCCGGTCATCAATTGTCTCGTCCGGCGCGGTTCAAAGTGTTCGAGGTGCGCCGCCTGGGGATAAACCAGAAGTCCCGCCGCCACCGCGAAAGCCGGTCCCTTGGCCGCTTCCGGCAGACCTGCGACGCCGAGCGGCCGGCCGATGCGTACCGGCCGGCGCAGGATGCGCGCGGCGAGATCGGCGAGGCCGGGAAGCTGGCTGCCGCCGCCGGTCAGCACCACGCGCGCGC
The DNA here is from genome assembly GCA_041691675.1 of Hyphomicrobiales bacterium. GTDB lineage: Bacteria > Pseudomonadota > Alphaproteobacteria > Rhizobiales > Xanthobacteraceae > Pseudolabrys. The sequence goes on along the minus strand of JBEPUC010000026.1, from coordinate 5,342 downwards.
GCGGCTCGGCCGCGAACGGCGATGTCGCGAGACGGTCACGCGCCAATTCTAGGATTTCCTCGATGCGCGGCTTGACGATGCGCACCAGAGTCGCGCGCGAAATAAATTGCGGCGGCTCCGCTTCATCGTCTCCAACCGAAGGTACGGTAATCATGTCGCGTTCGTCCGATCCACCGGACAAAACACTGCCATAGATCGCTTTGATTCGCTCGGCAGCGGAGATGCGAGTCGCAAGCCCGCGGGCGATGTCCATGGTGACGTGGTGACCGCCAAGGGCAAAGCCGTCGGCGTGGACAAACCGGCCGCCGGAAAACACCGCGATGCTGGTGGTGCCGGCGCCGAGGTCAATGCAGGCAGCCCCTAAATCAGCTTCGTCGTCCGCTAAACACGCCAGACCGGCGACATACGGCGAGGACACCATCGCCTCGACCTCGAGATGACTGCGCTCCACCGTGAGCATCAGGTTGCGCACGGTGGCGACGTCGGCGGTGACCATATGCATGTCGACGCCGAAACGATGACCGAGCATGCCGCGCGGCTCGCGGATGCCGGTATTGGCGTCCAGCGCGTAGCCGATCGGCAGCGAATGCAGCACGGCGCGGCCGTCGCGCACCGAATGGCGGCTGGCCGCTGCCAGAACCCGGGCAATGTCGCCATCGGCGACGGTGCCGCCGCGAAGGTCGATATCGGCGATGAAGCGCTCGCTGCCGAGGCGGCCGCCGGACAATGACACCACCACGGACTCAAGCTGCACGCCCGCCGTGCTCTCCGCCGTGTCGATAGCTTGGCGCACCACTTCTTCGGCGGCGACGAGATCGACCACCGTGCCGGCCTTGATGCCGCTCGCCGCGGTATGGGCGAAGCCGAGAACCCGCACGCCATGGCTGCGCCGGCGCAACACATCCTGCGGCGCCTGCGGCGCGAGCCGCGCGATCATGCAGACGATTTTGCTGGTGCCGATGTCGAGGCCGGCGACGACGGCCGACCGGCGCGGCGATACCGGCTTCATTTTAGGCGTCAGGCCGAAGCGCAGCACGGTCATGCTTCGCTCCCTTTGGCTTTTTTGGCCTTGGCCGCCGCCTTCAAAGCGTCGGCGCGGGCGCTGGCCGCCGCATCGGACTGGCGAACCGTGACGCGATCGGACAGCCGCAAATCGACCGCGACGATGTCGCGCGACAGGAGTTTCTTGTCGCGGTCGAGCGTCACGAGGGTCTGCAGCGCGCGTTCCGGCTCGCTTTCCGGCAGAAGCACCTCGACGCCGTTTTTCAGATGCAGATTCCAGCGCCGCTCGGCGACGAACACCGAGGCTTCGATCTGGCCGGCGATGCCGGGATAGCGCGCCATCAGCGCAAGAAAGTCGGGCGAGCCGCGCGCCGCGCCGTCGCCGACGACCAGCGGCAGGTCGACAAAACGCGCCGGAACGCCGGGTTCGAGAATCGTGCCGTCGGCGGCTATCAGCGAGATGCGGGCCTCTTTTTGCCACAGCGCGAACGCCTTGCGCTCCTTGATCTCGATGCGCAGCCGCCCGGGATAAAGCTTGAGGACGGTGGCTTCCTCGACCCACGGATTGGTCAAAAGCCGCGTGCGTGCCTGCGCCGCGTCAAGAAACAAAAGCGAGGTGTGCTCGGTGATGCCGGCGGTCTTGAGGATTTCGTCACGATCGATTTCGTGTTCGCCGCTGAGGGCGACCTCGGAAATGCCGAAGCCCATGGCATTGGCGACGCCATCGCAGAGATCCTGGACGTTGGCGCTGATATCGGGGCCGTGCTCGCCCTTGACCACGCCGTAGCAGACGCTGGCCAGCATCAGCATGGCCACGGTCGCGGAGCCGACGCCGCGCGGCGGATCCAGTTCGATCAGCGTCGCGAACCAGCGCCGCGCCGTGCGCGGCCAGCCGAAACGGGTGAAAGAGCGGCCGAAAGAGCGCGCGAGCGGGCGCAGCCTTGCGGCGGGCTGATCGTTCAACGATTGAGCGAGGTCTCCACGGCGATCCATCGCAACCGGCTCTTCGAATACGTTGGCCCAACAAGGGCAGGACATGAGACGGCCGACGGCCGCTCCAGCGGGACATGGCTCGCACGCGACCTTCAGTCGCGATGCGCGAAATGCCGCTTTTGCCTAGTCTTCGGGCTATTTGGTAAACGATTAGTAAAGTTTAACGAAGTTGCGTCACTTGCCGGTAACTTATCGACGGCGTGGTGTTCAGGTAGGGATTTTCGAGATGCCGTCCGCCACGACGATGGGTTTGGTCGGGCGTTTCACCGGGCTCACGGACTACCTTTGCCCTGGCCCGCATCCGCAAGATAGCGGACTGTAAGCCAACCGGCGGTCGCACCGAGAAATTGCGCCAGAACAAATGGCACGACACCGCCGGGCGCGATGCCCGCGAAGGTGTCGGAGAACGAGCGTGCGATTGTTACGGCAGGGTTGGCAAATGAGGTGGAGGCCGTGAACCAGTAGGCAGCGGTAATGTAAAGGCCGACCGCGTAGGGAACGCTCGCGGCTGCGTTGCGAAGGCATAGAAGGACGGTCAACACCAAGCCGAAACTTGCGATCCCCTCGGCCAACCATTGGCCACCGCCGGTACGGATAGTTTGGGACACTTGTAGAAGTGGCAGTTCAAACATGGCATGTGCCGCAAGCACGCCGAGGATTCCGCCTGCGAACTGGCTTAGAGAATAGGCGAGCATTTCCGGCCAGCGCAGATCGCCCCGCAGCGCGAAGACGAATGATACAGCCGGATTCATGTGCGCGCCGGAAATCGGTCCGAAAGAGAGAATCAGAACCGGCAGGACCGCGCCTGTCGCAATAGCATTGCACAGAAGGGCGAGAGCAACATTCCCGCCCGCTAGGCGTTGCGCCATGATGCCCGAGCCCACGACTGCAGCGAGAAGGATTGCAGTACTGAGTAATTCGCTGCCGAGGCGCTGGGGAAGATCGGACTTCACGTTGGCTCTGCCGCCTTTGCGGTCGCCCCTTCCATTCGACCGATATCGTTGAGCTTGCTGCGCAACGCCAGTGCATCGTGACTACGGAGCGGTAGCGCAATGAAGGTAGCGATGCGCTGGTTGAGCATACGGTAGGCATTTTTGAATGCCATCGCGACCTCAGCAGCGGAGCCGGTCGTCTCGGCGGGATCCGGCACGCCCCAATGGGCCGTCATTGGGTGTCCCGGCCATATAGGGCAGGTTTCTGCGGCGGCGCTATCACAAACCGTGAAGATGAAATCGAATTGCGGCGCGCCCGGTGCGGCAAACTCTTCCCACGACTTCGAGCGGAATGAGGAGGTGTCGTAGCCCAGACCTTCCAAAAGCTTGATCGTGTTGGGGTTGACCTCACCTTTCGGCTGACTGCCCGCGCTGTAGGCGCGGAATTTGCCCTGCCCAGCTCCATTCAAGATCGCTTCGCCTACCTGTACATTACCATCAGTCGGGCCATGTCCCGTTCCTTTTCAACGCTGAACCTGGTTACGCCGCGTCCACCTTCAGCCTCGGTATTTTTTTGATTTCATCGTTCAGTTCGCGTTCGGCCTGCCACGTATCGTAAGCGCCCTGCATCCTCACCCAAACGCCTGCGCCGTCGCCGAACATCTTGCCGAGCCGCACGGCGACGGCGGGCGATACCGGCTTTCGCTCATTGACGATATCGTAGAGGTGCTGGCGGGAAATCCCAAGCAGCGCGGCGATCTCGGTCTTGCTCTTGCCGGTCGCCCTCGATGTTGCAGCCTGCCTGTATGGGCTAGCCGCGATTGTCGCAGATGTGATGGAAGCGGGGCCGTCATGGCCCCGCTTCTTTCAGATTTGATCGAGCTTATGCGTAAGCCCATCGATTATGTCGCTGTTCCGCCGCATACTTTCGGCTCTGGGCGATTGCGCCCTTAGGCCGCATTTCGCAGTCGAGATCGTCAACCGCTCTTTTGGACATATTGAACGATACATTTATGGCATCATAGCCGAGACTATCGAAGTAAGTTCTCATCTTGAAACCAGCGTGTAGCGCCGCCGCGATCAATGCACCATTTGAAACATATCTTGGTCCCAGCTTCACGCGGTCGTGGCAACTGAACGGCATATTTTCTGCTATGTGCTTGAGACGGTAGCTTCGCACATCACTTCGAACTGTCTTGGTACGCGGAACTCTCCGAACCAAGGCGAGCGCCAACAGAAACTGATCAAGACCCCCTTTTGTAAGAAATTCTGCGCGAGCCTCGGTGAAGCTGGCGTAATCTTCCTGAGCGGTATTCCAACGTTTGGCTTCAAGATTCCACTGCGGATGCCCAAAGCCGTAGCCGCGCATCGACAGCCGCGGCACCTTTTCCATTACCTCGAAAACAGCGATGCGAGCAGCCGCGCGGTAAAGATGGATCGCTTCAACACAGAAGCCATGTTCACTCAAATATAAGGTGAACGCTCCGCCATCGGCAGGGCCCGAAATCTTACTGCCCGAATTGGCACTTTGAAGAAGCGCAGCGTAAGTGCGAAAGCCAAGTCCCCTGGCAACCGCCTCAACGCGGTGAGAGGATTTCACGTTAGGCAGTGCGCGGAGAAGATAGGCCTTGATAGCCTCCACAGTCGCAATAGTGATCGGAATACGAAGATCGAGCATAACTGCATTCTCCTGTTTTCGGAGCGCACAGATCGCCGATTAAACTGTGGCCCGCAGGATTGAATGCAGGAACCATAAATTCGATTCAGAGGCGTTTGACCCGGCGATAGGTCTGAGGTGCCGAACCCTCGAAAATAATGCAGTGAGTCTCTGTTTCAGACAAGACAGAATTCTTGGATTTTAATCCTTGACAGCGTGACGCTCGTCCGCTATATATCCGGCATGTCGCGCAGTTGCGTCCGGCCGCCGAGCCGGTGACGCCTGCCGGCATTCCCGGACCAGACTTTCCCCCATCAAAGACCGATCAACGGAGCATTGCCATGGCGCAATACACCGAGGACTTCCTTGCCGCCGCGCGGCACGGCTACGAAAACACCGACCAGCCGATGCGCGAACTCGCCCGCGAGCTCGGCATCGGCATCACCACGTTGAGCACGCTCGCGGAGAAAAACGGCTGGGCCAAGCGCAGCCAGCGCAAGCGCGGCGTACCGCCCGCGATGCAGTTGCTTGCGGAAGCGCAGGCGCTGGCGGCGTCTACCCTCCCCCCGCGTAGCGGTGGGGAGGGTAGACTCGCATCCGCGGATGCGAGCCCGGGTGGGGGGCACTTCTCTGTCGAGGTCGAAGAGCCCCCCCCCCCCCCCCCCGCCCCCCCGGGGGGGGGGCCGGGCCCCGGGCCGCGCCCGGGGGGGGGGCCCCGGCGGGTGAGGGCGGGGGGGGGGCCGCCCGCGCCCCGCGCC
>JBEPUC010000025.1:0-59495 GCA_041691675.1 Hyphomicrobiales bacterium | reverse complement strand
CCCGGCGCTCCGCGCGCCCTCGTTTTATCGGGGGCGGGCAAGGCGTGTCCGTCGATGCCCAAAGGGCGAGGACGGAAGGAATTGGGACGACGGCCTGCCCGGGGCCAGTAAAGAACACGGGCGATGAATCGCGTCTGCTTCTTATCCCTCCCCTGAAAGGGGAGGGTGCGCTGCGGCACATAGGTCTGAAAACCGACGCGCTGTTGCTCGCCGTCATTGCCGATGTCGATGCCGGCGGCGACCTGTTTGTCGACGACGTGGGTGACCGCCTTGTCCATTTCCGCCGTCATTTCGGCAGGGTCGAATGTCTCGCCGGCTTCCTGGCGCAGCAGCAGGTCGGACAATTTCTCGTTGCGCGGCAGCGAGCCGACATGGGTGGTCAGAATACGGTCCCGGCTGAAGATCATAAGGCGGTACTCCTGATCGGCTATCGGAATTATGCTGCGCTAGGCAGCCTCGCTCCGGCTAGGCATAATACGGAAAAGACCCCGGAGGAAAACAAAATGACAGGCGCCGAAGCGCGAACGGCGAGCACCGGCACGGCCGCCGATGTGGGCCCAAGCCCGCAAGGAAGCCCGCAAGAAAGCCCACACGGAATCCCACGCGCCTACAATTTTGCCGCCGACGTTCTGCGACGCAATCTCGATGCCGGCCGTGCCAACAAGGCCGCCTATATCGATGCGCGCGGCGCCCACACCTATGGTCAGTTGGCTGATCGCGTTGCGCGCTTCGGCGCCGCCTTGCGCGGGCTCGGCATCAGGCGCGAGGAGCGCGTGCTGATGGCGCTCACCGACACCATCGATTGGCCGACTGCGTTTCTCGGCTGCCTCAAGGCCGGCATCATTGCCGTGCCGGTCAACACGTTGCTGACCGAAGACGATTACCGTTTCATGCTGGCCGACAGCCGCGCCAAGTGCCTGGTGGTGTCGGAGACGCTGTTTCCGAAATTCGAGAAGCTGATTGCGGAAAGTCCGGACCTCGATCACGTCATCATTTCGGGCGACAATCCGGGAAAGCTCGACGCCAAAGGCTATCGGCTGTTCGAGGACATCATCGGCGCCGACGAGCCGGAGGACTACACGGCGCCGACCGTCGCCGACGACATGGCGTTCTGGCTCTACACGTCGGGCTCGACCGGCAAACCGAAAGGCGCAGTGCACATTCACGCCAGCCTGAAGATCACCGCCGATCTCTACGGCACGCCGGTTGCCGGCGTGAAGGAGAGCGATGTCTGCTACTCGGTGGCGAAACTGTTCTTCGCTTACGGCCTCGGCAATGCGATGACTTTTCCGATGTCGGTCGGCGCCACTACGGTGCTCAACGCCGAGCGGCCGACGCCGGACGGCGTGGCGGCGCTGCTGCGTCAGTATCCGGTCACGGTGTTCTTCGCGGTACCGACATTCTATGCCGGCTTCCTCAACAGTCCGGCCGCGCCACAGAAATCCGAGGTCAAAATCCGCCGTTGTCTTTCCGCCGGCGAGGCGCTGCCGGAAGAGATCGCGCGCAAGTGGCATGAGCGTTACGACGTTGAGATTTCCGACGGGCTTGGCACCACCGAAATGCTGCACATCTATTTGACCAACCGGCCGGGCGCGACCAAATACGGCACCACCGGCAAAGCGGTGCCCGGCTACGAGATCAAGCTGATCGGTGAGGATGGTCAGCCGGTCGCCAAAGGTGAAATGGGCGAGATGTATGCGCGCGGGCCAACCAGCGCGATCATGTATTGGAATAACCGCGAGAAGTCGCGCTCGACCTTCCAGGGCGAATGGACCCGCTCGGGCGACAAATACATCGAGGACGAGGACGGCTATTACATCTGCTGCGGCCGCGCCGACGACATGCTGAAGGTGTCGGGCATGTACGTCTCGCCGTTCGAGGTCGAGGCGGCGCTGTCATCGCATCCGGATGTGCTGGAGGCCGCGGTGGTCGGCTGGAACGACGAGCAGAAACTCATCAAGCCGCGTGCTTTTGTTGTCTTGAAGCAGGCGGACAAGGCCTGCGATGCGCTGGCGCAGGCCTTGCAGGCGCACGTCAAGTCGAAGCTGGCGCCGTTCAAGTATCCGCGGTGGATCGAGTTTCGGTCCGAATTGCCGAAGACAGCGACGGGGAAGATCCAGCGGTTCAAGTTGAGGGCGGAGCAGTCCTGATCCGTCATCCTGAGGTGCCCGCGCATCGCGCGGGCCTCGAAGGATAGACGGCCGTCGCCCTTCGAGGCTCGCTTCGCTCGCACCTCAGGGTGACGGATCAAGGTTATGACGAATGGCAGTACTTTCCGACTCCGGCTTCCTCACTATCGGCCCGCATAGTCTCGAATACCGCATGATCGGTCCGCGCCCAGATACCGCGCCGACCATCGTGCTGCTGCACGAAGGGCTTGGTTGCGCCGGTCTGTGGGGCGATTTTCCGGATAAGCTCGCGCAAGCGACCGGCTGCGGCGTGTTCGTCTATTCGCGGGCCGGTTACGGCCAGTCGTCGTCGGTCCCGTTGCCCCGGCCATTGACTTATATGCACGATGAAGCGCGCGATGTTTTGCCGCGTCTGCTCGATGAAATCGGATTCCGGCGCGGGCTGCTGTTCGGCCACAGTGACGGCGCCTCCATCGCGACGATTTATGCCGGCACGCATCAGGACCACCGCGTCGGCGGGCTTATTTTGATGGCACCGCATTTCTTCACCGAGGATATGGGCATCGCGGCGATCGTCGAAGCGAGGAAGGCTTACGAGACCACCGACTTGCGGACGAAACTAGCGCGCTGGCACAAGGATCCGGACAACGCTTTTCAAGGCTGGAACGGCGCCTGGCTCGATCCTGGCTTTCGCCAATGGGATATTACCGAACAGCTCGCTTACATCCGCGTGCCGATCCTGATCGTGCAAGGCGAGGACGACCAGTACGGCACGGTCCGGCAGATCGAAACGGCCGAGCGGGAATGTTATTGCCCCGTTGAAGTCGCGCTGCTGCCGGGCGCGAGACATTCGCCGTATCGCGAGGCGGCCGAGGTAACTTTGAAGGCGGTTTCAGATTTCGTCGCCCGCATCCTGTCCGCATAAAAAATGGCCGGGCTTTCGGCCCGACCATTCGATTTTTAGAGGAGGGCGAAATTACTCCGCCGCCTGCTTCTTCTTGCCGCCATGCGCGCTGACGATGTAATCCATCGCCGCTTGCGCGCCGCCCTTCTTGATCGGCACGCCGAACAGCTCCAGCGCCATCTCGGTGACGGAGAGCGCGCCCATCAACATCGCGTCGTTGATGTCGCCGAGGTGGCCGATGCGGAAGTAACGGCTGACGAAGGGACCGAAGCTGGCGCCGTAGGAGATGTTGAACGTCTCCAGCGCCATCGCGCGGAACTGGTCGGCGTTGAAGCCTTCCGGCAGCAGCACGGCGGTCAGCGTCGGCGAATAGTCCTTCTCGTCGCGGCACAGGATTTCTAGGCTCCAGTGCTTGACGGCGCGGCGGGTGGCTTCTGCCAGCCGGTCGTGCCGCGCGAACACGTTGTCGAGGCCTTCCTCGTGCAGCATTTCGATGCCGACGGCGAGGCCGTGCAGCATCTGCGTGCCGGGCGTGTAGGGGAAGAAGCCGAGCTTGTTCATGTTCAGCATTTCGTCCCAGTCCCAGAACGACTTGGTCAGCTTGGACGTCTTGCTGGCGGCGATGGCCTTGTCGCTGATGGCGTTGAACGACATGCCGGGCGGCAGCATCAGGCCCTTCTGCGCGCCGCCGACGGTGACATCGACGCCCCATTCGTCATGGCGATAATCGGTCGAGGCCAGCGACGAGATGGTATCGACCATCAGCAGCGCCGGATGGCCGGCGGCGTCGATGGCCTTGCGGATCTCGGCGATCGGCGACAGGCAGCCGGTCGAGGTTTCATTGTGCAGCACGCAGACGGCCTTGATCTCCTTGGCCTTGTCTTCGCGCAACCGCGCTTCGATGAGCTTCGGGTCGGTGCCGGTGCGCCAGTCGGTCTTGATAAGTTCGGCCTTGAGGCCGAGCTTCTCGGCCATCTTCTTCCACAACAGGCCGAACTGGCCGGTCTCGACCATCAGCACCTTGTCGCCGGGCGACAGCGTGTTGACCAGCGCGCCTTCCCAGGCGCCGGTGCCGGTGGCGGTATAAATGATGACCGGGTTGGTCGTCTTGAAAATGGTCTTGATGCCGTCGAGGCACTTTTTGGCCAGCTTGGCGAATTCCGGACCGCGATGATCGATCATCGGGGTGTCCATCGCCCGCAGGATGCGGTCGGGCACCGGGGTCGGGCCCGGGATATGGAGGAAATGACGACCGGCCATACGTGATGAATTCTGAGCCATTTTAAAGTCCGCTCCTAACACGGCAGCTTTATGTGTATTTGAGTGGGATTAAGTCCATGGCCGTCCCGGCAGGGGAGCGGCGCTTGTGGCGTTGAACTATGAATGCAACATTGCGGTCAAGCGGTTTTCCGCAATCGGCTCATGCAATAATCCCCCATAAAGCGAGAGGATATGCGCCTTGGCGGTTGTTTTTCCGGGCCTGGAACGGCGTCTGAAAGCCGAATGTACCGGGGACGTCAGTTTCGACGCCTTTACGCGCGGCCGCTATGCAACCGACGCCTCGCATTACCAGATCACGCCGGTCGGCGTGGTGGCGCCGCGCACGATAGAAGAAGCCGAACGGGCGATAGGCATTTCGCGGGCAGAGGGCGTGACCGTGCTGGCGCGCGGCGGCGGCACGTCCCAATGTGGGCAGACCGTCGGTGCCTCGCTGGTGGTGGATTGCTCGAAATATCTCACCGGCGTTCTCGAACTGGACGTCGCCAACAAGCGCTGTGTCGTTGAACCGGGCATCGTACTCGATGAGTTGAACCGGCAACTGAAACCGCACGGCCTCTGGTTCCCGGTTGATATCTCGACCGCTTCTCGCGCCACCATCGGCGGCATGACCGGCAATAATTCCTGCGGCGGCCGTTCAATGCGTTACGGCACCACGCGCGACAACGTGCTGTCGATCGATGCGCTGCTCGCCGACGGCAGCAAGGCGCATTTCGGTCCAATGAGCGGTTACATCGACAACGTCGCGGCAGGCTTGCGACCGCTGGCGCAAGATTTGCTGAATATCGGCGTGCGCGAGGCCGATGAGATCGCGGCGCGCTTTCCCAAAGTGCAGCGCCGCGTCGGCGGCTACAATCTCGATGCGCTGGTGCCGGGGAAGTATTCCGGAAAAAACGACATCAACCTGGCGCATATCATGGTCGGGTCGGAAGGCACGCTCGGCTTTTCGACCCGCATTGAATTGAAGCTGTCGCCGCTGCTCGGCCGTCGGGCCGTCGGCGCCGTGCATTTCGGCAACTTCTACGAGGCGATGAACTGCGCCCAGCATATCGTCAAACTTAAACCGATCGCGGTCGAACTGATCGATGAGACAATGATCGATCTTGCCGGCAAAATCGCGATGTTCAAACCGACGCTCGATCAATTCGTGCGCGACCTGCCGGCGGCGGTCCTGCTGGTCGAATTCGGCGAGGACGACAATAACGAGAATCTCGCAAGGCTGCGCCAGCTTCATGAACTCATCGGCGACCTCGGCTTTGCCTGGAACAACAGCGGCGCCAAATGGGGCGGCGTGGTCGACGTGCTCGATCCGGGTTTGCAGGCGGCGATCACCGACGTGCGCACCTCCGGCCTCAATATCATGATGTCGATGAAGGAGAGCGGCAAGCCGGTCTCTTTCGTCGAGGATTGCGCGGTGCCGCTCGAGCATCTCGCCGATTATACGACGCGGCTGACGGCGATCTTCGAGAAGAACGGTACGCGCGGTACCTGGTACGCCCATGCTGGCAACGGATGCCTGCATGTGCGCCCGGTGTTGAATTTGCGGCTGGAAAAAGATGTCCACGCCATGCGCGCGATTGCCGAAGAGGCCTTCGCCATGGTCCGCGAATACAAGGGCTCGCATTCCGGCGAACACGGCGACGGGCTGGTGCGCTCGGAATTCAACGAGCCGATGTTCGGCTCGCGGCTGGCGCGCGCCTTCGAGCAGGTCAAGGACCGCTTCGATCCGAACGGCTTCTACAATCCTGGCAAGGTCGTGCGTCCGCCAAAATTCGATGATCGCTCACTGTTCCGCTACAAGCCGGATTATCGCGGCGTCGAGATGAAAACCGAACTGGACTGGTCGGCTTATCCCGGGGTCGGCGGCGGTCTGCAAGGCGCTATCGAGATGTGCAACAACAACGGCGCCTGCCGCAAACTGGCCGGCGGTGCAATGTGCCCGTCTTATCGCGTCACCCGCGACGAGCGCGATGTCACCCGTGGCCGTGCCAATACCTTGCGGCTTGCGATCTCGGGCCAGCTTGGAGCAGACGCGCTCGCCTCCGACGAAATGGCGGAGACGCTGTCGCTGTGCGTGTCCTGTAAGGCCTGCAAGCGCGAATGCCCGACCGGCGTCGATATGGCGCGCATGAAGATCGAGGTTTCCGCGGCGCGAGCGGCCAAACATGGATTGCCGCTGCATGACCGGTTGGTCGGCTACCTGCCGCGCTATGCGCCTTATGCCGCTCGTTTCGCAAAGCTGTTCAATATGCGCGATGGCAATGCGTTCATGAAAGGGGCCTCGGAGCGACTGGCGGGCTTTTCAGCCCGGCGCAGACTGCCGAAATGGCGCAAGGACATTTATCGGGACCGCGACAGCACACCTGCCGGTGCGACGCGCGAGGTCGTGCTGTTCGCCGACACCTTCAATCGCTATTTCGAGCGCGAGAATCTCGACGCCGCGATCAACGTGCTGACGGCGGCCGGCTATCGCGTGCATGCGGCGCTGCCGAAGGACGGCCAAAAAAATGGTAACGCCCGCCCGCTATGCTGCGGCCGCACGTTTCTCTCAGTCGGCAAGGTCGACGAGGCGCGCAAGGAAATGCGGCGGACGCTCGATGCGCTCACTCCTTACGTGGCGCGCGGCGTACCGGTGGTCGGGCTGGAGCCGAGTTGCCTCTTGACCTTCCGCGACGAATTGCCGGCGGTGCTCAAGGGCGAGGATGCCGATAGGCTTTCCGCCAACGCCATGCTGCTGGAGGAATTCCTCGCCCGCGAACTCAAGGCCGGTCACCTTGCGTTACCGCTCGGGGCCTTGCCGCAAAAAGCGCTGCTGCACGGCCATTGCCACCAGAAGGCCTTCGCGGCGATGGGGGCGGTCGAAAGCGTGCTGCGGATGGTGCCCGGCCTGACAGTCGAAACGGTGGAATCGAGCTGCTGCGGCATGGCCGGCTCGTTCGGCTACAACTCCGAAACCATCGATGTTTCGCTCAAGATGGGCGAACTGTCGCTGCTTCCGGCGGTGCGCAAGGCGTCCGCCGATACCTTGATCGTGGCCGATGGAACCTCGTGCCGGCATCAAATTCACGACGGCACGGCGCGCGACGCGTTGCATGTTGCGCGTGTGCTGGAGATGAGCTTGGCGGCAGCCTCCAGCCTCGCCTAGAGCCTTCCGGCTTTGATGGAATCAAAGCCGGGGCTCTAGCTTGTTTTGACGCGTTTTCTTCACGCGAATCGGTATCCACTTCGCTCGAAAACGCTTTAGCCGCCATAGAACAGATGCACGAGGCCGAGCGACACGACCGGCACGTAGGTGCAGAGGAAAAGAACGAACAGCAGCGCCGCGATGTAGGGAAGGTTGACCTTGGTCGTTTCCCAGATGTCGGACTTGGCGATGGCGCAAGCGGTCATCAGCACGCTGGCGACCGGTGGGGTTTGCTGTCCGATAGCGAGGTTGAGGGTCACCACTAGCCCGAAGTGAACAGGGTCGATGCCGACCGCGTTGATCATCGGCATGACAATCGGAACGACGAGGATGATCGCCGCGGCCGAATGCAGGAACATGCCGAGGACCAGGAAGGCGAAATTGAGCAGCAGCAACACGACATATTTGTTGTCGGTCAACTGCGTGATGGCGTGCCCCAGCGCCTGCGGCAATTGCGCTTCGGTCAGGAACGTGCCGATCAGCGCCGATGCCGCGACCAGCAACATGACGACGGCGGTCTGGATGCCGCCATCGACGCAGGCCTTGCGCAATTCGCGGAAGTCGAGATCGCGGTAGATGAAGCCGCCGACAACGATCGCGGCAACCACCGCCATGCCGGCGCCCTCGGTCGCGGTGACGAGACCGCCGAAAATGCTGCCGAGAATCGCGATCGGCATGATGAAGGCCCACAGCGCGTCCTTGAAGGTGCGCCATACATTGGAAAGGCGAAAACGTTCCTCGCGCGGAAAATTGAATTTGACGGCGTGGTAGTAGGCGGCGCCCGCCATGCAAAGCGCGCCGAGCAGACCCGGAATGATGCCGGCGACGAACAGCTTGACCACCGAGGTCTGCGCCATCACGGCATAGAGAATCATCGGTATCGACGGCGGGATGATGATGGCAAGACTCGCTGCCGAGGACATGGTCGCCGCCGCGACCTCCTTGGAGTAGCCGCGATTCTTCATCTCCGGGATCAGGATGGTTCCGAGCGCCGCAACGTCGGCGACGGCGGAGCCGGAAATTTCGGCGAAAAACACCGATGTGCCGATCGCCACCATCGACAGCCCGCCGCGCACGAAACCGACCAGCGAGGAGGCGAAGGCGATCAGCCGGCGCGAGATCGACGACGCATTCATGATCGCGCCTGACAAGATGAACAGCGGGATCGCCAGGAGCGGGAAACTGGAGGCGCCGTCGAACATCACCAGCGCCACGTTGGGCAGCATGTGCGGCCCCTGGATGACGACGATGGCGATCATGGCGACGGACGCGAGCGCGACCGCGATCGGCACGTTGAGCAACGCGAGCGCGAGCATGCCGATCAGCATGAGCGTGATGGTCATGACTGCTTCTCCGCGCTATTCCCGGAGAGGTCCGGAGCACCATGCGACATGGCCTCGATCGCCTCGGTGTCGATGAAACCGCCGCCGCGCGCATCGCGCAGGATTTTCGGCATGCGCAACGCTTCGGCGGCGATAACCAGGACCGCGCCGATCGGGATCGCGGACGTGGTAACGCGCAACGGCATCCAGTCGAGGCTGACCATGTATTCGTTGGCCAGCACGACCATAACCTCGACGCCGGTCCAGGCCAACATGATGAAGAAGATGAAGAACACGGCCTCCGCGAACAGCGTGACCGGGACCCGGATGCGCGGCGGCATGGCATTGACGAAGCCGGGCACGCCGATATGGGCTCCACGCAGGGCCGCCAGCGCCGAGCCGTAATAAGTGAGCCACACGAGGCCGACCGACGCGAGTTCGTCGTACCAGGACAGCGCGTATCCGACATAGCGGAAAACGAAGCCGGCGATGACCAGCACCGTCAGGGCAGTCACAAGGAAAATGACGATGGCCTCAAGCAGTCGCTCAAAGCCCGCGCTCAGGCGGTCGAGTGTCACGGAAGGACTCCTGAAAAGGGCCGCCCCGCGAGGCGGCCCTTGTGTTCATTGCCTGATTATTTACCGAGTGCCAGCGACTTGTCGACCAATTCCTTGCCGCCGGACACTTCCTTGGCGAATTCGTCATAGATCGACGCGCTGGCCTTGATGAACGCGTCCTTGTCGGCCTCGTTCACCTTCATGCCGGCGTCCTTCAGTTTCTTGAGCAAGCTGTCGTCGAGGTCGGCGGCAATCTTGTAGACGACAGGCTGCATTTCCACAGCGGTGTCGGCCAAGATCTTCTGCACGTCGGCCGGCAGGCGGGACCAGCTTGCGCCGGCGGTGACAAAGGCCGGCGTGTAGACGTGACCGGTCATCGACAGAAATTTCTGCACTTCATAGAAGCGCGCCGGATAGATTTGGGCCAGCGGGTTCTCCTGGCCGTCCATCACGCCGGTCTGCAACGCGACGAACACCTCGGAGAAAGCGAGCGGGCTCGGATTGGCGCCGTAAGCCTTGAACATCTTGACGCGCCAGGTTCCCTTCGGCGTGCGCAGCTTGATGCCCTGGAGATCGTCGGGCTTGACGATCGGATGCTTGTTGTTGGTGATCTGGCGGAAGCCGTTTTCCCAGACGCCGATAATTCGGTAACCGGCCTTCAGCGCGATTGGCTCCAGGGTGGGAACAACGACCTGGTCGCGAATCTTGGCCATGTGATCGCGGTTCTTGACCAGATAAGGCATCTCGAACAGGCCGAATGCCGGGACCAGCGACGACATCACCGTCGACGGCAATGCGAGGTCGATGGTGCCGAGCTTGAGTTTTTTCATCATCTCGGAATCGCCGCCGAGCTGGCTCGATCCGTAGACGACGACCTTGGCCTTGTCGCCGAGCTTGGCGTTGGCGCGCTTGGCGAATTCCTGAGCCGACTGATCGAACAGCGAGCCCGGCTCGCCGACGTGGCCGAACTTGACTTCGGTCTGCGCGGCAGCGGCTGTCGCCGACAGGATGGTTGCGGCTATGACAGTAAGAAGCGATTTGGCGAACGACATGCTTTTCTCCTCCCGATGATTTTCTGGTTCCGCGTGCCTGCCGATGTGGCTGTCCGGGCGGCGCGGTTGTTATTCCGATTATCAATGCAAATTGCGCGCAACAAAACAAGCGCGGGATTGCCGCTGATATTGCGCCGCACCCGGAGCGCCGGGCAGAATCGCGGATTGAGCCCCGGCGTCAGCCGATGGGCATCCTGCCCGGTGGCGTTCGCTCGCCGGCTGCCCTGGCGTCGTGTTTCTGCTATCTTCGAGTGTTGCTGGGTAAGGGGCTGAGAGATGCAGTTCGCACGGATTTACTGGACGATCGGCGTGGCGCTGCTCGCAGGCGCGGCAGCTTTGCCGCCCGCCTTTGCGCAAAAGCTGGACAAGGTACGCTTCGGCACCAACTGGGTGGCCGAGGCCGAACACGGCGGCTACTATCAGGCGCTTGCCGATGGCACTTACAAAAAATACGGACTCGATGTCGAGATCGTTCCCGGCGGGCCGAACGTGAACAACCGCCTGCTGTTGGCGGTCGGCAAGATCGATTTCTTCATGAGCGCGAATTCGCTGCAAAGTTTCGATGCTGTCGAGCAGAACATTCCGACCGTTGCGGTGGCGGCGAGTTTTCAGAAAGACCCGCAGGTGCTGCTGGCGCATCCCGGCAAGGCGGACAAACTCGAGGACCTGAAACGTCTGACTTTGTTCGTTTCAAAGGAAGGCATCGTCAGTTACTTTCAATGGCTGAAGGCCGACTACGGTTTCGACGAAGCCAAGGTGAAGCCCTATACCTTCAATCCACAGCCGTTCCTCGCCGATCCAAATTCTGCGATGCAGGGCTATGTCACGTCCGAACCTTACGCGATCGAGACGCAGGGGCATTTCAAGCCGAAAATCTTCCTGCTCGCCGATTACGGCTTCAATGCCTATTCGACGCTGATCGAAACGCGGCGTGATCTGGTCGAGAAAAAGCCCGATCTGGTACAGCGCTTCGTCGATGCCTCGGCCATCGGCTGGTATCATTACATTTACGGCAATGCGTCCGCCGGCAACGCGCTCATCAAGAAGCAGAACCCCGAAATGACCGACGCGGTGCTGGCTTATTCCATCGCCAAGATGAAGGAATTCGGCATCGTCGATTCCGGCGATGCGGTAAAGCTCGGCATCGGCGCGATGACCGACGCCCGCGTGAAGAGCTTTTTCGACAAGATGGTCCATGCCGGCGTGGTCAAGGCGTCGATAGACTGGCGCAAGGCCTATACGACGCAGTTCGTCAACAAGGGTGTCGGCGTAGAGTTAAGGCCGAAGAATTAATCTCCGCCGTCATCGCCCGGCTTGACCGGGCGATCCAGTAAACGCGATCATCGCATTTGAAAACGCGACGCCTCAATCCGGTGCAGCGGGTACTGGGTTCCGCCTTCGCGGGGACGACAGCGGGGATTTGTGACGGCACTTAACGACACATCGCCCATCGTCTCCCTCCACGGCGTCGGCAAGACGTTCGACAACGGCACCGTCGCGCTTGCCGGACTCGATCTGGCCGTGCGCGACGGCGAATTCGTCTCATTGCTCGGCCCATCCGGTTGCGGCAAATCGACAGCGTTGCGGATCATCGCCGATTTAAGCGACGCCACCACCGGTACCGTCGAAGGGCCGGCAAACGGGTCGTCGAAAGGTGTCGGCGCTATCGGCTTCGTGTTCCAGGACCCGACGCTGCTGCCGTGGGCGACTGTAGCGGCGAATGTGTTGTTGCCGTTCAAGCTCGCCTCCGGCGTCACGGCGCAATCGCGCGCGGCGGTCGCGCAAGCTCTGGACCACGTCGGCTTAAGCGAATTCGCCGGCGCTTATCCGCGCGAATTGTCGGGGGGCATGAAGATGCGGGCGTCGATTGCGCGCGCGCTCGTCACCGAACCGCGCCTGCTGCTGATGGACGAGCCCTTTGCGGCGCTCGACGAGATTACCCGCTTCAAGCTCAATGACGATCTGCTGGCTTTGTGGCGGCACCTGCGCCGCACCGTCATTTTTGTCACCCATTCGGTGTTCGAGTCGGTTTATCTCTCACAGCGCGTTCTCGTAATGACGCACCGGCCGGGCCGAGTCTTTACCGAATTCGAAATCCCCGCGTCTTATCCGCGGGACCAGCGCTTCCGCACTTCGGCCGAATATGCCGGTTTCTGCCGCCGGGTGACCGAAGCGCTGTCGACAGCGAGTGCGGAGGGGGCACGATGAGCCGTTGGCGCGTGCTCCAGATCGCGCTGCCGGTGGCGATGCTGGCGCTGGTGGTGCTGGCTTGGGACCTGATCGTGCGGATCTTCGCGCTTCCGCCCTACGTATTGCCGGGACCCGGTCTCGTTTTCGCGACGTTAATCTCGGACCGCGTGCTGCTGTGGCAGTCGCTGCTGGTCACGCTGTCGATTACCTTCGAAGGCTTCGTGCTCGCCGCGTTCGGCGGTATTGCGCTCGCAGTCGCCTTCAATCAGTGGCGCGTGATCGAATATTCTTTCTATCCCTACGCCGTGATCCTTCAAGTGACGCCGGTGGTCGCCGTCGCGCCGTTGCTGCTGATCTATTTGCCGCAGCCGCTCGCGGTGTTGACCTGCGCCTGGCTCGTGGCGTTCTTTCCGGTGTTGGCCAACACGACGCTCGGCCTCAACTCGGTCGATCACAACCTGATCGCTCTGTTCGACCTCTACAAAGCGTCCCGCCGCCAGGTTCTGTTGAACCTGAAACTGCCGGCGGCGTTGCCGCAGATGCTGGCCGGATTGCGCATCGCCGGCGGGCTGTCCTTGATCGGCGCGGTGGTAGCGGAAATCGCTGCCGGCTCGGCCGGCGCCGGCTCAGGGCTTGCTTATCGCATCGCCGAGTCGGGCTACCGGCTCAACATTCCGCGAATGTTCGCGGCGCTGCTGGTGCTGTCCTTTGCCGGAGTCGCGATCTTTTTTGTGCTGTCGGCAATTTCGCATCTTGCGCTGCGTCGCTGGCACGAAAGCGCGGTGCGTCACGAACGCTAACCATAAAAGCGGGTGGCGATGCCCAATAGCGCCATCACGCAGATGACTTCGATCAGACCGCGGTGAAAACGGAACGTCAGCAGCGCCGCCGTCACCGCCAGCACCGCGATATGCCCGTCGAGAGCATTTGGATCGAAGGCATACCAGCGCAAGGGGCCGGAGTGTCTCTCGGTCACCGTGCCGAATAACACATGCAGCGCGAACCAGACGGACAGATTGAGGATGACGCCGACCACGGCCGCCGTGATCGCGGCCAGGCCGCCGGCCAGTTTGTGGTTGCCCCGCAGTTCCTCGATGAACGGTACGAACACAAAAATCCACAGCATCGACGGCACAAAGGTGACCCATATAGTCAGCGTTGCGCCGATCAGCCCGGCGATGAACGGCGTGAACGGCGCGGCATCGCGAAAGGCGGCGAGGAAGCCGACGAATTGCGTCACCAGGATCAGCGGGCCGGGCGTTGTCTCGGCCAGACCCAGCGCATCGACCATTTCCGGCGCGCTCAGCCAATGATGGGTTTCGACCACCTGTTGGGCCATATAGGCGAGCACCGCATAGGCGCCGCCGAAGGTGACGACGGCGAGTTTGGAAAAGAACAGCGAGATCGTCACCAGGACGTGGTGCGGTCCGAGCGTCAGCGCGATGAACAGCACCGGGGTCCACCAGATCGCCAGTCCGCTCAGCGCCGAGATCGCCGCATGGCGCCAGCGTCCGGGTGGGTCCGCAACGACATTATCGTTCGCCGGGGTCAAGCCTGCGAATTTCGGATCGAAGCGCGCCGCAAGATAGCCGATCACGGCCGCGCCTCCGACGATCAGCGGAAACGGCAGCGCCAGAAAGAAAATCGCGACGAAGGCTGCGGCGGCGATGCCGACGAGGAGCGACGACTTCAGGGCGCGCTTGCCGATGCGGATGAGCGCTTCGACCACGATGACCAGCACCGCGGCCTTGATGCCGAACAGAGCGCCGTCGATGGCTGGGACGCCGCGGCCATAGGCGTAAAGCGCGCTCAAGCCCAGCATGACAAAGGCGCCGGGCAGGACGAACAGGATGCCGGCCACGAGCCCGCCGCGCACGCCATGCAGCAGCCAGCCAATATAGACGGCAAGCTGTTGCGCCTCCGGTCCCGGCAGCAACATGCAGAAGTTGAGGGCGTGCAGGAAGCGCGGCTCGGCGAGCCATTTCTTCTCGTCAACGACGATGCGGTGCATCAGCGCGATCTGGCCGGCCGGCCCGCCGAACGACAGGCAGCCGACCTTGAACCAGACCTTGAGGGCCTCGCCGAATGTCGGGTTCGGCGAAGCGTGTTCGATTGCGCTCATCTCACGCCGCCTTGCTGGGCCAGTTGTGTCGTTCGTCGACGGCAAAGCGCAGCCACGCGAACAAGGCATCATAGATGAGAAATCCTTGCCGCAGCAGGTCGTGGTCATCGTCGCCGGCGAGCGCCGACAATCCAAGCGACACGGCATGCAAGCCGGCGGCCTCCGGCGCAAGATCCGGCCTTGCCGTGTCGGCGCCGCGCACGATCAGCGCGAGGCGGGCCAGAGAAGGTTCACTTTCAAGATCGAACAGCTTCAACAAGGTATCGAAGCTGCAACGCTCGCCGTCGTGCGAAATCTCGACACCGGCGATGTCGAACGGGATCGCGCCGAATTCGCGCGCGGCGTCGGCGACATGGTCGGGATCGACGAACAGGAATTTGGCGTTCGGATCGATGAAGCGCCGGATCAGCCAAGGGCACGCGATGCGGTCGATTTTTGGTCGCCGCCGCGTAATCCATGTGCTGGGGCGGCTGGGCATCAGGCGGTCCGCCGTCTTGCGGTCGATCAGGGGCAGCTTGGCGTCAAGCCAGCCGGCCTGGCCGCCGGTCAGCATGGCGGCGTCGTAGCCGGCGGCGCGCAACTCCGCGGTAATGAATTGGCTCAGTTCCTTGCCGGCCTTGCAGGCAATGACCACGGGCCGATTCGGGTCGAGCGTAGCGATCCATTCAGGCAAGGCGGCCGGCTCACGCCAGACGGAGGCGGGAATAAGACCGGGATTCGACATGTAAATGTCACGACGCCGCACATCGACGATCTGCGGCGCGCGCGGCGTGCCTATCATGGTCCAAAGCTGAGTAGGTGAGATCGAGTAGCTCTGCGCAAACATAAGCCCCCTCCGTGAACGAAGGAGACGGTGCTTGGGCGTTTGCGCCTTCAAGAAGGGGGCGACCGCCGCAGGCCCCACGCAGAGATTCTATTGCCGCGCCGTCGTGGGAGCAAGGCCGTTCATCGAAATATTGAGAACGGCACCACCAACACCAGCCCCGACAACAACAGCAGCACCAGAATCAGCTTGCGAAAGGTCAGCTCGTTGAGGTGGCCGTACAGCTTGAGCCCGAACCAGACGCCGGCCGCCAGCACCGGCAGGCCCATGGCATAAAGCTTGATCAGGTCACGGGTGATCACGCCGGTAACGGCGAGCGAAGCCGCGGCGATGACGAACGACGCCAAAATGACCGGCTGGAAAATGGCGCGCTGGGTGTCCTTGGGCCAGCCGCGCAACTGGCACCAGATGGTGATGATCGGGCCCGCCAGTCCCGTCATGCCGCCGAGAATGCCGTTGAACAGGCCAATGCCGACGTCGGCCGGAAAGCCTGCCCGCACGGTACGCACGGTTGGCCGCAACAGGAAAAAGCTGCTGTAGGCGATCAGCAGGACGCCGACACCCGTGCGCATGTAGGCCGGATTGACATAACCGAGCAGCACGGCGCCGATCGGCACCCCGACCGTGCCGCCAACGACGAAAGGCGCGACCCGTCGCCAATTGAGCGCGTGGCGCAGCGTCCAGATGCTGTAAGACTGGACCAGAATTCCGTAGCAGATTATCAAGGCCGCGGTCTGGGCCGGCGACAGGATATGCAGCCAGATGCCGGACACCACCAGGCCCATGGCGAATCCGGCGAGCCCTGTCACGATGCCGCCGAGAAAAACAGACAATAGAAAAATCGTCAGAACCGTGTTGTTCAAAACCAGACTGTGCATGGGTCGCCCGAAAGCCCAAAAAGCAGAAGAGTGACCAGCGCCTGGACGGATAGCTGCCATCTCATGGGGAAGGCTGCTATTTTCCCCGCAAACCGACTATACCATTCGGCAACGTCGAAACAATCGCATCACGGCAGTCGCATCGCGGCAATCAAGACACATTAAGACGCCGGCATCGGGGAGAGAAACGGACCATGTCCAACAAAATCGATCTCGCAGGAAAGTTCGCGGTCGTCACCGGCGGCGCGCAAGGCATCGGCCGCGCCATCGTCGAACGCTTCCTCGACTCGGGCGCGGCTGTCGCGATCTGGGACCGTGACACCGATCTGGCCACGAAGGCCGTGGCCGAACTGGCCAAGCGTGGCCGTGCTGAGGCGATCGCCGTTGACGTTACGCAGTACCCCGATGTCGAGCGCGCCCGCGACCAGACGGTCAAGGCTTTCGGCCGGATCGACATCCTCGTCAACAACGCCGGCATTGCCGGCATCAATACGACGACCTGGGAATATCCCGTCGAAGAATGGCGCAAGGTCCTGTCGATCAACCTCGACGGTCCGTTCCACTGCTGCAAGGCGGTGACGCCTGGCATGGTTGCTCAGAATTACGGCCGTATCGTCAATATCGCCTCGGTCGCCGGCAAGGAAGGCAATCCGAACGCGTCGGCTTATTCCGCCTCAAAGGCGGGCGTTATTTCACTGACCAAATCGCTGGCCAAGGAAACCGCCGGCAAAGACATTTCGGTGAACTGCATCACGCCGGCGGCGGCCCGCACCGCAATCTTTGACCAGATGACGCAGCAGCACATTGACTTCATGCTGTCGAAAATCCCGCGGGGCCGCTTCGTGCTGGTCGATGAGATCGCTGCGCTCGCGGCGTTTTGCGCCTCGGCGGACTGTTCGTTCACGACCGGCGCGGCTTTCGACATTTCCGGTGGGCGGGCGACCTATTGACCGATGCCGCGATAGCCGTTCGGCGCCAACGTCTCACCGGTATCGCTTTGATGTGCGGTGCGGTCGCGACGTTTTCCTGTCTCGATACGACGGGAAAATACCTGATGCAGTTCATGGACCCACTCCAGGTGGTGTGGGCGCGCTACTTCGGCGCTTTCGTGCTGGCGCTGTTCTTTCTTAATCCGATCACCAAACCGGGCATGATGACGACCCGCCGGCCATGGTTGCAGGTCGGACGTTCCGCGCTGCTGTTGCTGTCGACCGCTCTCAACTTTTTCGCGTTGCGCCATCTGCAACTGGACGAGGTTCTGTCGATCACGTTTTCGACCCCGTTCATCGTTGCGATACTGTGCGGCCCAATATTGGGGGAGTGGGTCGGCTGGCGACGCTGGATTGCGATCGGGATCGGGTTTCTCGGTGTCGTGCTGGTGGTCCGTCCCGGATTCGGCGGTATTCATCCGGCGGCGTTATTTTCGGTGGGCAGCGCGATCTGCTATGCGTTTTACGTCATCACCACGCGGCTCCTCGCCCGCACCGATTCAAGCGAGACGACTTTGTTTTATTCCAACCTGGTCGGTGCGCTGGCGATGCTCCCGATCGTTCCATTCGTCTGGACCATGCCGCAAAGCTGGTTTCTGGTGCTGCTGATGGTCGTCATCGGCGCCTTTGGCAGCTTCGGGCACTATCTTTTAATCCGGGGCCACCGGCTGGCGCCGGCCTCGGCTCTGGCGCCGTTCATCTATACGCAACTGGTATGGACCACGACGCTTGGGTTCCTCGTCTTCGGCGATATCCCGCACCGCTGGACCATCGCCGGTGGGCTGATTGTGGTGGCTTCCGGGCTCTATCTCCTGAACCGCGAGCGCAAGGTGGGCAGGGCGGTTACGGATGGCGGCATCGCGCCGGAATAGTTCACTATGGTAAAATCCGGCCCCCGGCGGATTAGTTTAATGTCATGCCTTCGATAGAAACCTGATATTGCGGGCGTCCATTCATCGGCGCTAAGTTTCGGCGCCGAAACAAGAACCACGCGGAAACGAGCCTCCGAGGACCATCCATGTCGACAGCCAACGATCGAACGCCGGGCCCGGCGGGTTCGGGTTTGAACGACGATATCGGCGAGCAGAAGCGTCTGGCGCTGTATCGCTCGCAGGTGCGTCTGCGCGACGCCGAACAGCGCGCCTTCGACCTGTTCCTGCAAAATCTGGTCAAAGGCACCAGCCACCTGTCGCTGGGGCAGGAGGCGATTGCCGCCGGCTTCGGCGAGGCGATGGTCAAGGGCGACCTGTCATTCTGCACCTATCGCGGCCACGCCCATACGCTGGCGCGCGGCGTGCCGGTGGAGAAGGTGCTCGGCGAGTTGATGCAGCGCGACAACGGCCTGATGCGCGGCAAGGGCGGCTCGATGCATCTGACCTCCGAGGAACACGGCGTGATGGGCTCCTACGCCATCATCGGCGCTCACCTTCCCATCGCCTGCGGCGCCGCCTGGCGCGCGCAGTATCGCGGCGACAAGGATGTCTCCGTCTGCTTCTTCGGCGACGGCACCACGAACATCGGGGCGTTCCATGAGGCGCTGAACTTCGCCGCGGTCTGGAAACTGCCGGTCGTCTTCGTCTGCGAAAACAACCTCTATATGGAATATACGCCGATCAAGGACGTGATCCCGATTCCGCAACCGGCCGCGGATCGCGCGTCGGCCTATGGTCTTGAGCGCATCCTCATCGATGGCAACGACGCCGATATTGTGTATCGCACGGCACAGAAGGCGTTTGCTCGGGCGCGGGCCGGCGAGGGGCCGTCATTGATCGAATGCCTGACCTATCGTCACAGCGGCCACTCGCGCGCCGATCCGGCCAAGTATCGCCCCGAGGGCGAACTGGAAAAGTGGAAAGAGCACGATCCGATCAAGATCTATCGCGAGCGTCTCAGGCAGTTCGGCGTGAAAGACGACGTGATCGCCGGGATCGACGCTTCCGTCCGCAAGGAGGTCGACGACGCGACCGAGGCCTGCAAGGCGGCGCCGATGCCGCCGCTCGATATTCTCACCACCGATGTCTATGCCGACGGCGGCTGGGCGTGGCGGAACTAGATTTACGACATTGATTGAAAGAAACTGACATGCCCGAAATCAGTTATCGCGACGCGGTGACCCGCGGCATCGCGCAGGAAATGTCGCGCGATCCCGACGTCGTGTTTCTCGGCGAGGATGTGGCCAAGCCCGGCGGCTGCTTCAAGGCGACCGTTGGTCTCTATGAGCAGTTCGGCGGGATCCGGGTGCGCGACACGCCGATTTCCGAACAGGCGATTCTCGGCGCTGCGATGGGCGCGGCGATGACCGGCCTGAAGCCGATCGCGGAAATCATGTTCTCGGACTTCATCGCGGTGTGCTTCGACTATATCGCCAACGAATTTCCGAAGGCTCGCTACATGTCGAACGGGCAGACCAAATGCCCGCTGGTGGTGCGCACCGCCAATGGCGCAGGCTCGCGCTTCGGCGCGCAACATTCTCAGTCGGTCGAAAATTGGTGCATGATGATCCCCGGCCTCAAGGTCGTGGCGCCGTCGTCACCGGTCGATGTCATCGGGCTGCTCGCCGCCGCGGTTCGCGATCCTGACCCGGTGATCTTTTTCGAGCACAAGTCGCTCTACAATTCCAAGGGCGAAGTGCCGGACGGCGAGATCGTCGACACGCTCGGCACCGCCAAGATTCTGCGCGCCGGCAAGGACTGCACCATTGTCGCGCTGGCGCTGATGGTGCCGCGCGCCATTGAAGCGGCCGAGCGGTTGAAGATCGACCACGGCATCGACTGCGAAGTCATCGACGTGCGCTCGCTGGTGCCGCTCGATACCAGAACCATTCTTGGCTCCGTCGCCAAGACGCATCGGCTGTTCACGGTCGAGGAAAACCCGCGGCTGTGTGGCTGGGGGGCCGAAGTCGTCTCCATCGTCGCCGACGAAGCGTTCTACGATCTCGATGGCCCGCCGGTGCGCATCACGACTCCGCACATTCCGCTGCCGGCCGCCGACATCATGGAAGACATGGTGCTGCCGACGCCGCAACGTATCGCGGAGACGGTGCGGAAGAGTTTGGGGAGTTGAGAGTAGCGCCGAATGTTTTCTTCCGCTCGTCCCCGCGGAAGCGGGGACCCAGTTCTTTAAGTGCCGGATTCCCGCTTTCGCGGGAATGAGCGGAGCAAGTGGAGAGTTCTCATGTACGACAACCTTCTCGCCAATGTTCCAACCGATCTGTGGATCGGCGGCAAGTGGAAGAAAGCTTCCGATGGCGGCCGCTTCGACGTGATCGATCCGGCGACCGAAAAGACCATCGCCTCGGTCGCGAGCGCCACCGTCGAGGACGCCAAGGCCGCGCTCGACGCTGCCGAAGCGGCGTTTCCCGGCTGGGCCGCCAAAAAGCCACGCGAGCGCGGCGAAATCCTGCGTAAAGCCTACGAAGTCATCATGCGCGACGCCGAGCGCTTCGCCAAACTCATCACGCTGGAGAACGGCAAGGCGCTATCCGACTCGCGGGGCGAGGTCGCCTATGCCGCCGAATTCTTCCGCTGGTATGCCGAGGAAGCCGTGCGCAACAACGGTCAGGTATCGATGGCCCCAGCCTCGGGCGCGCGCATCTTCGTGCAGCACAAGCCGGCCGGCATCGCCGTGCTGGTGACGCCGTGGAATTTCCCCGCCGCGATGGCGACGCGCAAGATCGGCCCGGCGCTCGCAGCCGGTTGCCCGGTGGTCCTAAAGCCCGCCTCCGACACGCCGCTCACCATGCTGGCGTTGATGCCGGCGCTGGAAGAAGCCGGCGTGCCACCCGGCGTCGTCAACGTCATTCCGTCGCGCTCGTCCGGCAAGGTGGTGTCGGCGATGTTGCACGATCCGCGCGTGCGCGTGGTGTCGTTCACCGGCTCGACCGAGGTCGGTCGCAAGCTGCTGCACGAAGCCGCCGACAACATCGTCAAGCCGGCGATGGAATTGGGCGGTAACGCGCCGTTCCTGGTTTTCGAGGATGCCGATATCGACGCGGCGATTGACGGCGCCATGATCGCCAAAATGCGCAACATGGGCGAGGCCTGCACCGCGGCCAACCGCTTCTACGTCCACGAGAAGGTGCATGACGAATTTGCCAAGAAACTTACCGCCAAGATGGGGGGTCTCAAGATGGGCAATGGCCTCGACGATGGCGTCAATCTGGGGCCGCTGGTCAATCAAGAGGGCCGCGATAAAGTCATCGAACTGGTCGATGACGCTGTGTCGAAAGGCGCCAAGGTCTTGACCGGCGGCAAGACGCCGGACGGCCCGGGTTATTTTTATCCGGCCACCGTGCTGACCAACGTGTCCGACGATGCCAAGATGCTCAACGAGGAAATCTTCGGGCCGGTCGCCTCGATCCAGACGTTCAAGACCGAAGACGAAGCCATCAAGCGCGCCAACGATACCGAATATGGGCTGGTCGCGTATCTCTACACCAAGGACCTGTCGCGCGGCCTGCGGGTGTCGGAGAAGCTGGAGTTCGGCATGATCGGCCTCAACCGCGGTTTGGTGTCCGATCCGGCGGCGCCGTTCGGCGGCGTCAAGCAATCCGGTCTCGGCCGCGAAGGCGCGCAGGAAGGCATGAAGGAATTTCTCGAAACGCAATATGTGTCGATGACGTGGTAGGGCTTTTCCCAGGCGCGGTGCAGCATGAGCCAACAGCGCGTTTACGCGCGTCTTCGACGCGCTATCGCGAAATGATGCGCCGCCGACCCGGGATCATCGCGAATTCGGAATTTGAAAAGGTCCCGGATCAGCACTGCACCGCAAGCGCGATGCAGTGCGTCCGGGACAAGTGAGGCGGAATGGACGTCCTGATGCCGCAACTCGGTGAGACCGTCGCCGAGGGCAAGATCGTCAAATGGTTCAAGCAGGCCGGCGATGCCGTCAAGCCGGGCGACAACCTGTTCGAGATCGAGACCGACAAGACGTCGATGGAAGTGCCGGCCATTTTCGGCGGCACGATTACCGACATTCATTTCAGTGTCGGCGAAACCGCCAAGGTCGGCGCCGTGGTGGCGACGATTGCCGGTGCGGGAGACGCGGCCGCGCCGAAGGCGGCGCCGGCAGCCACTCCGGTCCCGATTGCGCCACACACGCCGCCGGTGACCCCGGCGCAAATCGGTGGTTCAGAATCTCCGCTCACCCCCGCGAAAGCGGGGGTCCAGAGTTATGGAAACAAGCAAGAACTGGGTCCCCGCCTTCGCGGGGACGAGCGTGAAAATGGCGCGCCTGCGGCAGACCGCGACTTCTCCTATTCCAACATGACCGCGTGGTGTGAAGTGCGCACGCCTGCGCGCAACTATGGTCCGGCGAAACTCGCCAGTGGCAATTTCATCACACCATTGGCGCGGCGGCTCGCCTCCGAGCGCGGCATCGATGTGTCGCGCGTGTCGGGCTCCGGTCCTCATGGCCGCATCGTTGCCGGCGATATTGACAAGTCCGCGCCTGCGCCCGCCGTGACTGCGATGGCGACCGGCGCCAGTTTCGCGCAGGTGAAGGCGCTGTATGAAGGCGTCGACCATCAAGAAGTGCCGCTCGACGGCATGCGCGCCACCATCGCCAGGCGATTGGTCGAGGCGCGGCAGACCATCCCGCATTTCGACCTCACCGCCGACATCGAGGTCGGCCGCCTGTTGGCAATGCGCGAGGAAGCTAACGGCGCGGCGGCGGTCAAGCTGTCGCTCAACGACTTCATTGTCAAAGCGTGGGCGGCGGCATTGCAGCGCATCCCGGCCGCCAACGCCGTCTGGGCCGGCGACCGCATTTTGCGTTTCACGCATTCGGACATCGGCATCGCGGTCGCGCTCGATGGCGGGCTGATCACGCCGGTGATCCGCAACGCCGAAGGCAAATCGCTTTCCGCGATCTCGACCGAAATCCGCGATCTCGCCGAGCGCGCCCGCGACGGCAAGCTCAAAGCCCACGAATATCAGGGCGGCGCCAGCGCCATTTCCAATCTCGGCATGTATGGCGTGCGCGAATTCTCCGCTATCATCAACCCGCCGCATGCCACGATCCTGGCCGTCGGCGCCACGCGCCGTGCTCCGATCGAAGCCGAGGACGGCAGCGTCAAGTTCGTCAGCGTGATGACCGCGACCTTGTCCTGCGACCATCGCGTCATCGACGGCGCGCTCGGTGCGCAATTGCTGGCGGCGTTCAAGAGTTTCGTCGAATTGCCGGTCACGGCTTTGATCTAAAGGAGTTTAATAATGGCGAACGACAAGCCCGACGTGCTGCTGATCGGGGCACGCAAGCCGGTTCTCATGAAGGGGCTGGAGTCGAAGGTCAATTTGCATCATTTCCTTGAGGCCGACGACAAGGACGTCTTCATCAAGTCCGTCGGTCCGAAGATCGGCGCGATGGCGCTGGCCTACAGCCATTACAAGATTGATGGCGATTTCCTCGGTAAGTTTCCCAATATCGAGCAGGTGTCGAGCTTCGGCGTCGGGTACGATCACGTCGATGCCAAATGGGCCGGTGCTCATGGCATCATCGTCACCAACACGCCGGACGTGCTGAACGAGGAGGTCGCCGATACCGCGCTCGGTCTGCTGCTATCCACCGTGCGCGAATTTCCGCAGGCCGAGCGTTACGTGCGTGCCGGCAAGTGGCCGAAGGCGCAATACCCGCTCACCAAGGCGACCTTGCGCAACCGCACCGTCGGCATCGTCGGCATGGGCCGCATCGGCAAGGCGATCGCCAAGCGTCTCGACGCTTTCGGCGTGCCGGTGGTCTATCACTCGCGCAACAAACAGGACGTCTCGTACAAGTATTATCCCAAGCTTCTCAACATGGCGCGCGACGTCGATACGCTGATGATCATCGTGCCCGGCGGGCCGGCGACGCAGAACCTGATCAATGCCGAGGTGCTCAAGGCGCTCGGCCCTCAGGGCATCGTCATCAACATGGCGCGCGGTTCGGTGGTCGACGAGCCGGCTTTGATCGAAGCGCTCAAGAGCCGCACGATCTATTCCGCGGGCCTCGATGTCTTCGCCAAGGAGCCCGAGATTCCGCAGGAACTGCTCGACATGGATCATGTCGTGCTGTTCCCGCATCTCGGTTCCTCGACCGAGGTGACGCGGGCGGCGATGGACCAGCTTCTGGTGGATAATCTGCTGGCCTGGGCCGCCGGCAAGCCGCCGCTGACGCCGGTAGTGGAAACGCCTTATCCGCCGAAGGGATAGCGCCGGTTAACATTGACGTGACCACGAACTCCGCTCATTCCCGCGCAAGCGGGAATCCAGTCTATAATTCACATGCCGTGAGACGGCTCTGGGTCCCCGCCTTCGCGGGGACGAGCGGAACAAGGTTCCATCCATGCGCATCATTGGCGCCGTGTTCTTTCTGTTCTCGCTCGTGGCGAGCCACGCGCAGACGCCAGCGCCGGCGACCTTTGGCGATTCGGCGCAGGACATTCTCGGTGCGTGGGAGTTTTCAAATGCCGATCGCGACAAGATCTGCACCGCGACGTTCAAGAAGACTCAAACCGCCGTCGGCTTCAAGGTCGAGTTCGACGCCGGTTGCGGCGATCTGTTTCCACTGGTGAAGCGGATTGCCGGCTGGCGCTTTCCGGATAACGATAACCTGTTCCTGCTCGACGCCGCCGGGCAGACGCTGATCGAATTCAGCGAAGTCGAAAGCGGTATCTTTGAAGCGCCGACTCCGGGCGTCGGCGTGCTGTTCCTCCAGAACAGCGCCGCCTCGGCCGCGACCAGGTCGCCGGAGGACATCGCCGGTACATGGACCGTCATGCGTGGCGGCGCGGCAGTCTGCACGTTGATCCTGGCGAACCGCGCTTTGCGCGACGGTTTCGCCTTGACGGTCAAGCCCGGCTGCGATGCCGCGGTTGCCCGGCTCAGTTTCGATCAATGGGGTATCGATCGCGGCGAGTTGGTGCTGGCTCCGGCGCGCGGCAATCCCTGGCGATTCGAGGAGGGCGACAACGGGGCGTGGAACCGCGTGCCCGAAAGTGCGGACGATATTACGCTGGTGAAGCAGTAGCTTTCTTTATCCCTCCCCCGAAGGGGGAGGGTGGACGCGAGCCATTGGCGCGTTAATCCGCATCTTCGACGCGCTATGGCGAGCGGCCGGGTGGGGCCTTGGGAATTATAAAACCCCACCCCGGCTCGCTTCGCTCGCCGACCCTCCCCTTTCAGGGGAGGGATAAGAAGGCTTAAATCAGCTTCAGTCCCTTGAAACTGGCGTGGCCTTCCTTGCCGACGATGATGTGATCGTGGACGGCAATGCCGAGCGGCTTGGCGACATCGATGATCGCCTGCGTCATCTGAATGTCGGCGCGGGACGGGGTGGGATCGCCCGAGGGATGATTGTGGACCAGGATCAGCGCGGACGCCGACAGTTCGAGCGCGCGCTTGACCACCTCGCGCGGATAAACCGGCGTGTGATCGACGGTGCCCTTCTGTTGCACCTCGTCGGCGATCAACTGGTTGCGCTTGTCGAGAAACAGCAGCCGGAATTGCTCCTTGTCTTCGTAAGCCATGGCGGTGCGACAATAGTCGATCACGCTCGACCATGACGACAGTGCGGTTCGCTTCCGCATTTGCCCGCGCGCGAGCCGGCTCGCCGCCGCGTGAACGATCTTGAGTTCGGTGATGGCGGCTTCGCCCATGCCCTTGGTCTCGGCGAGCCGGTTTGACGGCGCCGCCACCACTTCACCGAACGAGCCGAACTTGGCGATCAGTTCCTTGGCGAGCGGCTTGACGTCACGCTGCGGGATGGCGCGGAACAACACCAGTTCGAGCAGTTCGTAATCGCTGACCGCATCGGCGCCGGCTTCGCGAAATCGCGTGCGCAGGCGCTCGCGGTGGCCGTGATAGTGCGGTGCCGCGTCCGCGAGGCCGCCCGCGCTGCCTGAAATATCGTCGTTGTCCGTCATGCAACCCACCCGCAACGAGGGATTGTAGGGCAGATCGCGGCGGAGGACGAGGGAGTTCGCTACTGCAGTCCCCGTGAAAGCGGGGACTCGGCAATCAGCCGCGGCTCACGGCTTATAAGGCGGCTTGTCGAGGCCGGCCGGCGAGAAGGTGAAAACCTCGACGCCGTCGGCTGTGACGCCGACGCTGTGTTCGAACTGGGCCGACAGCGAGCGGTCGCGGGTCACGGCGGTCCAGCCGTCGGACAACACCTTCACATGCGGGCGGCCGAGATTGATCATCGGCTCGACGGTGAAGAACATCCCCGCCTTGAGCACAATGCCTTCGCCGGCGCGTCCGGCGTGGACGATATTGGGCTCGTCGTGAAACAGCCGGCCCAAGCCATGGCCGCAGAAATCGCGCACCACGCTCATGTGCTGGGCCTCGACGTAGCTCTGGATCGCCGCGCCGATATCGCCGGTGGTCGAGCCGGGGCGGATGGTGGCGATGCCGCGCATCATCGATTCGTGAGTGACCTCGATCAGCCGCTCGGCGCGGCGCGGAATATTGCCGACCGGGTACATTCGGCTCGAATCGCCGTGCCAGCCATCCAGGATGAGGGTCACGTCGATATTGACGATGTCGCCGTCCTTGAGCGGCTTGTCGCTCGGAATGCCATGGCAGACGACATGGTTGAGCGACGTGCAGGTCGACTTCCGGTAGCCGCGATACATCAGCGTCGCCGGCATGGCGCCGTGATCCATCGCGAACTCGTAGACCAGCCGGTCGATCGTGTCGGTCGGTACACCCGGTGCCACATGTGTTGTCAGCATGTCCAGGCACCGCGCGGTCAATTGGCCGGCCTTGCGCATACCTTCAAAGGCCGAGGGCCCATAGATCTTGATTTGTCCGGTCTTGCGGAGCGGGGCGACGGTGGCATCGACGTAGGTCATGATGCGCAATGTAAGGTTTGGGCCGCTTGGCGGCAAGCATGGCTGTCGTCACCGCTTTCGCGGGGACGACAGGTTCCTTAATCCGCGATCTTTCCGCCCAGTTCGTCCTCGATATGGGCGCGGACGATGTCGTCGAAGCTTGCTTCCGCCTTGAAGCCGAGTTCGGCGGCGCGCTTGGCATCGATCCGCTCCGACCAGCCGGCGACGATCCGCATTACCAGTTCGTCGGGCTCGCGCTTGATGCGGGCGGCGACCTTCGGTCCTGCGATACGGGTCAGCGACTCGATCTGCTCGGCGACGGTGCAACAGACCCCCGGCATCGCGAGGCTGACGCGGGGCCCCAGTTGTTCGGGTGTAAGGCTGGCGGCATGGATCAGGAACCCGACCGCGGAGCGCGGGCTGGCGTGCGTATGGCGCACCGTGTCGGCCACCGGCAGCACAGCTTCCTGGCCGGCCAGTGGCTCGCGGATAATGCCGGAGAAGAAGCCGGACGCTGCCTTGTTCGGTTTGCCAGGCCGCACGCAGATGGTCGGCAGGCGGATGCCGACGCCTTGCAGGAACCCGCGCCGGGTATAATCGGCCAGCAGCAATTCGCTCATGGCCTTTTGCGTGCCGTAGGAGGTCAGCGGCGTGAGATGGAAGTCGTCCGGAATTGCATAGGGGAACGGCGCGCCATAGACGGCGATCGACGAGGTGAAAACCACCTTCGGCTTGTAGCCGCCGCCGGCGAGGCGAATGGCCTCCAGGAGCGCACGGGTGCCGTCGAGATTGACGTGATAGCCTTTCTCGAAATCGATCTCAGCCTCGCCCGACACGACGCCGGCGAGATGGAAAATGATCTCGGGCCGCTCTGCGATCAATTTGGCCGCGGCGCCGGGCGCTGCGAGGTCGCCGGTGACGATGTCGACCTTGCCGGCAAAGCCTTTAGGCTTTTCCGCCGCCACCACGTCGGTCAGCGTAAACTTGTCGATGCCGCTGCCGTTGAGGCCGCCATCCTTGACCAGCCGCGCTGTGAGTTTGCGCCCGATCATTCCGGCAGCGCCGGTCATCAGAATATGCATTCGCGTTTCCCCTAAACTTTTCCAGCACGATCACTCGTTTGTTTCAGTGCGCTTCTTGTCTTTTCTCCGGCGTTTCAAACCGGTCGATTTTACGCAAATCCGGAAACAGGCCCATCCAGATCGCGGCGATGACGAGCGAGCCGATACCGCCGATCAGCACCGACGGCACCGCGCCAAGCCAGGCCGCGACCGCGCCGGACTCGAACTCGCCCAGCGTATTCGACGAGCCGACAAAAAGGTAGTTGATTGCACTGACCCGGCCGCGCATGTCGTCCGGCGTCTCAATCTGCACTAGTGTAAACCGGATGACGACGCTGACTGCGTCCGACGCGCCGAGCGCGACAAGCGCGAGCAGCGATAGCGGAAACCAGGTCGAAAGCCCAAACACCGTGGTCGAGACGCCATAGACTGCTGCGACCGCGAACATCTTCGCGCCGATATTACGCTCTACCGGGAAATGCGACAAATAGAGCGCGGTCGTCAGCGCGCCGACCGCGGGCGCCGAACGCAAAAGCCCGAGACCGGTCGGCCCCACCTCCAGAATGTCCTTGGCGAAGATCGGCAGCAGCGCGGTGGCGCCGCCCAGCAGCACCACGAACAAATCGAGCGTGACAACGCCGAGCAACCGGCGGCGGTGGCGAATATAGTCGAAGCCGACCAGCACCGAGCGGAATGTCGGTGGATTGCGCGGGGCGACAGGGCCCTTGATATCAATCAGGCTGACGAAGGTCACCGAGGCAATGAAAAACACGACGCATATTTCGCCGACGACGACCGGCTTGAGCGCATAGATCAGCCCGCCGAGCGCCGGTCCGCAGATCACCGCCACCTGGTTCGCCGACGTCCAGGCCGCGATCGCACGCGGCAGATGCTTCGCCGGCACCAGCGCCGGCACCAGCGAATGTCCCGTCGGCAGTTCGAAAGCGCGGGCGCAGCCGAGCAGAAACACGGCAGCGAACAACAAGTCGCGGCTCAGGGTGCCGGTCATCATCGCCGCCGTCAGGGCAATGGCGACAACGGCATAGACGCTTTGCGACAGCCGCACGATGAGGCGGCGGTCATAGCGATCGGCGGTATGGCCGATCAGCAGCGTCAGGACCACCGCGGGAATGAATTGCAGCAGGCCGATCATGCCGAGGTCGAACGCCGAGCCGGTGATTTCGTAAATCTGCCAGCCGATCACCAGCGCCAGCATCTGGTAGCCCATGGTGGCGAACAGCCGGGACATCCAGAACAGCACGAAAGGACGCTGTTGCAACAGGCTATCGGCAGACAACGTCTCGGCTTCGATCATTTTTCGCCGAAGAATTTGTTCAACTCGGCGTTCGACATGACTCCGGCGAAACTGGCGAAGGAGCCTTCCTCGGCAATGGCGCGTGCGGACTTGATGAACGCATCCATCGCCACCCGCGCCAGCGTGCCGCCGACGCTGATGCGGCGAACGCCCATCGCGGCGATGTCGTTAACGGTGAAGCCGCCGGCAAACGACATCAGCAGATTAACCGGCTTCGGCGCCACCGCTTTGACGACGGTTTCGATCTGTTCGCGGGTCTTGATGCCCGGCGCGTAGAGACAATCGGCGCCGGCATCGGCAAAGGCCTTCAACCGCCGCACGGTCTCTTCCATGTCGGGAAGGCCATGGATGAAGCCCTCCGTCCGCGCGGTAAACACGACATCGCCGCCGGCTCTGTCGATGGCGGCGCGGGCGGCCCGCACCCGCTTCACCGCCAGGTCGAAGTCGTAGAGAGGCTTGGCTTCGTCGCCGGTAAAGTCCTCGATCGAAAGCCCGGCAACGCCGGTGTCGATGCACAGCCGCACATTGCTTGCGGCTTCGTCGGGATCGTCGGCATAGCCGTTCTCGAAATCGGCGTTGAACGGAATATCGACCGCCGCGGCCATCTCGCGGTAATGCGCCAGCGCCATGTCTCGGCTGGCGCCGCCATCCGGCATGCCGAGGGAATGAGCGTGGCCCGAACTGGTGCTGGCCAACGCCTTGAAGCCGAGGCCCTGGAGGTAGAGGGCCGAGCCCACGTTCCACGGATTGGGGATGACAAAACAGCCGCTCTCGTGAAGCGCGCGAAAGGCGCTGCGCTTTTCGGCAATCGATGGGCTGGCCATGGGAGTTCTCGGGTTAAGAGGCGGAGCGACCGTGCCACGATTGCGCGGTTAAGGACAATGCCATTCGGCGATGCGCGCCATGACTGGCATTCATACGTGATTCTCTTTATCGCTGGCGGAAGAGGCAACGCGACGACGATGTTGCGGCGCAAAATAACTTGGGGAAATGCCGTGGATAGTGTCGATTTCGATGCCCTCGAACATAAAGCGCGTCGGTTGATGCCGCCGGCCTCGTTCGCGTTCTGCGCTGCCGGCGCCGACGACGAAATCACAATGATCGAGAACATTGCCGCCTGGCGCGCGATGCGGCTACGGCCGCGCGTCTTGCGCGATCTCACGACGATCGATACGGCCGTTACGTTGCTGGGTGCACGGGTGCCGACGCCCATCATGGTGGCGCCGACCGGCCGTCACAAATTATTCCATCGACTCGGCGAACGCGCCACCGCGCGCGGCGCCGCCGCTGCCGGCGCGGCCTATGTGATGGCCAGCAATTCCAACATATTGATCGAGGATGTCGCGGAGGAACGACGTGACGCGCCGCAATGGTTCCAGCTTTATTACTGGCCGAATCGCGCCGAAGTCGAAGCCCTGATCGACCGGCTCGCCGAGGCAGGCTTCACCGCGCTGGTGCTCACGGTCGATGCCCCGGTCGGTGGCTGGTCGCCGCGTGCCGCGCGCGAGCAACACGAGCCGACGCCGGATATTCTCAACATCAACATGCCCGGTACGCCGATGGCGCGCACCGCCTATCATCCCGATTTCGCCGGCAAGGTGATCTATCCGGCGGGCTGGCGTGAATTGGAATGGCTGGCGAAGCGTTCGCCGTTACCGGTGATCGTCAAGGGCGTGTTGCGCGGCGACGATGCGGCGGCCTGCGTCGAGCACGGCGCACGCGCCATCATGGTGTCGAACCACGGTGGCCGGCATCTCGACACCACGGTCACGACTGCGGCGGTGATCGCCGAGGTCGTGCAGGCGGTCGGCGACAAGGCGGAAGTCTATGTCGATGGCGGTATTCGCCGCGGCACCGATGTTCTCAAGGCGCTGGCGCTCGGCGCCCGCGCCGTGATGCTCGGCCGGCCGGTGATCTGGGGCCTGACCGTCAACGGCGCCGAAGGCGTCACGGCAGTGCTCGAGCATATGCATGTCGAGCTGGTGCGGGCGATGCAGTTGAGCGGCGCCGCCAGTCTCAAGGATATCGTGCCGGACCTGGTGGCGCGCTGAAGATCGGCTTGCTTCGTTAGCTTCGTTGGCGTCGCGCCGGCGGTGGGGCTTGCGCCGGCGCTTCGGAATGGGCCAGCACAAGGCGGCCTTGCGCGTCGAATGACGAGTGAATCTGCTGCGGCCGGATGTTGAGCAAAAGATCGCCCAGGTTGCGCCGGGTGTGCTCGGGCAAATCCAGATAGGCCCGGATCAATTCGACGATGCCGGGCTCCCGGGTCCAGTAGTACAGTTCAAGCAGCCGGCTGGCATCGGTTTCACCGGAGACCAGGGTCTTGATGACCTCCCAGGCATGGTCGTTGCGCTGATTGCTTTGGTTGAAATCACCGGCGATTTTTGTGTTTTGTCCCATCATTGCCTCCATTTATCGCCGGGAGCGCCGACCCTTAAGGGGATGGCCGAACTTCTCCTGAATCAGATTTCAATCTTATCGCGCGCTGTCGCGGTGTGGTAGTCATCATATGGAACACAACCGCGCCCTATCGAACACAACCGTTTTTCAGCACGATAGCCACCCCTCACAAGGGTCGCAGATTCGTTTGATTTCGGTATTCGAATGGAGTGAACTGCCGCCAAATTCGACATTGTTCCAAGGGGGAGCCTCCAGGATGCTCAAGACAGTTGCGGCGTTTGACCGCATCGGCGAGGAAAACGCGTTCGCCGTGCTGGCACGCGCCAACGCGCTGGCGGCGCAAGGGCGCGACATCATCAATCTCGGCATCGGTCAGCCCGACTTTCGCACCCCGGATTTCATCGTCGAGGCTGCCGTCAAGGCGCTGCGCGAAGGCCATCACGGCTACACCGCCGCCAACGGCATTGTTCCGCTGCGTGAGGCCGTCGCCGCCGACCTGCACAAGCGCTACGGCGTCGAGGTTTCGCCGGACAGCGTCATGATCATGCCCGGTGGCAAGCCGACCATGTTCATGTCGATCCTGATGTTCGGCGAGCCGGGGACCGAAATCCTCTATCCCGATCCGGGCTTTCCGATCTATCGCTCGATGATCGAGTTTACCGGGGCCAAGCCCGTGCCGGTGCCGATCCGCGAGGAAAACGGCTTCGCCTTTTCGGCCGAGGAGACACTCGGCCTGATCACGCCGAAGACGCGGCTATTAATCCTCAATTCGCCGGCCAATCCGACCGGCGGCGTCACGCCGAAAAGCGAAGTCGACAAATTGGTCGCCGGTCTCGAAAAGTGGCCGGACGTCGCCGTCATGTCGGACGAGATCTACGATCACATGGTCTATGACGGCGAGGAGCACGTTTGCCTGCTGTCGTATCCCTCGATCCGCGACCGGCTCATTCTTCTCAACGGATGGTCGAAGACCTATGCCATGACTGGCTGGCGGCTCGGCTATGCGGTATTTCCCGGCAAGCTTTACGACTATGCGCGCAAGCTCGCGGTCAATCTGCATTCCTGCGTCAACGCTTCGGCGCAGTTTGCCGGTCTCGCCGCGCTGACCGGCCCGCAGGACGAAGTCTGGAAAATGATCGCCGAGTTCGACAAGCGCCGCAAAGTCGTTGTCGAGGGCCTCAACAAGCTGCCGGGCGTTTCCTGCGCGACGCCGAAGGGGGCCTTCTACGCATTCCCGAACATCAAGAACACCGGTTGGAAAGCCAAAGCATTGGCGGCTTCGCTGCTGGATGACGCCGGCGTTGCAGTCATCGGGGGGCCGGACTTCGGCATTCTAGGCGAGGGCTATTTGCGGCTGAGTTACGCCAATTCGACCGAGAACATCCTGAAAGCGCTCGATCGCATGAGCGATTTCCTGGCAAAGCGGAAAGCGGCGTGAGGCTTGCTTTCTTTGCCCTCCCTCCGGGAAGCGAAGAAATCACCGCCTGCGTTCAAACGCTCGGCTCGCCGTCCTTCTTTTCGCCCGGCGTGCCGGGCGCCGCGACTGAAGCATGCGTAATCCACACGTCGCGCACCGGGAACGGAATATCGATGCCCTCGCGCTTGAACGCGTCCCATAGCGCCAGCATCACCGGCGCGCGCACATTAATGATGCCGTTCGACGGATCGGCGATCCAGTAGCGCAGCGAGAAATTCAGCGAGGAGTCGCCGAACTCCTCGAAATAGCAGACCGGCTCGGGATTGCTGCTCACGCGCGGCACCGTCTTGGCCGCCGCGACCGCCACTTTCTGCACATGATGCGGGTCGCTGTCGTAGCTGACGCCGAAG
This sequence comes from Hyphomicrobiales bacterium, assembly GCA_041691675.1. Lineage (GTDB taxonomy): Bacteria > Pseudomonadota > Alphaproteobacteria > Rhizobiales > Xanthobacteraceae > Pseudolabrys. The sequence continues at coordinate 25,656 of JBEPUC010000025.1, read as the reverse complement.
GTTGCCTTGAGCATCATGTTGTAGTTGGAATACGACCAGTTGATCACCCTCTGTGTGACGAAATCCTCGTTCGGCACGAGAATTTCGCGCCCGTCGCGGGTATCGACCGAGGTGTAGCGGGCGCCCATGTTGGTGACCCAGCCAAATTGGTCGCCGACGGTGATGACGTCGCCCGGTTTGATCGATTTGTCGGCGAGCAGAATGATGCCGCTCACCAGATTGGACACGATCTTCTGCAGGCCAAAGCCAACTCCGACGCCGACCGCGCCGGAGAAGAAGGCGAAGGCCGACAGATCAATGCCGACAGCCGACAGCACGATCAGGATTGCGAAGGTAATCAGCAGCAGACGTATCAGTTTGCCGATCAGCACCTGGATCGATGGTGTCAAGTCGGCCGACGAGCGCACCCGCCGCTCGAGAAAATCGCTGGTCGCGTTCGCCGCCCAAAGCGTCAACATCAAGAGCACGGATGTCTTGATCACCAGTAGGGGCGTGATGCGCAGACCCCCGACCACGACGGCGACCGAATCGAGCGCCTCGGTGGTGGGTTGCAACAAGCTGAGAATGCTGAGGGCGGCGATGGTCCAGGCCGATACCGCGACAAGGCGGTAAACGAAGGGGTTACGGATCACACCGGCGATCAACGCGATCGCCACCCATGCGGTGGCGAGACTGGCGGCGACGCCCAAAAGATAGGATAGGATCGGCTCGGCCAGGTCATTGAAAGCATGACCTTGCGCTCGACGGTGACGATCAGCACGAAAATCACGGTGCCGATATTGGCGAGCAAAAGCCGGGCCATTAGGCGTAGCAAAGGCGGCCAGCCCATGGTTTGCGAAGTGAGGTCGATTTTGCGGCGCAGCACGGCGGCGCAAATCGTGCCGATAAGCCCGGCGATAAAAATCAGCGCGATCTGGATGAGCAGCCATCCCGAACTGAAATCATTGGCGACGCTCTTGAGCGCGTCGCTTAAAACAACGGTCAACTGGTTGAAGTCTTCCATGTCGCATTTCCCGTCGCGGTAGCGACCCCACTAGGAAACTGCCCGCAAAGCGGGTCAATATCAATTGAGCAAGCGCGCGGCATGGCGCGAAACAATATTCGGGAGGTTATGCACATGTACGACGCGGGACTATCGGAAGACCAGCGAATGATGCGGCAAAGCTGCCGCGATTTCGTCGACGACATCGTGCTGCCTTTCGTCAAGCAGAACTGGAGGCAGGAATGGTCGATGACGCCGGAAGACCGGCTGCCGCCGTCCATCCTCGAAGGCGCCGAAAAGGTCGGTATCCGCACGCTCGGCGTGCCTGAGGAATACGGCGGGGTCGAACTTGAAAAGGGAACGGAGGTCAAAACCTTCGCGGTCATCGCCGAGGAAATCGCGCGTGGCGATTCAGGTCTGGCCGACAAGCTGGTGCAGAACTGGAAGGTGTCGGTGCTGCTGCGTCAACTCGCGCCCAAGCATTTGCAGGAGAAATGGTTCAAGCGGCTGATCGACGATCCGCAATTTTTGCTGGCGCATTGCCTGACCGAGCCGCGCGGAGCGTCCGACCGCTGGCTGCCCTACAACGTGCCGGAAGCCGCGATGCAGACCAAGGCGGTCAAGGCGACCGGCGGCTGGGTCATCAACGGCCGCAAGCAATTTATCTCCAACGGCTACGACGCCGGTCTCTACGTGGTCTATGCCAATACCAACACCAAAGTCGGCATGATGCAGGGCACTTCATCGTTCCTCGTGCCGCGCGAAACCAAGGGCTTCGCGGTGGCGCGCTGCAACGAGACGCTCGGCTGCCGCTACATGAACAATGGCGAGATGGTGTTCGAGGACATGTTCGTTCCGGACGATCACCTGCTGGTGCAGGACACCGCATTGGGCTCCGCCGGCATTTACTTCCGGCCGGGGAAAATCATCCAAGCTGCCAAGAATCTCGGCGTCGGCGTACGCGCCTTCGAAGCGACCGCGGAGTACGCACAGAATTACGTGCAGGGCGGCCGTATCCTGATCAAGCATCAGGCGGTGGCGCTGCGGCTCGCCGACATGGCGACCAAAATCGAGGCGGTGCGGGCGCTGCTCGATCGCGCCTCGCGCGCCGTCGATGACGAGGCGCCGGACGCCGAAGTCCTGTGCAACATGGTCAAGATGTTTGCGTCGGAGGAAATCATGAAAGTCGCGCAGCACGCCGTCGAGCTGCATGGCGGCAACGGCATGATGCTGGATTTCGGCATCGAGAAATTGCTGCGCGATGCGGCGATTTTCCTGCACATGGACGCGACCGTCGACATCTCCAAGATGAAGATCGTCAAGAACATGTTTCCCGAGACGGCGGGGAAGTACGCCGGGCCGGAGTGAGCTTTCTTTATCCCTCCCCGCTTGCGGGGAGGGTGGCGAGCGCAGCGAGCCGGGTGGGGCGCACCACTTCATGCGTCGCTGATCCCCACCCTTACCCCCGGCGCTGCGCGCCGGACCCTCCCCCTTTGGGGGAGGGATAAGAGTCACCGCAACGTCAGTCGGAATCCGATCAGCACGATCGTCAGGCCGACAACCTGCGCGATGCTCGGCACCACGCCGAGCGCGAGATAGCCGATGACCAGCGAAAATCCCGGCACCAGCGCCGGAAACGTCGCGGCGCGGCCGGCGCCAAGGATCGTCACCGCGCGTGCGAACAGAAAGATCGGCAACACGCCGGCGACCACGCCTTGGACCGCAATTTGTAACAGGTTTTCGGTCCACCCCATACTGACGATGCCGCTATAGCCGACCAGCAGCGCATGCAGCGGCGCGAATATCAGGATCGACAGCGCGCCGACCGCGACCACGACACGCGTGCCGGATGTGCGCCATTGCCGCAGCAGAATGCCGAAACATGCCCAGAATGCGCCGGCGGCAAAGAACAACAGGTCGCCGCCGATGCCGTGCGTGCCGATGGTCATCAGGGATTCGAAGCCGAACACCATAAGTCCGGCGGTGATCGCGACGCCGCCGAGAATACGTGATGCGGAAGGGCGTTCACGAAGCACGACCGCCGCCAACACGATGCCGACCAGTGCCGCAGTCGCGGGCTGGATCGTGGTGCCGTGGCCGAGCGGCACGAGAATGAAGCCTGTGTACGCAATCACAGCCTGCGGCGGCCCGGACAGAAATGCCAGAACGATCCCGCGTCCCCAGCCGACGCCGCCGAGGTCGGCAAGGCCGTCGCGCATGGCGAGTGGCATCAGTAGCAAGCCGGACCACAGGAAGCGGTGCAGCGCGAGGTCCGCGGGTGAAAAGCCTACGGTAATACCATGTTTGGCGACGACAAAGCCGGCGGCCCAGGCGAGCGCCGCGGCGGTGCCGCACAGCGTGCCCACCAGCACGCTCGAAAAACGGCCCGCCTTCGGCTGATGATTCTCGTCCAAGACGGCGTCCTGTTCACGTTTGGCGGCGCAGGTGACTTCCACCCGGCTGATACTCTAGGATCACCCACAGCGTCCAATACAGAAACCGCACAATACGTATCATCGGGAAGAATAGCTCATGGCGAAGTCGCGCAAAGTCATCATCACCTGTGCCGTTACCGGCTCGATTCACACGCCGTCGATGTCGCCGCACCTGCCGATTACGGCCCAGGAGATCGCCGAAGCCGCCGTAGGTGCCGCTGAAGCCGGCGCCGCCGTCGTCCATCTGCATGCGCGCAATCCGCAGGACGGTCGACCGGACCAGTCACCGGAGGCCTTCGCCCCATTCCTCAAGGTGATCAAGCAACGCTCGAACGTCGTGGTCAACATCACCACCGGTGGTGCGCCGACCATGACGGCGGAGGAGCGTGTGCGGCCGGCGGCGACTTTCAAGCCCGAGGTCGCTTCATTGAACATGGGCACGATGAACTTCGGGCTTTATCCGATGATCCCGCGCTACAAGGGCAAATTCAAGCATGAGTGGGAAGAGCCGTATCTCGAAGGGTCGCGCAAGGGCATGTTCAAGAATACCTTCACCGACATCGAATACATTCTCACCACCTGCTCGGAAAACAACACCCGCTTCGAGATCGAATGCTACGACATCGGCCATCTCTATACGCTCAAGCATTTTCTCGATCGCGGCGTGGTCAAGGCACCGTTGTTCATCCAGTCGGTCTTCGGCTTACTCGGCGGCATCGGCTCGCACCCCGAAGACGTCATCATGATGCGGCGCACTGCCGATCGGCTGTTCGGCGACAATTATCATTGGTCGGTGCTCGGCGCGGGCGCCGCTCAGATGCGGGTGGCGGCGATGGCGGCGTCAATGGGCGGCAACGTGCGTGTCGGCATGGAGGACTCGCTGTGGATCGGCGCCGGTCAGTTGGCCGAGTCGAATGCGCAGCAGGTCACGAGAGTGCGCCAGATCCTCGAAGGGCTGGGGCTGGAGATCGCCTCGCCGGACGATGCGCGCGAGATTCTGTCGTTGAAGGGCGGAGACAGGGTCGGCTTCTAAACGGGGCGCAACTGCCGCATTGACTCTTTCGCGCCAGATTAGCGCTATTGTCTGACAGCGAAGGAATTCTTGTCGATGCCGCACTACACCCCGCTCATCACGACAATCGTAGCGGGTCTTGTACTGGCGTTCGTGTTGGCGGCAGTGGCGCAGCGTTTGCGCATATCGCCGCTTGTCGGCTATCTGGTTGCCGGGGTCCTTCTGGGCCCCGGCATTCCGTTCTTCTTTACCGCCGACCAGGCGTTGGCCAACGAACTCGCCGAAATCGGCGTCATATTGCTGATGTTCGGGGTAGGCCTGCATTTCTCGCTCAAGGACCTGATGTCGGTTCGAGCGATTGCCCTGCCTGGCGCAGTCGTACAGATCGTGGTCGCGACTCTTCTCGGCATGGGACTGAGCTACACGCTCGGCTGGAATCTCGGCGCTGGGCTTGTGCTCGGACTGGCTTTGTCGGTGGCCAGCACTGTGGTGTTGTTGCGGGCAATGCAGGAACGCCGTCTGATCGAAACCGAGCGCGGACGCATCGCGGTCGGCTGGCTCATCGTCGAGGACTTGGCGATGGTGCTGACGCTGGTTCTATTGCCCGCGTTCGCGCCGATCCTCACGGGAGGCGCTTCGGCGGGCGGCGATTGGGCGACGCTGGTCCTTCCGGTTATCATCACCGTCGGCAAGGTCATCGCTTTCGTCGCCTTTATGTTGATCGTCGGCCGGCGCGTCATTCCCTGGATTCTCCACACGGTGGTGCATACCGGTTCGCGAGAATTGTTCCGTTTGTCGGTGCTGGCGATTGCGCTGGGCGTGGCCTTCGCAGCGGCGTCGCTGTTTGGAGTGTCGTTTGCGTTGGGCGCATTTTTTGCTGGCATGGTCATGAGCGAGTCCGAACTCAGCCAGCGCGCAGCCTCAGAAACGCTGCCGTTGCGCGATGCCTTCGCGGTGCTGTTTTTCGTTTCGGTCGGTATGCTGTTCGATCCAATGATCCTGCTTCACGACCCGCTTCCGATACTGGCGGCTCTCCTGATCATCCTGTTCGGCAAGTCGGCTGCCGCCTTTCTGATCGTGCGCCTGTTCGGATATCCGACCTCGACCGCGCTGATGATATCGGCGAGCCTGGCGCAGATCGGCGAATTCTCCTTCATCCTGGCTGGCCTGGGTGTCAGCCTTGAACTTCTGCCGGAGCGCGGCCGCGATATCATTCTGGCCGGTGCGATTCTGTCGATCATGCTTAATCCGCTATTCTTCGCGTTGCTCGATCGCTGGCTGACAGCCGATAAAGGCGGCGCGGCCGAGGCAGCCGCGCCCGATGCCACTCCGGCGACGCGAGAAGCAATTCCAAGGACGGCTTTGTCCGAGCACGTCATTCTGATCGGCCACGGGCGTGTCGGGCGTTTCATCACCTCCTCGTCCGCTCAAGTGCTTGGCCCTATTCTGGTGATTGAGCACGGCCGCGCTATCGTTGAAGAACTCGTTCAGCAAGGCTATGCCGCGATCAACGGCAACGCCGCCGATCCGCACGTGCTGCAAGCCGCCAATGTGGAGGGAGCCCGTTGCCTGCTGGTCGCCATCCCCGACGCGTTCGAGGGCGGCCAGGTGGTCGAGCAGGCAAGGCAGGCCAATCCGGCTCTCCAAATCGTGGCGCGGGCGCATTCCGAGGATGAAATCGAGCATCTCAAGAAGCATGGTGCGACGGTGGTTGTGATGGGTGAGCACGAAATCGCCAAAGCGATGCTTTCGCTGATCGCGCCGCAGCCTTCCGGCCCCGCTGTCGGCTGAGTAGCCGGCATCTCCGCATTGCTCTTCCGAGTGAATCGGAGATAGTGCGTGCATGGGCGCATTGGACACCGTCAGTCTCGCGATTCTGCTCGGCAGCCTGCTGGTCCTGGCCGGTATTCTGTCGAGCCTGATCGCGCTGCGATTTGGCGCACCGTTGCTGCTGGTGTTCCTGATCGTCGGCATGCTGGCGGGCGAGGGCGGTCCCGGTGGGCTAAAATTCAACGATGTCGGCACCGCCTATACCGTCGGCTCGATCGCGCTGGCGCTGATCTTGTTCGACGGAGGCCTGCGCACGCGCTTTGCCAGCATCCGCAACGTGCTGGCCCCGTCGGTAATGCTGGCGACCGTCGGCGTTCTGATCACCACGTTGCTGATGGCGCCGGTCGCCAAATATGTGCTCGGTATCGGTTGGATTCAGGCGCTGCTGATGGGCGCGGTGGTGGCTTCGACCGACGCGGCGGCGGTGTTTCTCCTGATCAACGCCGGCGGCTTGCGTCTGCGGCCGCGTGTGCGGGCGACGCTTGAGGTCGAATCGGGCACCAACGACCCGTTCGCGGTATTCTTGGCATTGCTGCTGGTCGAAATCCTGGCGATGGGCGGACAAAGCTGGTCGCATGTCTTCGTGACGCTGTTCCGCGATACTTTCCTCGGCATTCTGATCGGCTACGGCGGCGGTCGGGTGATTACGTTAGTCCTCAATCGCGTGCCGTTGGCGCAAGGGCTGCACGCGCCATTCGTGGCGGTCAGCGCGCTGGTGGTGTTTGCCTTCGGCAATGCGCTTCATTCGTCCGGCTTTCTCGCGGTCTATCTGGCGGGCCTCGTCGTCGGCAACCGGCAGACGCGCGCGCACAATACCGTAGTCGTCTTTCTCGACGCCATCACCTGGCTGGCGCAGATCGTGATGTTCGTTCTACTCGGCTTATTGGTGTGGCCGGAGCGGCTGGCGGACAGCCTGTTCGGCGCGATCGTCATCGCATTGGTGTTGATGCTGGTGGCGCGGCCAGCGGCGGTGTTCCTGTGTCTCGCGCCGTTTAATTACCAGTGGCGCGAAAAACTGTTCATCTCCTGGGTTGGCCTGCGCGGGGCAGTGGCCATCTTCCTGGCCTCGATTCCGCTGCTGGTTGGACTGCCGGCCGCTTACCTTTATTTCGATGTCGCCTTCGTTGTCGTGCTGTTGTCGCTCCTGGTCCAGGGCTGGACCGTGGCGTTGTCGGCGCGCAAGCTCGACATGTCGTTTGCCCGGAGCGATCCTCTGCCGGGCCGCGTCGAACTCGATCTTCCCGGCCAGATGGCGCGGGAAATTGTCGGTTATCCGGTGCCCGCCAACAGTCCGTTTCTCAAGCGAGGACTGATCCCGAACTGGGCGCGGCCGACTTTGGTGATCCGCAAGGAGGAGATTCTCACGCCCGTCGAGGCCGACCCCGTGCGCGAGGGCGACTATGTCTACCTGCTGGCGCCGCCGGAAAAGGCCCAGGCGCTCGACCGTTTTTTCATGGATATGCCGCCGCCGCGCGAACCGGACCCGGAGTTGCTCGGCGATTTTTTTGTCGCCGGCACCGCGGCGCTCGGAGCCCTCGCGGACATTTATGGCTTGCAGGTTGCTGCCGACCATACCGAAGTGACGTTGGCGGAATACTTTACCGAACAACTCGGTCGCGCCACCAGAGTCGGTGACATCGTTCGCCTCGGCCCCATCGCGCTGCTGGCGCAAAAGGTCGGGGCCGGCAAGGCGACAACGGTCGGTCTGCGGCTCGCCGAGCCCGAGCCACCGACCACGCTTTCCGGCCGCGTCAAGGCGTTCTGGCGGCGCGTGCAGAAGTGGGTTGGCTGAAAGCCGCTCTTTAAGCTTTTTTCGCCAGCAGCGTTGGGCCGTTCTGGATGGCCCATGTCATCGCCCACGCGCCGCCGAACAGCACCGCGCACCAGAACAGATCGCCGGCGACGGTATATTGCAGGAACGGCAGAGCCGCCACGTAGCACTGCCTCAGCCCGGCGAGGTCGAGGCTGTACATGCCGCTGAACGCCCAGACGGCGAAGTTAGAAAGGGCGAAGAAGGCGAGCGAGCAGGGCACCATGATGGCCGCAGTCGCGACGGGGCCGCGCCAGCGGCGTGAGACCATGCCTGCGACGGCCGGCAGCGAAATCGCGGCGTAGACGATCGCCAGCACGCGCCAATCCTCGGCGCCGAGCGCGGTTCCCGACAACGCCATCGCGGCAACCGGAACGATGATGGCAAGCGCCGGGATACGCAGCATGCGGCCGGCGAATAGCGCGCTGGCGGCGACCGGCAGGAAGCCTGGCGCATGCGGCAACAGCCGCGCCACCACGTCGAAGCCGACGAGGAAGGCCACCAGCATCAGGTCGGTTGTCAGGTCGCTGCGGGTCTTGGTCGGCTGCATCGCGGAGGTCCTTGATCGGAAAGAATGGCCGTTGCTAGCACAAAGATGGCCTCAGCGCCATTGGTCAAGGCCGAGCCGCGATTGGCAGCCTTATCGGCGTTTTGGCGGCGGATTGCGCGTCCATTCCGCAATGATGACGGTCAAGGCGTCGAGGCCATCGGTCAAAGCCGCCGGACCCGGTTGCAGGATCAGCGTCGACTTGACCTCACGTAAAAAGCCATTGGCGACGGCGGGGATGCGATCGAAGCCGGGGCGGGCGGCGAGTTTGTGGGGCGCGAATTTCTTGCCGCACCACGAACCGATGATGATGTCGGGTCGGGCCTCGATCACTGCGTCGGCGGTGACGATGCGGTCTTTGGCGTTCTTGCACAGGCTGCGTTGCGGGAACACGTCGATACCGCCGGCCGCCGTAATCAGTTCCGACACCCAGCCGAGGCCGGAAATCATCGGCTCGTCCCATTCCTCGAAATAGATGCACGGCCGGCGCGGCAGGCTCAGTGCCTGTTCGCGCGTAGCCTCGACGCGGGCGGCGAGCCTGTGCGCCAACGTCTCGGCTTTCTCGGAGCAGCCGACCAGCGCGCCGAGCGTGCGGATCATGTCGAGAATGCCGGCGATGTCGCGCTGGTTGAAAGCATGCACGGCAACATTGCCGCGGATAAGTTCGGCGACGATGTCGGCCTGCAAATCTGAGAAGGTCAGCACCAGATCGGGCTCAAGCGCGAGAATCTTCGGCACGTCGGCCGAGATGAACGCCGCTATGCGTGGCTTTTCCTTGCGCACCTGCGGCGGCCGCACGGCATAGCCCGACACGCCGACAATGCGGGCGTCCTCGCCGAGGAGATAGAGCGTCTCGACGGTTTCTTCGGTGAGGCAGACGATTCGTTGTGCAGGGAACATCTCGACACTCTAACACTGTCATCATCCGCGTAGGCGGATGATCCAGTAACCCCGGCCGAACGATTCCGATACCTTATGGGATACTGGATGCCCCGCCTTCGCGGGGCATGACGGCAGGAGATAGCAGTTCAATCCCACCCATCCCCGTCACCTTGCCGCTTTCGACGCGCACGACGCGCGAGGCGATGCGGCCGACCTCGGCGGCATCATGGCTGACATAGATCATCGGCACTTTGGCCTCATCCCGGAGGCGTTCGAGGTAAGGAACAATCTCGCCTTTTCGTCCGCTGTCGAGCGAGGCCAGTGGTTCGTCGAGCAGCAACAGGCGCGGGCGCATCAACAGCGCGCGCCCGATGGCGACGCGCTGGCGCTCGCCGCCGGACAATTTGCCGGGGCGACGGTCGAGCAGGTGGCCGATGTCGAGCAACTCGACCACATGCGCGAAGGTGGCCGGATCGGCGGGATGGCCTCCCATGAAGCGGCCGTAATCGAGATTGTGCCGGATCGACAGATGCGGAAATAGCCGTCCGTCCTGGAACACGTAGCCGACGCGTCGTTTAGATGCCGGCAGATTGATGCGCATGGCTCGATCGAACAGGACCAGCTCGTCGAGCGCGATCCGGCCGCGATCCGGCGTCATCAATCCGGCGATCATGTTGACGATGCTGGTCTTGCCTGCGCCGGACGGGCCGAACAGGGCGGTCGCGCCGCCTTCGCTTTCGAAGCGAGCATTGACGGCGAAGCCGCCGAGTTGTTTTTCAACGTCAACAACGAGCATGTTATGCACCATGCACGCGAGCGCTGGCGCGCCGGGCAAAAAACTCCGACGCCATCAACGCCGCCAATGAGATGACGATGGCGACGATGACCAGTTGCATCGCCGCGGCGTCGCCCCCCGGCACCTGCGTCAATGTGTAGATCGCCGCCGAGATGGTCTGCGTTTCGCCGGGAATGTTCGACACGAACGTAATGGTCGCGCCGAATTCACCAAGGGCGCGGGCAAAGGCCAGCATCATGCCGGCGATGATGCCGGGCAGCGCCAGCGGCAGCGTTATGGTGGCGAACAGCCACAGCCGGTTGGCGCCAAGGGTTGCGGCCGCATCCTCCAGCCGCCGGTCGATGGCCTCGATCGACAGCCGGATGGCGCGCACCATCAGCGGAAACGCCATCACGCCGCAGGCCAGCACGGCGCCGGTCCAGCGGAACGAGAACACGATGCCGAAATGATCCGCGAGAAAGGCACCGGCAGGCGCGCGCCGGCCAAAGGTAATCAGCAGCAGATAGCCGGTGACGACCGGCGGCAATACCAGCGGCAGATGCACGACGGCGTCGAGCAACGATTTGCCCCAGAACGATTTGCGCGCCAGCACGTAGGCAATGGCGATGCCGAACGGCAGCGTCACCAGCGTTGAGACGGCCGCGATCCGCAGCGACAGGTGGACCGCGGTCCAGTCTTCGGGCGTGAGGTCAAGCACGCGCGACTACGACACTGGCTTTACCAGAAAGCTGAAGCCGTATTTCTCGAAGATTGCCTTGGCGGCCGACGACCGGAGAAATGTCAGATACTTCCCGGCAGCGGCGCTCTTGCTGTCGGCCGTCGCTGCCACCGGATAGGTAACTGGCGGATACGAGCCATCAGGGAAAGCGGCGACGATCTTCACCTTCGGCTCAACCTTGGCATCGGTCTCATAGACAATGCCGACCGGCGTCTCGTTGCGGGCGACGAACGCGAGCGTAGCGCGGACATTCTCGGCCTGCGCCAGCCTTGGCTCCGCCGTCTTCCATGCGCCGAGCTTCTCCAGCGCCGCCTTGGCATAGAGTCCCGCTGGCACCGCCTTGACGTCGGCGACCGCGATGCGGCCGTCGCCGGCAAGCCTGGCGAGGTCAAAGCCCTGCTCGATTTTCACGCCGTCGAGTTTCGAAACCCTGGGCGCGATCAGCACCAGTTTGTTGCCAAGGAGGCTGTAGCGGGTGTCCGGCTTGATCAGCTTTTTTTCGGCGAGATAGTCCATCCATTTCAGATCGGCCGAAATGAAGACATCGGCCGGCGCGCCCTGCTCGATCTGCTTGGCGAGCGCCGAGGAGGCGGCGTAGCTCGCCGTTACCTTGACGCCGGTTGTCTTGGTAAAGGCGGCATCGACGTCGTCGAGCGCATTCTTCATCGATGCGGCGGCGAAGACCATGAGGGTGTCTTGTGCAGAGGCCACTTGTGGCGCGGCATTGAATACGGCGAGCAGGCCGCAAATGACGAAAATGCGAGCAGGAAACGTGAGCATGGCGGTTCTCCTCGGGCATCCAAAAAGGGCGCCGGGTGGGCGTCAAATCGTGGTTGAGTAACGATCCGTCGCCGGAACCGCCGTCCCGGCTGCAAGCGGCGCACGCACGGTGTGCCGCTGAGGTGAACGCACCCTAGCAGCCTCTCCGGCGTTTGTCATCGCCGGACAAGCATTGCAATAGGACGGCTCACTCAGCAAACTGCCGCAAAAAGGGAAACGTTCAATGGCGGCGGTTACGTCCATCGAAGGCGAGTTCGATTACATCATCGTCGGCGCGGGATCGGCCGGGTGCGTGCTGGCCAACCGGCTGTCGGTGGATCCGGCGAAACGGGTGCTGCTGCTGGAGGCGGGCGGCCGCGACAACTGGATCTGGTTTCACATTCCGGTCGGTTATCTGTTCGCCATCGGCAATCCGCGCGCCGACTGGATGTTCAAGACCGAGCCGGAGCCCGGCCTCAATGGCCGCAGCCTGAATTATCCGCGCGGCAAGGTGATCGGCGGCTCGTCTGCGATCAACGGCATGATCTACATGCTCGGGCAGGCGAGCGACTACGACCAGTGGCGGCAACTGGGCCTTCCTGGCTGGTCGTGGGACGACGTGCGGCCGTTCTTTCGCAAGCACGTCGATCATTTCATGGGCGCTGCCGGCGACCATCATGCGGCGGGCGGCGAGTGGCGCGTCGAAGAGCAACGGCTGTCATGGGAAATTCTCGAAGCCTTCCGGCAGGCCGCGGTGCAGTACGGCATTCCCGCGGTCAACGATTTCAACACCGGCGACAACGAAGGCATCGGCTATTTCCACGTCAACCAGCGTTTCGGCCGGCGCTGGTCGGCCGCGCGGGGCTTTCTCAAGCCGGTGCTGCACCGAAAAAATCTGCAACTTGAATCGGGATGTCTGGCCGAGGCTGTGATCTTCGACAAGACGCGCGCTTCCGGCGTGCGCTGGCGGCAGAACGGTGAACTACGCAGCGCGCGCTGTCGCGGCGAGGTGATCCTGTCCGCCGGCGCGATCGGTTCGCCGCATCTGTTGCTGCTGTCCGGCATCGGCCCCGCCGAGCAGCTTGCCCGACACGGCATTTCGTCCGTCCGCGACAGGCCGGGCGTCGGGCAAAATCTCCATGACCATTTGCAATTGCGTACGATCTACAAGGTGTCGGGCGTCAAGACGCTGAATGCGATGAACGCCACTTTGGCCGGCAAGCTCGGCATGGGCCTCGATTATGTGTTACGCCGGCGCGGACCGATGACGATGGCGCCATCGCAACTCGGCGCTTTCACGAAATCCGACACGTCGCTGGATCGCGCCAATATCCAGTATCACGTGCAGCCGCTGTCGCTGAACAAGTTCGGCGAGCCGCTGCACTCGTTTCCGGCGTTTACCGCGAGCGTCGCCAATATACGGCCGACATCGCGCGGCACGCTGACGCTGAAATCCGCCGATCCGGCGCAAGCCCCCGCGATTGCGCCGAATTATCTCAGCACCCCGGAGGATCGCCGCGTGGCCGTAGATTCGATCCGGGTGACGCGGGGCATCGTTTCGCAGCCGGCGCTGCGAAAATATGCGCCGGTCGAATTCCTGCCGGGCGATCAAATCAAGAGTGACGACGAGGTGGCGCTGGAAAAGGCCGCCGGCGACATCGGTACCACTATCTTTCATCCGGTCGGCACCGCGCGCATGGGCCGCGACGACGACCCGCGCGCCGTGGTCGATGCCCGGCTGCGGGTTATCGGCATAGAAGGCTTGCGCGTCATCGACGCATCGGTGATGCCGTCGATCACCTCCGGCAACACCAATTCGCCGACCATGATGATCGCGGAAAAAGGCGCGGCGATGATTGTGGAGGATGGGACGTAGGCTATCCATATCCGCTCATCCCCGCGGAGGCGGGGATCCAGGGCTGACAAGTAAAGAAGTTAAGAGCTGGATTCCCGCTTACGCGGGAATGAGCGGAGTGTGAGATCAAGGCAACGCTTTCAAATAACGAATGGGTCTTCCCGGTGCGATGCCTTGCGCGGCGGCGACGATGGCGTTCGAATCGATTCCGTAGTGCCGGTACAGCTCGGCGAGAGAGCCGGTCTGGCCGAAATGCTCGACGCCAAGCGCGCGCGTGCGATGGCCGGACACCGCGCCGAGCCAGGCCAGCGTCGCCGGATGGCCATCGATCACGCTGACGATGCCGCAGTTTCCCGGCACGTTTTCCAGCAGCCGCTCGATATGCGAACGCGCATGCACCAGCCCACGCTCGCGCGCGCGCTGCGCCGCGCTCCAGCCGGCATTGAGCCGGTCGGCCGAGGTGATGGCGAGCAGCCCGACGTCGCGGCGATCTTCCGCGATCAGGCCGACGGCTTCGATCGCTTCCGGCGCGATGGCGCCGGTATAGGCGACGATCACCTGACAATTCGGCCCCGGCTCGCGCAGCCAGTAGGCGCCATCGACGATCTGCTGGCGCAGTTCGGGTGTCATCTGGCGCTTGATCTGCTCGATCGGCCGCGTCGACAGCCGCAGGTAAACCGAACCGCCGGTCTCGTCGCGGAGCCAGTTTCGCTCGGAGGCCTCGCCCTTGCCATCTTTCTGCATGTAGTCGAAGGACCAGCCCATGATCGCGGCGAGTTCATCGACTAAGGCCGGCTCGAATGCAGCCAATCCGTCCTGCGCCATGCCGATCAGGGGTTCGGCGATGGACTGATGCGCGCCGCCTTCGCCGGCCAGCGTGATCCCGGAGGGCGTCGCCACCACCATGAAGCGGGCGTCCTGATAGCAGGCGTAATTGAGTGCATCGAGACCGCGCGCGATGAACGGGTCGTACAGTGTGCCGATCGGCAGCAGGCGTTCGCCGTTGATCGAATGCGACAGGCCGAGCGCGGACAAGAGAATGAACAGGTTCATCTCGGCGATGCCGAGTTCAATGTGCTGGCCGTTCGGCGAGAACTCCCAGTTGAAGGTCGAGGGGATGCGTTCGCTCTTGAATGTGTCAGCCATCGCTTGCCGCGCGAATAGGCCGCGCCGGTTCACCCACGGTCCGAGATTGGTCGAGACAGTTACGTCGGGCGATGTGGTGACGATGCGCCGGGCGAATTCACTATCGCCGCGGCCGATTTCATTGAGGATGGCGCCGAAGCCGGTCTGCGTCGCCATAGTCGGCTGGATGGTGACCGGCAAAGTCTCGGGCACGTCGATCGTTGGCGCGCTCAGGCGACGGTTTTTGTCGGCAGCAAACGGCACCGCATCGAGGAAAGTTTGGAGCGCCTCGGCTTGCGTGTCGAGGCCCTCGAACTTGTCCCATTCGTGGCCGGCACGCACGTTCATCGCCTTCTGAAAGCTATCCATCTGCGCCGGCGTCATCATGCCGGCGTGATTATCCTTGTGGCCGGCCATCGGCAGGCCGAAGCCTTTCACGGTGTAGCAGATGAAACAGGTCGGCTTCTCGGCGTGCGCCCCGCGTAGCGCGGCAAGCACCGCCGGCAGATCGTGACCGCCAAGATTGTTCATCAAGGCGGCGAGCTGGTCGTCGCTGCGCGCGGCGATCAATTTTGAAACATCGCCCTGATCGCCGATCTCGTCGTTAAGGCGCTTGCGCCACGCCGCGCCGCCGGCAAACACCAGCGCCGAATAAAGCTGGTTCGGGCAGGTGTCGATCCATTGCCGCAGTCTGTCGCCGCCCGGCTCCTTGAACGCCGCCTGTTGCAGCGAACCGTATTTGACGATGACGACATCCCAGCCGAAATTCTTGAACAGTTGTTCGTAGCGCTCCCACAGGCCTTCGCGTACCACGGCATCTAAGCTCTGGCGGTTATAGTCGATGATCCACCAGCAATTGCGCAGGCCCTGCTTCCAGCCGTCGAGCAGCGCTTCGAAGATGTTGCCCTCGTCGAGTTCGGCATCGCCGACCAGCGCGACCATGCGACCTTCTGCGCGATCCTTCGCCCAGTCGTGCGCGCGGACGTAATCCTGCACCAGCGACGAGAACAAAGTCTGCGCCACGCCGAGCCCGACCGAGCCGGTGGAGAAATCGACGTCATCGGAATCCTTGGTGCGCGATGGATAGCTTTGCGCGCCCTTGTAGCCGCGAAAGGCTTCCAGCTTGTCGCGGGTCTGCCTGCCGAGCAGGTATTGAATGGCGTGGAAGATCGGCGAAGCGTGCGGCTTGACCGCGACACGGTCTTGCGGTCGCAGCACGTCGAAATAAAGCGCCGTCATGATCGTCGCCAGCGAAGCGGACGACGCCTGATGGCCGCCGACCTTCAGCCCGTCCGCGTTTTCGCGCAGATGGTTGGCGTTGTGGATGGTCCAGCTTGCCAGCCACAGCACTTTGCGTTCGAGCGCGGAGAGAGCAGCGAGTTTATCCGCAGGGATGTCGATTTGCTTCTGCATCTTTTAATTATGTGCCTTCGGCGCTGACGATACATGCCAAATCGGATTGTATTTGGCCGTAATATTGGTCCATTATATCAATAATATGCACAAAACAGGTGGCTTATGCCAATACCGGCTCTGGACGCGGTTGACCTGAAAATCCTGCGCAATCTGCAAGACGACGGTCGTATGAGTCTGGCCGATCTCGCCGCCAAGGTTGGCCTGTCGCCGTCACCGTGCCTGCGCCGTGTGCGTATTCTGGAAAAATCCGGCGTCATCACGCGGTATGTTGCGGTGCTGGATCAGCGTGCCGTCGGTCTGCCGGTCAGTGTCTTCATCTCGGTGAAGCTGGAGAAGCAGAAGGAAGATTTGCTCGACCGCTTCGCCAAGACCATCGCGCGGTGGCCGGAAGTGCTGGAGTGCTATCTGATGACGGGTCCGCGCGATTACTGGCTGCGCGTCGTCGTTCCAGACCTCGCCGCCTATGAGCGCTTTCTCAAAACTAAATTGACGCGGCTCGAAGGCATCGCGTCGATCGAGTCGAGCTTCGCGCTGGAGCAGGTGAAGTACACGAACGTGCTGCCGGTGGCGTGAATCAACGCACCTTCACCTGCATCGCGCCGAGTTCATCGATGCGCGCATCGATGACATCGCCGTGCTGGATCGGGCCGACGCCCTCCGGAGTGCCGGTCATCAGCAGGTCGCCCGGCATCAGCGTGTAATAGGCGGACGCAAACACGAGCAGATCGGCGATGCCGATCAACAGATCGCGGGTGTTGGCCTTCTGGCGGCTCTCGCCATTCACGGTCAGTTCAAAATCGAGATTGTTCGGGTCCTTCACGCTGTCCGCCGTGACCATGTAGGGGCCCATCACCGAATAACTGTCGATCGATTTGCGCAATGAACGCTCTTCCGGCCCGCGCACCGTGATGTCGAGACCGATGCAATAGCCGGCGATATGCTTCATGGCATCTGCGCGCGCGACGCGATCCGCCTTGCTGCCGATGATTGCGACCAGTTCGATCTCGTGATCGGTGCGGCGGTCGGGGTGGCGGATGATGATGCCCTGGCTGGCGCCGGCGAGCGAACTGGTGGCTTTAAGGAACAGGCCCACGCGCTGAATCTCGGCGATCTTGTTCTGGTGATGCAGTTCCGGATCGGACTGGGCTTCTTCCAGATGCTTCTTGTAGTTCACAGGCGCGGCGACGATCTTGCCCGGATTGGCGATCGGCGGCAGCAACGCGCAGTCCTTGAGCGCGAACGTCTTTGCGTCCTTGGCCAGCCTCTCGACCGCGGTCCGCACCTGCGGCAGATGCGCGATCATCAAATCATAAGTGGGCAGGGGATAGTGGGCGGCTGGCAGCACGTCGAGCGCGGCGGTAACGTCCTTGACGCGGTCGCCTTCGACCAAGCCGAGGCGATTATCGTTGAAGCGGCAGAGCTGCATAATGCGTATCCCGGCGTTTCTCTTTTCCGTCGCCCGGATCGCACGTTTTGCGTGTTGATGCTAGTCTTTCGAGGCGACGGGTTTGTCCGGCGCGGCCAGCACTGATTTACACGCCGGCGGCAGATCGGCCATCGTCAGCGCACGCGGCGGTTTGCCGCCGACTTTCTTTTTCAGATGCAGCACCTTGTCGGAGAACCAATAGTCGAGGGCTTTGCCGCAGCCGTCATCGTCCGGCACCGGCGGCTGCTTGCGGCAATTCGGTGAATCGGCGGGGCACTTCAGCCGGACGTGGATATGATCGTTGTGGCCATACCAGGGCCGCAGCTTCTCCATCCAGGCCGGATGCTTGTCGCCCTGCATCCGGCAGATTTCCTTCTTGATCGCGGCATTGACCAGCACGCGCTCGACCTCGGGCTGCTCGGCGGCGGTGCGGATGAAGGCGAGGTCGGCTTGCGGCTGCCACGTCTTCGGATTGATGTGCTTCCAGTCGTCGGAGACCAGATTGATCGCCGAGGTCTTCTCGCGCTCGTCTGTGCTCAGCACATGGTCTGGCATCGGCATGAACCAGATGTCTACATCGAGGCCGATCTGATGGCTCATATGACCGAAGGGCAGAGGTCCGCCGCGCGGCTGCGCCATGTCGCCAACCAGAATGCCGTGCCAGCCAGTGGCCTTGG
Organism: Hyphomicrobiales bacterium; assembly: GCA_041691675.1. GTDB lineage: Bacteria > Pseudomonadota > Alphaproteobacteria > Rhizobiales > Xanthobacteraceae > Pseudolabrys. The sequence goes on along the minus strand of JBEPUC010000025.1, from coordinate 7,386 downwards.
CGGCGAGCGGCGCGAAGCGTTCCAGAAAACGCACCAGTTCAGGATGGCCCCAGTTGCGGTTGCGTGACAGCCGCATCACCTGCCAGCTTTTACCGGTGGCCGGCAACGCGACGCCGCCTTGCAGGCAGCCGCGCGGGTAATAGCCGATGGCCATAGCCTTGCCCAAGCTCGGCAGTTTCTCGGCGGCGAATAATGTCTTGGCAGCCGGCGCGCCTTTTTGCGTCTCGACGATGGCAGGCTTTTCCGGTGGCAGCGTGGTGACGACCGGCGCGGGTGCAGGCGTAGCAGCGGGCGGCGCGGTGACCACTGGCGCGGGTTCGACTGCTGGCGCGGGTGATGCCGGATCGCCGGGCAATGAGACGACCGGCGGCGTAATGAGAGGAGTTGGAGCAGGCGCGGGCGTGTCATTTGTCGCGGGCTGCGTTTCGGTCTGCGCCACGGTCATGCGTTGCGCCACGGCGAGGGTGACGCCGATCGGCAGCAACGAAAGGGCAATCGCAGCGATGATGCGCAGTTTCATGACGCTTCCGATTTAGCGGGTCTGCCGTCCGCTGTCAGATTAATTGCGCGCGATGGTTTAGAGCGCCGGCCAAGCGGCTATTTCGGTCCCAACACGAAAAGGCGAGCGAAGGCAATGACTTTGATGGTTAACGGAGGCTTTACAAGCCGCCTCGTGGTAGGCGATCCTGTTGGAACCGCATTATTGCCGCGTAGATTTTTTGGGGGCACATCCATGATCATTGTTTCGGGGGCCAATGGCGCGGCCGCGGCCTCGATCGCGAATACCGGATCGGATAGTCACATAGGAAAGTTTCCGCGATAACCAAGACAATGGAGACTACAGCGTAAGGGTTGGGGAAAAGGCTAATCATTAGCCGTTTTGTGTGGGGGGGTGTGATGCGTCGTCTGTTGGTTGCGTTAAGCGTGCTCTGGCTCGCCGGGCCGATGGCTGCGCGGGCCGGAATCGTCATCACGGTCGATAAATCGGCGCAACACCTGACCGTTCAAGTCGATGGCGTGACGCGTTACGGCTGGCCGGTTTCGACCGCGCGCTGGGGCTACCGCACGCCGAACGGCACCTACCGGCCGCAACGCATGGAGCGTCAGTGGTTCTCGCGCAAATATAACTGGTCGCCGATGCCGCATGCGATCTTCTTCAACGGCGGCTATGCCATCCATGGCAGCTACGAAGTCTCGCGCCTCGGCCGTCCGGCCTCGCATGGCTGCATCCGTCTGCTTCCGGCTAATGCCGCGATCCTGTTCGATCTGGTCAAACACCGCACCGCCGACACTCGCATTGTCGTGATCGGCGGCGGCGAGGAGTTGATAGCGAGGCGTGAGCCCGCGCGCGTGCCGCCCGCCGTTGTCTATCGGCCGCGGCGCGAATGGACCAGCACCGTGCCGCGCGGGCGCGTGGTGTATGGGTCGCACCGTGAAAGCCGCGACTTCGACGATAGAGATTTCCGGACGCGGAATTCGCAGACCTTCGAGGAAGTCTTCGACGAGCCGCCGCGCGCGGGCAGATCGCGCAGCCTGCGCCGTTCATCGCACTGGGAAGAATGGCGCTAGCTTTTCGTTTTGACGCGTTTTCTTCACGCGAACCGGTACCCACTTCGCTCGAAAACGCTCAAGGCTTAGTGCCCGCGCGCCTTGCGGGTGCGTGCCGCCTTCTTGGCCGAGCGTGAGCGCGACGCTTTTGAGCGCGCGGCGGATGTGCGGCCACCGATCTTGCCACCTTTGCGCGACGACGCGTGGCTGACCTTCTTGCCGCGGCCGGAGCCAGATTTTTTGCCGACTTTGCTTTCCTTGTTGACGGTCGCCCAGGCGCGGCGCTCGGCTTCCTTCTTGCCGATGCGGCCGACGCGGATGTCGAGCGCCTCGAAGTGGGCGAAGTCGGCGGTGGGTTTAAGGGCATGTGAAGCGCCTCGTGTTGTGATGCGAACATGCGCCATCGCCCGTATTCTTGAACGGCCCCGGGGAGGCCGGCACCCGATTTATTGTGATGGAGCCTCGGGAGGCGCCAGGGGTTTGCGAGACCCCAGATGGCGGAGTCCCTTGCGATCGGGTCCGCCGAGCGTGCTTTGCGAGAGCACGCGCCGGTCTGTGAAACCGGCTGCGCCTCCCGACGCTCCACCGGCCAAACCGCGCGGGCTTGACCGCAGCGCGCATTGTCGGCGCGCCGGTTCTTGCTGTCCCCGGGGGTGCTCGAGACAACGCCCATAAAAGGGAACCGTTAAAGACTATCATCCTATAGGACTAATGTCAATCGAATTTTGGTGGAATCGCGGACGCGCATTGCGCCATGCCGTGCGTTTGGCGATGATCCCGGTCCATCACGACGGGAGTTTGTGGATGAAAGTCGCAATCGTTACCGCCGGCGGCAGCGGCATGGGTGCCGCCTGCGCGCGCAAGCTGGCCGCCGACGGCTACAAGGTCGCCATCCTGTCGTCGTCCGGCAAGGGCGAGGCGCTGGCGCAAGAACTGGGCGGCCTCGGCGTCACCGGCTCCAACCAGTCCCGCGACGATCTCGCCCGCCTGGTCGATGCGACGATGGACGCGTGGGGCCGTATCGATGCGCTGGTCAACAGCGCCGGGCACGGCCCGCGCGACGAGATTTTAAAGATCACCGACGAGCAGTGGCACTTGGGGCTGGACACGTACCTGATGAACGTGATCCGCCCGGTGCGTCTGGTCGCGCCGGTCATGGTGGCGCAGAAAGCGGGCGCGATCGTCAACATCTCGACCGCCTGGGCGTTCGAGCCGGCGGCGATGTTTCCAACCTCGGCGGTGTTTCGCGCCGGGCTTGCCGCCTACACCAAATTGTTTGCGGACAAATACGCCGCCGACAATGTCCGCATGAACAACGTGCTGCCGGGCTGGATCGACTCACTGCCGGAAAAGGACGAACGCCGCGAACAGGTGCCGATGGCGCGCTACGGCACGGCGGCGGAAATCGCCGCGACCGTGGCGTTCCTGGTGTCCGACGGCGCGGGCTATATCACGGGGCAGAATTTGAAGGTCGATGGCGGCTTGATGCGGGGGATTTGATTTCGCTTATTCGCGGCATCCAATCCGCCTCATGGGCCTCGTCCTTCGAGACGCACTCCTTCGGAGTGCTCCTCAGGATGAGGCCGGGAGAGGTTGCCGCATGTCGTTTCTCGTTGTCATGGCCGGTTTGACCCGCCATCCCGCTTGGGGACGCAGAGTGCCCGCCTGAGCGGGATCACCGGGACAAGCCCGGTGATGACAAATTCCATTTGATGCACATACACTGTCGAAAGCTGTTCTGATCCAGCGTCTTTCGCCGTTCGCTACACATCCACCTTCAACGCCGCGATGAACGCTTCCTGCGGAATGTCGACCTTGCCGAACTGCCGCATTTTCTTTTTGCCCTTCTTCTGCTTGTCGAGCAATTTGCGTTTGCGGGTGGCGTCGCCGCCGTAGCACTTCGCGGTCACGTCCTTGCGCAGCGCGCGCACGGTTTCGCGGGCGATGATCTTGCCGCCGATGGCGGCCTGGATCGGCACCTGGAACATGTGCGGCGGGATCAACTCTTTCAGCTTCTCGACCATGCCGCGGCCGCGCGTTTCGGCACGCGTGCGGTGCACCAGCATCGACAGCGCATCGACCGGCTCGTCGTTGACCAGGATCGACATCTTGACCAGATCGGCTTCCTTGTAATCGGTCAGGTGATAGTCGAACGAGGCATAGCCTTTCGATACCGATTTCAAGCGGTCGTAGAAATCGAACACCACTTCGTTGAGCGGCAGGTCGTATTTGACCATGGCGCGGGCGCCGACATAGGTCAGCTCTTTCTGATTGCCACGGCGATCCTGACACAGCTTGAGCACGGAGCCGAGATATTCGTCGGGTGTGAGAATTGTCGCCTCGATCCACGGCTCTTCGATTGTCAGGATCTTCATCACGTCCGGCATGTCGACCGGATTGTGCAACTCGATCTGCGTGCCGTCGCGCAGGTTCATCTTGTAGATGACAGACGGCGCGGTCGCGATCAGGTCGAGATCGAATTCGCGCTCCAGCCGCTCTTGAATGATTTCGAGATGCAGCAGGCCGAGGAAGCCGCAGCGGAAGCCGAAGCCAAGCGCGGCCGATGTTTCCATTTCGAACGTGAAGCTGGCGTCGTTCAGGCGCAGCTTGCCCATCGCCGCGCGCAGGTCCTCGAAGTCGGCGGCATCGACCGGAAACAGGCCGCAGAACACGACCGGGATCGCCGGCTGGAAGCCGGGCAGGGGTTCATCGACCGGGTTGCGCTCGTCGGTGATGGTGTCGCCGACGCGCGTATCGGCGACTTCCTTGATCGACGCCGTCAGCATGCCGATCTCGCCGGGGCCGAGTTCATCGACCGGCGTGAGCTTCGGCTGGAATACGCCGACACGATCGACCTCGTAATGCGACTCGATGCCGATCATGCGGATGCGCTGGCCCTTCCGGAGCGTGCCGTCGACAACGCGCACCAGCACGACGACGCCGAGATAGGCATCGTACCAGCTATCGACCAGCAGCGCCTTGAGCGGCGCGTCGCGATCGCCTTTCGGCGGCGGCAGCCGGGTGACGATGGCTTCCAGCACGTCGGGCACGCCGAGGCCGGTCTTGGCCGAGATCATCACCGCGTTGGAGGCGTCGAGGCCGATGACGTCCTCGATCTGCTTTTTGATCTTTTCGGGCTCGGCGGCCGGCAGATCGACCTTGTTGAGCACCGGCACGATTTCGTGGTTGGCGTCGAGCGCGTGATAGACGTTGGCCAAAGTCTGCGCCTCGACGCCCTGGCTGGCGTCAACGACAAGCAGCGAGCCTTCGCACGCGGCCAGCGAGCGGTTGACCTCATAGGCAAAGTCGACGTGGCCGGGCGTGTCCATCAAATTGAGGATGTAATCCTTGCCATCCTTGGCGTGATATTTCAGGCGCACGGTCTGCGCCTTGATGGTGATGCCGCGCTCCTTCTCGATGTCCATCGTATCGAGAACCTGCTCCTTGCCCGCCATTTCGCGCGCGTCGAGCCCGCCGGTGAGCTGGATCAGCCGGTCGGCCAGAGTCGATTTGCCATGGTCGATATGGGCGACAATGGAGAAATTGCGGATATTGGAAATGGGGACGGTCGTCATGACGGGCAGATAACACCCGGAATGAAGGGGTACAAGCGGACTGAGGCGGCAAACGCCCCACCTTCCGCTCATTCCCGCGATAGCGGGAAGGAGGAAAATCGTCTTTCCGGCAGGTTTGAGCCGTGTCATAGGGCGGATCATGCGGTTTCTAAATCCGATGACCATCGCCGGCCGTTTGCGTGGCGCTTTGACCGATCCGGCGCGCGCCGGGCGCACCGTGTTCCTGTCGCTCGTCGCCTACACACTGCTATGGGCGCTCTACGGCACCATCGCCAAATCGAGCCAGGGTTTGCACTACGACATGACCGAGGTGATCGCCTGGTCGCGCGATCTGTCGTGGGGCTATCTCAAGCACCCGCCGCTGGCCGCGGCCATCGTCGGGGCCTGGTTCGCGATCTTCCCGGTCGGCGAGTTCAGCTATTACGTGCTGGCGATGACGATGCCGGCGCTGAGCCTGTGGATCGCGTGGCGGCTGTCGGCGGATTATCTCGACATCGAAAAGCGCGTCGCCTGTCTGGCGCTGTTGATGCTGATCCCGTTTTTCAATTTCCACGCGCTCAAGTTCAATGTGAACACCGTGCTGATGCCGGTATGGGCGGTAACGACGCTGTGGTTCCTGCGTTCGTATCGCACACGCGGCGCAGGTTATGCGGCGCTGGCCGGTTTCGGCGCGGCATTGTGCATGTTGGGCAAATACTGGTCGGTGTTCCTGCTTGTGGGCCTCGTGGTTGCCGCGTTGATCGACAAACGCCGCGCGGCTTATTTCAAGTCCCCGGCGCCGTGGATCACGGTGGCGGTCGGGCTCGTGGCGATGAGCCCGCATCTGTGGTGGCTTTGGCAGCACGACTTTGCGCCGTTCACCTATGCCATGGGCATTCATGGCGACAAGCCGTTTGCGGGCACCGCCATCGCCGCGCTCGGCTATCTCGCCGGGTCCGTCGGCTATATCGCGCTGCCGGTGATTCTGGTGCTGGCGGCGGCGCGGGCGAACAAAGCGATGCTTGCGGACATTGCGTGGCCGATGGACGAGGAACGCCGGCTCGCGGCAATGGCGTTCTGGGCGCCGTTCCTGTTGCCGGTTGTCGGCGCGGCACTCTCGGGCACTGAGATCACATCGCTGTGGTCGATGCCGGCGTGGACATTGCTGCCGGTGCTGCTGCTGTCGTCGCCGCGGGTAACATGGCGCGAGATCGATACGCGCCGCGTCCTGCTGATGGCGATCGCGCTGCCGCTCGTCATGCTGATCGCCTCGCCGTTTCTCGCGATCAAGGCGCAGCGCGACGGCCCGCCGCCGGCGTCATCGCAGGCGGCGCTGCTCGCCCATCAGATCGATTACGCCTGGCGGGCGAAAACGCCGCTGCCGCTGCGCTTCGTCGGCGGCGATGAGGAGATCGCCTACGACGTCGCGGCCTATTCGGCCGATCGTCCACGCGCGCTGCCGGGGATGACGCCGGACGCGACCGAGCTGCGCCATAGCGGTGAAGTGCTGGTGTGCTTTGCCGAGAATGCGCGTTGCAAGAATGAAGCGTCAAAGCTTCCCGGCGCTGAGGTGATCGAGAGCACGATCGTGCGCAACTTCTGGCGCTTTCCGGGCAAGCCGCAGAGCTACACCATCGTTCTGGTGCCGCCGCGGCCTTAATGTGCGTGTCCCGGGCGCAACGCAGCGTCGCTTGACGGTGCGTTGCTGACCCGGGACCGTTACGCCTTCAGAATTTGAAACGGCCCCGGCTCTGCGGCGCGACACTCCGCTTGACGCTTCGTGTCGCACCGCGTCCGGGGCACGAAGCCCTTAATACCGATAATGATCGCTCTTGAACGGGCCCTGCTGCGACACGCCGATGTAGTCGGCCTGGTCCTTGCGCAGCTCGGTCAGCTTGACGCCGATCTTGGCGAGGTGGAGCCGCGCGACCTTTTCGTCGAGCGCCTTCGGCAGCACATAGACTTCCTTCTTGTACTTGCCGTCCTTGTTGTTGGCGTAAAGTTCGATCTGCGCCAGCGTCTGGTTGGTGAACGACGCCGACATCACGAAGCTCGGATGACCCATGGCGTTGCCGAGGTTCACCAGGCGGCCTTCCGACAGCATGATGATGCGGTGCTTGTCGGGGAATTCGATCTCGTCGACCTGCGGCTTGATGTTGTTCCACTTCAGGTTCTTCAGATGCGCGATCTGGATCTCGTTGTCGAAGTGGCCGATGTTGCAGACGATGGCGCGGTCCTTCATCGCGCGCATGTGCTCGATGGTGATGATGTCCTTGTTGCCGGT
>JBEPUC010000024.1:0-59829 GCA_041691675.1 Hyphomicrobiales bacterium | reverse complement strand
CATAGATCTCGACCTGCGCCGGCATGTTCGACTTGGTGTTCTTCTCCTCGAACATCGAAATCGGCGCGAGCTGCGAATAGCGTAAGTTGCGCCGCAGATAAGCGTCGCGCGCGCCCTCGGCCAGCGCGCCCTCGTCCGTGCCATCGGTGAAGATCATGCGGCCCTTCTTGCCCATGATAATCGCGGTGCCGGTGTCCTGGCACATCGGCAGCACGCCGCCGGCGGCGATGTTGGCGTTTTTCAGAAGGTCATAAGCGACGAACTTGTCGTTCGCGGTCGCCTCCGGGTCGTCGAGAATCTTGCGCAACTGCTTGAGGTGCACCGGGCGCAGCAGATGATTGATGTCGGTGAACGCGGCTTCAGCCAGCGCGCGCAGCGCCTCGCGCTCGACGACGACGATCTCGCGGCCCATCACAGTCTCGGTGCGCACGCCGCCATTCGCCACGCCGGAAACGTCGATCTTGCGATACTGGGTGTCGTCCTTGCCCAGCGGGAAAAGTGGCGTGTGGTTGTAGGGGGGCAAGGGGGTGGGGATGACGGGGGCGTTCATGGGTTGGCCACTTCGAAAAATATTGATAATTTAGCTATTTTATAGGCTTGTGTAGACGAGTTTTGAGGTCGGTGAAAGGTATTTGCCAGGTGCCGGCGTAGACAAAAATGTTTCCTTCCGACCGGTAATGAGCGGCGAGATTGCCGATTTTCTCAAGGATGAAGGCTTCGAATGCACGGCGACGTCATCGGCCATAGTTGCGGTGGCATCTCGTCTCGCCGTGCTTCGCGAGGAAGGTCAGTCCCTTTCGCCCGAGGTCTTTTTTTGCATGAGCAGCCACGCCTTATCAGAAGTTCTTCAGGGAGCAGAAGTCGTTGTGCTAGGCACAGGACCACGAGAAGATAAAACAGTGACTAGAGCGCTAAAAGAGTGCGCGCCGCTCGCCAACGGCGGGTGGGTAATATTCATCGAGCGCGGGCAAACAGAATTCAAGTACGGTGTAATGACATCAACAAATTTGCCGCTATCCATCACACCGTATGAAGCTCTCGTAGAAAGCGCACTCGGTGACGTGATCACCGTTGTGGCTCGTCGCATTGCCGATAACTGCGTTGAGCTTCAAGGCGCCAAGGGAAACAGACGCTGCCTCTATTTCTCCGACGCACGAACCGAAACAGTGTCTCCGAGCGTCGCACTCGAGAAGTTTTGCGCGACAGCGGTGAAAGCGATAGCGCCTGGCCACGCAGACGAAGTGCGTCGATTTTTATATAGAACGCTGTCTTTGCAACTGGCACACGCTCATGGAACCATACTTGTGGTCCAAAGCTCGCGCCGAATGCTCGCAAAGCAACTTCGCGACGCCACCGAGCTGCCTGATCCGCTCTCGCTCGCGAACCGCGTCGCAGATCTCAAGCAGCATAAAGACAACGAGGCGCTGGCAAAGTTGGGGAGCGCGGCGGCATTGATGAAGGGCATGCTCGGTAGCGACGGGATAGTCGTCTTCAACGACAAAGGGGAGATCGTCGCGTACAGAGCGTTTTTGAAATTGCCGACCAGGCTTTCTAGCCCGGTCGCAGGCGGCGCACGACGCCGCACTTTTGAAGCACTAAAGGCTCTTGTTGGGCGCGAATTAAAATCTGCTTTTATAGCTTCTCAAGACGGCCAAACCGATTTCGCGGGTGAAGAGTAATGGTCACACAGTCACCAGTGCCTTGGAGTAATAACTCGAGGCAAATCGTTCCTGCTACAACAAAAAATGTGTCGGAAATTACCCGGCACGCTGTGCAGCTTCGTAACAGAGATATCGTCCAAATCGTGGGAGCTTTTCAGGCCGAACACTACGAGATGGCAAGTTCGTTCGTTTGGACCAGAACTCTAACTGCCTTAAAAAGACAACTCGCCTCATTAGGGAGCGAGTTCATTGGCGAAATGTTGCAGCGCCCCGACATCGATGAAGACACCGATATTGTAACGGCAATCACTCCTTCTGAAGCAATAACACTCGCAGAAGACCTTGGAATGGTTTCTTCAACGGACGCCATGCGATTACGGCACGCTCAGGAAACCATCAGCCACTTTGCCGACTTTGATGAGACTAAAGACGATTCCGACGAAGGAATGTCCGAAGAAGAGGCTGTGGTCTGCCTTCGGGTTTGCGTAAATAGCATTCTCGGACAGCCTAAGTTGGAAGTCGCGCGTGATTTTGCAGAATTTCGCCGACAATTAGAGGAACGTACGTTCTCAGCAAACGATGCTGAAATAGTCGGCTTGGTAAACTCACCGTATTTCTTTTTGAAGACCACCTTGAGTGTGTTGCTTGCGCTTCTTGGGACATCATCGGGGGCTCAACTTGAACATGCCGTACGGAATATCCGTCTTATATTGCCGAAAATATGGGACCGTTTGCGAAAGCCTGAGCGTTGGCAAGCAGGCCAAACTTATGCAGAAGTATTCTCTGAAGGAAAAAAAGACTCCGTCAATGGACTAAAGGCCGCACTGTCTGAAGTCTCTGGTTTCGATTATGTTCCAGAAAACTTACGATCCGCCACCTTTACTCGCGCCGCTCGTGATGTCCTCGAGGCTCATCAAGCAGTCAATAATTTCTACAATGAGCCCGGTCCAGTAGGCGCCTTAGCCGCATTGGGGACCACCATACCCAGCCCGGCATTTCCTCTCTGTATGACAGCAACATTATCAGTATGGCTCGGCAATGCCCACGGACACACTTGGGCAGCCCAAGAAAGCGTCAAGAGAATCTTGCGTGGATTGTCGCGAGATCGCTGGATTTATTACTTTGATGAGGTTCTGCCGCGCGACACAGATATTCTCTTTAAGTTACTGTATCAGAAACCAGCGGATCGGTGGCACGAACTAGTGACTCAATTCAACGGCGATAAGCTTAAAATCAAAAATCGTCATGTTTCAAAACTTGTGGCTGCCGGAGAAGGACGGAGGTGGTCAACTGTTCACGATGAAGCAAAGAAGCTCATTGACTTGAGCAGGAAGAATTAAAATATCCCCTTGACCTGACCATTATCCTATGCTTATATTCCCCTTGCCTGGCTCACTTGAGGGCGTCGTCGCGAGACGTTTCGATGATGGAGCCACCTGCAAGGGGCCGATGACGGGAAACCGAAGTCGGCGGTGCGGCGCCTGCGCGCGGGGCTCGTAACCCCGCTCTCGGGAGTCCGCGGGGAACCGTCCGGGCCCACTACGGGGCCCTGCCTTCAATGGCTGGACGCGGTGCCGGTGAAAGCGGGCGAAAGCCCGCTGGAGGTCGCGAGCCCCCATAAAGGGCCGCGATCGTAATGGGCGCCCGGAAGCACGGTCCCGTGGACTTAAGGAAGAACGCCGCTTGTGGCGCGCCGAGAGGCGCCCGCGCATCGGCATCCGGTCTCCCGCAAACTGCGTGGACCTGTTTGCGAATGGTGCGCGGCACGAAAGAAACGGCAGCGCCTTTTGGCGCGCCACACCCTCAATTTTGTGAGGGCTTTAAAGAGAAGGACGGCTTACCCGGGGCCGATCGAGAACACGGGCGATGAATCATGCCCGGTCGAATGCGCTGTTTGAAAATTGAATCGGTGCACGAAGGCGCCCCACTTACTTTCTAACTTCGTAAGTATAGCGCATAACGGACATCTCTCGGCCTCACCCTGAGGAGCATCGCGAAGCGATGCGTCTCGAAGGGGCGGGCCGCCACATCCTTCGAGACGCGGCCTTCGGCCGCTCCTCAGGATGAGGCGGATTTGCCCTCACACCTTCCGGCACACACCCGCCTGCCCGATCGCGCATTCCAGCGCCGCGCGGTCCCACTTCGCCAGATCAGCCGCCGCCGCGTAGGCGCTTTGCAGGAAATCCATCAATGCAGCGTCCGGGTCGCTCGCGGTCCGCACCGCCTCATACGGCAGAACGAACTCGCCGAGTTCCTTGGAGAAGAACGCCGCGTCCGGTTTCACCTTCGCCGCGCTGAAACCTTCCGGCGCCGGATAAGCATAAGAATAAAACGCCGGATATTCGACCGGCCCGGGCGAGCCGGGCCAGAAACCGGCGCTCGATACTTCATGCGAATAGGCTTCGGCCGCGACGTCGTTGGGCAGATGCGGGACGCCGCCGGGGTGACGCGGCGCTTTGCGGCCGGAAAAGCGCGTCACCGCCAGATCGAACGAGCCCCAGAAGAAATGCACCGGGCTCGCCTTGCCGATGAAGCCAGTGCGGAAACGGCTCATCACATCGTTGGCGGCGACGAGCACGCGCCAGAAGCGGTGGACCGCCTCGGCATCGTAGGACGCATGCGTGTTGTCGCTTTCGAACGGCACGCCGTCGGCCAGTTCAGACGGTATCGTGTTGATGGTGAGAACGATGTCGAGCTGTTCGAGCGCGGCCATCACTTCGGTGTAGAACTCGGCCACCGGGATCGGCCGCAGCATCACCTGGCGATAATGACCCTCGCTGGTGCGGATCCACAGCACATGATCGATGAAATCGAAATCGACCTGGAACGTTCGATCCTCGTCGGGGATCGGTCCGGTGGTCAGGCCGCGCGCCGAGACATAGAGCGTGACGTGCCACGAATGGTTGAGCCACGGCGTTTTCGCCATTCTGATCTTGCCGACAATCTGGGTCCAAAGCTGCAAGGTGGCCGCGGTATCGGCCCAGTCGGCATAAGGCAGTTCCGGCCAGCGGGCGTTGATCGGCGTGATCGTTGGCGTGGTCATGAGCACATCCATTTCCAGCGGCTTCACTCTATCGCCTTCAACCATGATACTCCACAGCCCGCCGGCAAAGCGCCACGAAAAGCCGCCAAACCATTGACGCGCGCGCGATCATCTGCAATCTCGGCACCGCCGCAATCGTTGGAATCGATAACAGCAACAAGCGTAAAAAGAGCAACAAGAACGATATGTCCCCAAGACCATTCCGCCTCGGCCGCTCGCTCACGGGCCTGGGCCTGTTCGCCACCCAACCGATCAAGAAGAAACAGCGCATTTGCGAGTACCGGGGGCGCCGCCTCGGCCTCGATGCCGCGCTCAAGGCCGAAAACAGCGGCAATCGTTACCTCTATGAGGTCAACAGCAAGATTACCATCGACGGCGCCAAGCGCGGCAACATCGCGCGCTATTTCAACCATTCCTGCAATCCGAACTGCGACACCTTCATTCGCCAGCAGCGCGTCTTCGTCCGCACCTTGCGCAACATCAAGCCGGAAGAAGAACTGACTTACGACTACGGCCGCGATTATCTGAAAAACGTCATCGGGCTTGGTAACTGCCTGTGCTCGCGCTGCCGCAAACGGCGCGCCAAGGTCGCGGCGGAAGCGCGGGAAAAACGCAAGCGCAAGGCGGCGCGGCTGGCCAAGCTCAATGGCAAAGCGAACGGCAAGGCGAATGGCAAAAGTGCCAGTACGAAGACGACAAAGTCTTCGGTAAAATCTGTGGCTAAATCGCGCCAGAAAACAGCCAAAGGCAAATCGCACTAAACGGCATGGCGACAAAGTCCCGCAAAACAACGACGACGAAGACGACGAAAAAGATCGGGGCGAAGGCCGGGGATAAAATATATCGCGTCGGCCGTGCCGCAACCGGGCTCGGCCTGTTCGCGGCGGTGGCCATTCCGGAGCGTAAGCTGGTGATCGAATATACCGGCCACCGTATTCCGACCAAGCTGGCGCAGGAGATCGACAGGCGGCGCGCCAACAAATATCTGTTTGAGATCGACCGGCGCTGGACCATCGACGGCACGACGCGCAGCAACATCGCGCGTTACGTCAATCACTCCTGCGATCCCAACACGGAGGCCGAGTCCAATCGCGGCCGTTTGATGTTTCGCGCCATCAAGCCGATCGACGCAGGCACCGAAATCACCCTCGACTATGGCGAGGAACATATGGAGCTTTACTTCGGCGAAGCCGGTTGCCAATGCCCCGTATGTGTCGCAAAGAAAAAGCTGGCCGAGAGTCGCGCAAGACTATCTAAACCGAAATGATTTATCAGAAAGGAACTCATCCATGGCTATGAAACTTCGCCGCGTCGTCACCGGCCACGACGAAAAGGGCCGCGCCAAGGTTATGATCGACGAACAGATCACCAATGAATTCTCGCCGCGCTCAGGCGCCGCCTACAGCGTGATCTGGTCGAGCGAAGGCCCCATCAGCAACGATGTCTTTGAAGATCCGTCGAACAAAAAGATCGGCACGTCCATCGATGACGGCACCGTGTTCCGCGTGGTCAGCTTCGCGCCGGGCGTTTCGCCGCGCAACCATCGCACCGACTCGCTCGACTACGGCGTCGTGATGTCGGGTGAAATCCACATGGAGCTCGACGATGGCGTCGTCGTTGCCCTGAAGGCCGGCGACGTGCTGGTGCAACGCGGCACCATCCATAACTGGGTCAACAAAGGCACGGTGCCCTGCGTGGTCGCGTTCACGCTGATCGCCGCAAAGCCGGTGAGCATCGACGGCAAGCCGCTCAAGGCGCAGGGCTAGCGGCCGTAAGGTCACGCATCCAGTTCCGGGTAATGCCGGAAGATGCCGTCCTCGTTGAACGCGATGCGGCGTTCCGAGGCCACATAAGCGTCGATACCGGGTCGCTCGGCGACCCGGTCGCGAACCTCAACGACGCGCGCCGCCTTGTGCTCGATCTTTTTCATCGCGTTGGGAAAGGCATAGCGCAAGCCTTCGAACAACTGGAACAGCGACAGATCGACATAGGAAAGCATGCGCCCGAGCACGTAAGGACCGCCGCTGCGTTCGATAACGCCGTCAAAATAGCCGAGGTATTTCGGCGCACGGTCCTTGAGAAAATGTCCGGTGAAATGCTTGGATTCTGGTTTCTGGTGCTCGTAGTAAAGCCCGGTGGCGATCGGGTGATGGGTGTCATGAATTTCCTTGACGAAATCCGTCACCGTCAGTTGCAGGGCGTTGAGCCATAGGCGGGCGTTGTCGTCCTTGGGCGCAAGCTGGAGACGCGGCCCAAGATAAAACAGGATATTGGCGACCTGCGCGATCACCAGTCTGCCGGATTTGAGAAACGGCGGCGCCAAAGGCGGCCGCTTCTCGGCGTTGCCGCGCATCATCGCCATCATGCGGTCCATGCCGCCGCTGCCGCGCGCGACATCGTCATATGCGGCTCCGGCATCTTCCAGCGCCAGTCGGATGAATTCACCGCGGCCCTGAATCCCCGGCCAATAAAACAATTCATATTTCATGGCGCTCTCCCGGCGGCCAACGCGCAAAACTACCAGGCGTTCCGGCGCGGCCCAAGCGCGTCAGGTCTGCATCAGCCGCCACTGCTTGGCGACAAGCCTGACGCGATCGTTTGGAGAACAGTATCGGACAGACGAGGCGTCAGCCTCATCCGTCCGGTTGCAGATGCTATCGAAACAAAAAGTCAGTTCACGGCGAAGCAATACAACAGGCCGTCGCCGCCGGTGCTTCGCAAGTCGGCCTGTGTGCAACCGCCGCCCGGTCCGCGCGAGGGATGCGCCGAATTCCAGGAATGCGCCGGCGGCGTGTCGTCGAGCCCCTGCCGGTCGGCGTGGCCGAGCATGGCGGAGCCCGCGGTGCTGCTCGTCCAGTTCTTGCAGGTCATGTCCTTGTCGTCCGCAAACGCGGTACCATCCGGCTTCGAGCCCGTGAGGATATCATGCCGGTTCGGCGTGTCGCCGCGGCCATTAATGACCTCGCCTTTTTCCGAAAGCGCGCTCTGCTTGGTCAGGTGATTGTCGCCGTGCAGTTCGGCGACATCCTTGGCGACGGTGACGCCCTTGGCATTGACCCACGGACCCTTGCCGATGCGGTCGCGGGCGTTCACCGCGCCCTGCCCTTGCGTCGACAGGTAGGCGTGCCACGTTTTGCCACCCGCGCCGGCGGAAGCCGCGAGCGTCTGGCAATGACGATCGGCGCCGGCCAATCCGCCGAGATCGGCACCCTTGCCGGGACCGGCGCTGGTAATAAAGAAACTCGTGTTAGCTTGCTGCGCCGCAACAGGCTGCGCTGAGAAGGCAATGGCCGCCGCCAAACTCACGGTGGCAATGCCGGACGTCAGCGATGCGCGGAAAAAATGTGCAGTCATGGTCGTCCCCGCTTTTGGCGCGTCACCGATTGCCGCGCTACCGGAGGCAAACCCCGGTCGACGCCGGCTATTCCGGGGACGTGATTGCGGCCGTTTGCCCGGGCGCCAAATGAAAAGCCCGGCGTCGCCGCCGGGCTTGAAACGATAGCCATCGACTGCCGCTGGCTTCACGCCGGTTGCAGATTGCCCGCCGCCTGCTTGCCGCGCTCGGTCACGATTTCGAAGCTGATCTTCTGGCCTTCCGCCAGGGAACGCATGCCGGCCTTCTCAACCGCGGTGATGTGGACGAACACATCCTTGGAACCATCATCCGGCTGGATGAAACCGAAACCTTTTTGGGTATTGAAGAACTTTACAGTTCCGACGGGCATCAGAGTTCCTTTCAGACTTCCTGTTGGACGCCCGCGACGCTCATCGCCCAGGCGGCAACTATCCGCGTTTTGGTGGTTCACTTGGAGCGCAGCCCAAAACCGGGAGCAAGCGAGCAAGGTGAGGCCGAAAACTAGTTGCGGCGCGCGGCATAAACGGAATTCGCATGAAGGTCAACGTCCGCGCCCCGGTCGGTTGGCCGCAACGGGCTTTTATGAATTGGTTAAGAGGCGTTCTTCATAATCGCCAGAGCGCAGGCCGAATACTAAATTAGGCATGAACGGCTGACGGCGCGTTGGTGACCTCGTTTCTAGCGAGACAATGAAAGACCACCGCAAATCGCCTCGACGGCCAATGCGTTATTCGGCGTGGCTGGTCTTCGACGCCGGCAGCAAGCACGCCTGCGCCCTGGCGGACATTTCAGAGAGCGGCGCGCGTATCGACATTGAAACCTCCGAAGTCATTCCGGATCGCTTTGTCCTGCTGCTGTCGGACAACGGGGCGGCGAAGCGCAAATGCGGCGTCATCTGGCGCGAACCGACCCAGATCGGCGTGGCATTTGAACGGCCGCTTGCCGCGACCGAGCGGGCAACGCTGGTGCCCGCTCTGAAGTCCCATCAGGCCTGCTGAATAGCCGACAACAACCAGTTGTCGCCACGCGCACGCATGAAGGTCCACAATTCTGTGACATCGCCAGGTGCACCGCCCTCGACCACGCGACCGCTCGCGCGTTCGATGGTGGTATCTGTCAGCGCGAAGTTCATCGCCACCGTGGCGTAATCGACGCCGTCCTCGCGCCACGCTTCGGCCAGATCGCCTTGCAGCAGCTTGACATCGGTGACCCGGTTGATGACGCCGCGGCTGGCGTTCTCGGCCAGTTCCTCGGCGAAATATGAGACCATCTCCGGCGTCGCCTTACCACGCAGCGCACCGAGGTCCTCCGCCGAATACGCGGTCTGCACGTGGTCCAGCAGCCGCTCAAACGCATCGTAATCGGCCTTATCGATCGTTATCGGTGCGCCGGCGGGCGCGTTGCCGCCGAACATGCCGCCAAAACCCGTCGAACCGGTGGCGCCGGGGGTTTGCGAAGCGGCTTGGGTCGCATAGGCCGGCGCATTGCGGCGCTGCCACCAGGCAAAAGCCAGCCGCGCCACCCAGACAACCAGCACGATCTGAAGCAGCAGGCCAAGGATCGAGGCAAACCCGCCCATGCCGCCGAACATGCCATGGCCGAACAGCATCCCGAAAAGGCCGGCGCCAATGAAACCGGCTGCCAAGCCGCCGAGCAATCCGCCCCCGAACAGACCGCCGCCCAACAAACCTGGACGGGTTGCAGGCTGCGTCGCCGCAGCGCCCGGTCGGGTCGGCTGCGTAACCGAACGGTCGATCGGCCTGGCGGCATTGGGCGCGGTGCGGGTCGGCGCAGGTGTCGAAAATGTGCGCATTCCGCGGCTGCCGAACGACGAACCGCCGCCGGCACGCGCGAACGCGTCGCTGGACACCAGCATGAAAACAGTCGCGATCGCGGCTAAAGCGATCAGAAAACGATGGCGCATCATGATCGAATCTCTCCCAGCCTTTGCTGCGTAAAAGACAATAGGTGCGCGACCGCCATATTGTAAGGGGATGACGGTGGTGCGCCGCAAAGCCGCAGCCGCGATTTCCCGCTTGCGTTTCACAGGAATGTCATTGCCGCCAGGCGGAACTGCGCCGTGCCGCGCGACTTTATTGTTCGTACGGGCGCGACGGAGGTGAATATGAGAACCGGAGCCGCATTGAAAACCGGCGTTGCAGTGACCTTCTGCCTGTCGCTGCTCGTTCTCGTTCCGGCCGCGCAAGCCACATTAACGCCGCGCGACGGACTGAACGGCGCCATGTCGATAGACGTCGAGTCGCTCTACACCGGTCCTGCCGGTGCCGAGCTTGAGCGCAGCTATTTTACCGCGCCGGTTGAAGCTCGCGCAGGCGTCAATACACAGGCCACGCCGGCGGTGGAAACGCCGCATCGGGCCGGGCGCTGCACTGTGAAAGCCATCGTTTTCGAGAAGATGCGACTGGCGCAAGCTTGCTATTGAATAAAACAAGCTTTGTTAATGCACCAACAGTATTGGCTTAATCTGCCAGCGTCTGTTTCACGATCCCAACCAGTTGCTTGAGCGTGAAAGGCTTGGCGAGGAAGGCGTACTGCTCGTTAGTTGGCAGATTCTTGGCGAAAGCCTCTTCGGCATAGCCCGATACAAAAATGATTTTCACTTTTGGATCGCGCGACCGCAGTTCGCGCAACAGCGTCGGTCCATCCATTTCCGGCATCACCACGTCCGAGACGACCAGATCGACGCGGCCGTGTTCGAGCAGCACCTCGAGCGCCTCGACGCCGTTGCCCGCTTCCAGCACCGTATAGCCGCGCGATCTTAATCCGCGCGCGTTCAAGGCCCGGAGGCCCTCTTCATCCTCGACCAGCAACACGATGCCTTGACCGGTGAGATCGGCTGCGGCGGATTTCGCCGCGGACGCCGCGACGGTCGCTGCCAGGGTTTCGGCCTTTGCCGCCGCCGCGGATGTATTCTCGAGCGCCGGCACAACGGAGGCCGATTTCTCTTCAACGCCGGGAACGTGGCGCGGCAGAAAGATGCTGAACGTTGTGCGGCCGGGTTCGCTGTCGGCGTAGACGAAGCCGCCGGTCTGCTTGACGATACCATAGACCGTCGACAGGCCGAGGCCGGTGCCCTTGCCGACCTCTTTTGTCGAGAAGAACGGCTCGAAAATCTTCTCAATGATGTCCGGCGGAATGCCGGTGCCGGTGTCACCGACCTCGACCCGCACGTAGTCGGCAATCGGCATGCCCTTGTGGCCGACCTTGACGCATTCGGCGGCCGTGACATTGGCGGTGCGCACGGTGAGCTTGCCGCCCTCCGGCATGGCGTCGCGGGCATTGACCGCGAGATTGACGACAACCTGTTCGAGTTGCGACAGATCGACTTTCACCGGCCACAGATCGCGCCCGAACGCCGGCATCAGCGTCACGCGCTCGCCGATCAGCCGGCGCAGCAGCATCGTCAGATCGCTCAAGGTCTCGTTGAGATCGAGCACCTGCGGTCGCAGCGTCTGCTTGCGCGAGAATGCCAGCAATTGCCGCACCAGCGCCGCCGCGCGGTTGGCGTTCTGCTTGATCTGGATGATGTCCTGGAACGACGGATCGGTCGGCTTGTGCGCGTTGAGCAGAAAGTCGGTCGCCATCATGATGGCGGACAGCACGTTGTTGAAGTCGTGCGCGATGCCGCCGGCGAGCTGGCCGACCGACTCCATCTTCTGCTGCTGATAGACGCGGTTCTCCAGCGTGCGTTCCGCCGTCGTCTCCAGCGCATAGACGATGGCCGCCTCGCCGTCGCGATCTTCCTCCTCGACCGCGGAGACGAAGAAATTCGCCCAGCGCTCGTTGGTGCCGGCGAGCATGGCCTCGACCGGTGCGATGTCGCCCTGCCCCGACGCCGCCTTGGCGATCGCCGCTTCGAGCGTCGGGCGGTCGCGTTCGGCAACCACGGTCAGGATCGAGCGGCCGTCGGTCAGCAGCCCATCGAACGCGGAGGCAAAACGCGCATTGCTGCGGGCGATGCCGCCGTTCTTGTCGACAGTGGCAATCGCCATCGGCGTGTTCTGGAAGAAGCGCATGAACCGCACTTCGGCCGCGCGCTGCGGATCGGTGCCGTCGTCACGGGCGCGATTGAGCACCAGCGTGCGCGACACGCCGGCCGCGCCATCGGCGCCGAACGCGACTTTATGAAACAGCCGCACCGCCACCGGCTTGCCGGAACGGGTTTTAAGATCGAGGTCGATCACCTCGGTTTTGACGTCGCCCGGCGCGGCATCGAGCATGTTCAGGAGTGCCGCGCCTTCGCCGGCAACGATATCGGCGAGCTTGAGCGAACCGATGCCGACCTGGGCAAGATCCTGATCGAGCCAGGCCGCCAGCGTGGCGTTGAGATAGACGATGTTGCCGCGCGCATCGACCGAGAAGAAGCCGGCCGGCGCGTGGTCGAGATAATCGATGGCGTGCTGCAATTCCTGAAACACGTTTTCCTGACGCTCGCGCTCGCGCGTCACGTCGGCGATGGACCACACCGTCATCCTGGCATCGCTTTTCGACTGGCCGAGCGGGCGCACGCGCATGCGCAGCCACCGCGCCGCCTCGCCGGGACGGCCGGCGATGCGAACCTCCTCCATCAGCCGCCGGCTCTCGCGGGCGGCCTTGAGCAGCCGGTAGATCGATTCCGACACATCCGGATCGCCGATGAACACCCGTTCGATCGGCCGCACGTCGTTGTCGCTTTCGGCGCCGATCAGGTCGAGATAGGTGGCGTTGGCGTAGAACACCCGGCCGGCCTGATCGGTGACCACGACGCCATCGAAGGCATTATCGACCACGGCCTTGAGCAGCGGATTGCTTTGCTGCCGGTCGGCCAGCCGCATGATGCCGGAGGCGGTCGCAAACAGCGCGAAAACGCCGATGGTCGCCAGGCTTGCCAGCAGGCCCATGATGTAGGCTTCGGCATAGTCGTGGCCGATATAAATGACACCGGCGGCGGCCGCGATGAGGAACAGCGCCACCAGCAGCACCATGCCGACCGAGCCGGCCCGGGGCGCGCTTTCGCTTTTGTCGAAAGCCTTCCGCCCGGCGGCGGGAACTTCTCCCGCCCCATGCCCGGTGCCATACCCCGCCCCATGCCCGGTGCCTTGCCCGCCACCTTGCCCAGACGGCGCTTTCTGTGCTGTCGGATCGTTTGCCGTGTTCTGGCCTGCCATAGCCCTTTGAGTGCCTCAAGCCGCCCGAACCGGCAAGAGCCGCGCGCGGCATTTGCCGACTTTGCGCCCGCTTTGCCCCATCTTTAAAAGCCGCCCGGCCGGTTTCGCAATTTTTTAACGCCTAGCGGTGGATCGCGCGGCGCAGCTTCATGACGTAGCTGATGACCTCGGCCACCGCCTTGTAGTGCTCGGCCGGGATCGCCGCGTCGATCTCGACGGTGGCATGCAGGGCGCGGGCAAGCGCTACGTTTTCGACAATCGGAATCGAATGCTGGCCGGCGATCTCGCGGATCTTGAGGGCGATGTTGTCGACGCCCTTGGCGACGCAGATCGGCGCCTCCATGCCGCGCTCGTATTGCAGCGCGACGGCGTAGTGGGTCGGGTTGGTGATGATGACGGACGCCTTCGGCACTGCCGCCATCATGCGCTTGCGGGCGCGCTGCTGGCGCAGACCCTTGAGCTTGCCCTTGATGGTCGGGTCGCCTTCGGTCTGCTTGAACTCCTCCTTGAGTTCCTGCAACGACATCTTCTGCTTCTCGAACCAGGTCCGGTACTGGAAGAAATAGTCAGCGGCGGCGACCACCGCGAGCAAGGCGACCACCGCCCCCATCAGCTTGAGCGCCATTTCCAGGGTGAACGGCAGCAGCGCTGAGAGATCGGTGCGCACCAGTCCTTCCATGCGCCAGCGCTCGGGCATCATCAGCGACACCAGCACGGTGCCCATCAGCACCAGCTTGACGATGCCTTTGGCGAAATTCGCCAGCGCCTGCTTGGAGAACAGCCGCTTGAGCCCCGCGAGCGGCGAAATCTTGGAGAACTTCGGCATCAGCGCCTCGGTGCTCCAGATCAGGCGATGCTGAATCAGGTTGCCGGCCAGCGCCGCCAGCATCAACATCAGGAACGGCATCGCCAGCGCGCCGATGAGTTCGAGCCCGAGCTTCTGGAATAAGGCCGGCAGCGCCTGCGCATCCATCGGGATACGGTAGGAGTTGGCGACAAGGCCGCGCAGGGTCTTGGTCAGGTCCGCCCCCATGCTGGTCGAGAACGACATCAGCACCAGCGTGCCGCCGGCAATCACGAACCAGGTCGAGACCTCCTGGCTTTTCGCGACGTCGCCGCGCTGCAACGCATCGTCCAACCGTTTTTGGGTGGGGTCTTCCGTTTTGTCGGAACTGTCCGCCTCGTCGGCCATTTTCCCGCCCCGTCAGCGCAACGTTGTCATGTCGGCAAGCACGTTCTCGAGATAGCCGGTGAACGTGCCCATCATCGTCCCGATGACCAGGAGCAACAGCAGCAGGCCGAGAATGATCGACAGCGGCAGGCCGATGAAGAACACCTGCATCTGCGGCATCAGCCGCGACAGCACGCCAAGACCGAGATTGAACAGCAGGCCGAACACCAGAAACGGCGCCGATAACTGGATGCCGATGCGGAATGCCGAAGCGATGACCATGGTGATGTGCTTGGCAACGTCGCCGACGATCGGCATTTGTCCGGGCGCGAAAATCGCATAGCTGTCGTTGAGCGCCGCGATCACCAAGTGATGCATGTCGGTGGCAAAGACCAGCGTGATGCCGAGCATCGCCAGAAAATTGCCGACGATCGCCCCCTGCTGGTTCTGCGTCGGATCGACGGCGGTGACGAATCCCAAACCCAGTTGCTGGGCGATGACGGAGCCGGCGATCTGCAAAGCGGAAATAGCCAGCCGCGCGGTCAGGCCCAGCACTGCGCCGATGACGATTTCCTGAAACAGCATCAGCAGCACCGGGCCCATCGTGGTGAGATCGACGGTGTAGGCTTTCTCATGGGCCGGCAGCAGGATCGCGGTCAGCAACAGGGCGATGGTCAGCCGCACCCGCGACGGCATGTTCATTTCGCCGATGCCCGGCATCATCATGACCATGGTGCCGACGCGCGCAAAGGTGAGCAGAAACGCCGCCGCGAGGACCGGGAGAAAGGAAACGTCGATTTTCATCGCTGGGAGACCCGGCGGGCGCGGCACTTGCTCCGTTCATTCCCGCGGAAGCGGGAATCCAGAAAAGCAATCGAAACAGAAGCAACTTGCAGAACTGGGGCCCCGCCTGATCCGCAAGGCGCGCTCCGCGCTTTAGCGCGGGGACGAGCGGGAATGAATGCTTCGCCCGATGACGACATCCCTAACCGGTGACGATACGCGCGGCGATTCGCAACATCTCGGCGTGCAATTTTTCGGCCATGAAGGGCAGCGCGATCAGAAGCGACACGAAGATCGCCAGTATCTTCGGCACGAAAGCCAGGGTCATTTCCTGAATCTGGGTCAGCGCCTGGAACAGCGAAACGATGACGCCGACCGCGAGCCCCACCAGCATCACCGGCGCCGAAACGATCACCAGCGTGTAAATCGCATCGTGCGCGACATCCATGACTTCGGGGCCGGTCATTTGATTCTTCTCTCTTTGCGTCGTCCCCGCGAAGGCGGGGACCCAGTAAACGCAAGCCTTAATGTTGGTCCTGGATTTCAATGCCGGTGACTACTGGATGCCCGCAGGCGCGGGCATGACAGCCGAGACTAAATCGGCATCCGCATGATTTCCTCATAGGCCGCAATCACCTTGTCGCGCACCGCGACGACGGCGTTGATCGCGACTTCGGTCTCCGCCACCGAGGTGACCACGTCGACCATGTTGGCCTTGCCGTTGACCATGGCCTGGCTCTGCACGTCTGATTTATGGCCGGTGTCATGCACCGACTGCATCGCGTCTTTGAGAACCGAGGTGAAACTGACGTCGCTCTTCGGCTGCCCGAGGGCAGCGCCGGCAAGCGCGGACGGGTCCGCGGCAAGGCGCGCGATGTTGGCGTAGGCGCCGGCGGCGGCAAGCGGTGTAGGCATGATCGTTTAGGTCCCTGTCCGGTGGCGGTTGAACGCAGATCACGCCTTGAGAATATCGATGGTGCGCTGAATCATGCGCCGCGTTGCCCCGATGACGTTGACGTTGGCTTCGTAGGAGCGCTGGGCGTCGCGCATGTCGGTCATCTCGACCAGCGGGTTGACGTTGGGATATTTGACGTTGCCGTTGGCGTCGGCGGCCGGATGCCCCGGCTCGTATTTCAGACGGAAGTCGGACTGGTCGGTTTGCACTTTGCCCATTGTAACGACGCGGGCATTGAGCGAGCGGTCGAGTTCGGTGGTGAACGTCGGCACCTTGCGGCGATACGGATCGGCGCCCGGCGATGACGGCGTCGAATCGGCATTGGCGATATTTTCCGAAATGATGCGCATGCGCCCGGCTTGCGCGCGAAGCCCCGAGGCTGCGATTGACAGCGTTTTGACGAAATCCATTCTGTCTCTCCTTTTCCGCCAAGGCGAAAGTCGGCGCCGGGCTAGTTCCGGCCGATCGCCAGCTTGAGCAGACCGAGACTGCGCGTGTAGAGCGCCGTCGCCGCCTGATAATCCATCTGGTTGGCCGCCACTTTCATCATCTCGTCTTCGAGATTGACCGAGTTGCCGGTCGGCCGGACCTCGAAATTGCCTTTGCTCTGGGACTTGAACGCGGCGTCGCTCATCGAGACGCCGCCGATGTGGCCGCTCTCGGTGGTCGCCAGCGCCACCGGCTTGACCTGCTGACTGACCATCGCGCCCGAGACCTCGAATTTCGGCGCCACCAGATCGCGCTCGCGAAAGTTCGGCGTGTCTGAATTGGCGACGTTTTCGGCCAGCACCTTTTGCCGGTCCTGGTTCCACGTCATCTTGGTGCGCAGCATCGACAGGATCGGAACGTCGGTAATGGCCATGGTGCCCCTGCTCAAGCAGACGGAACTCGCGAATCTCGAGACGAGACAGGCTCCGCTAGGCAGACTTTGCCGGGCTTATGGTTAATGATGGGTAAACGACGGGTAACCGGGTCACGGCTGCCGATCGGGCGGAACCGCGTTAACCACGCTTGGCAATTGAGAATTAGGCCCTAGATGCGGGGCATGCCGGAATTTGTTAATACTTGGCTAGTGTTCAGGGCGGCAAATTGTGCCTAATACCGTTAACTATTGGGCCGATTCCCGGTCCACCGCCGGCCGCGAAGAAGACGGAGTGCATTGATGTTCGACCTGTTGGGCTCGGAGATGCCACTGGCCGCTCGCTTCTTTATTGCGTTCCTGGTGGTGCTTGTTCTCATTGGCGTTGTTGCCTGGCTTGTGCGCCGCTTCGGCGCCAGCCGCCTCGGCGGCGGCAATGCCCGTGGCCGCCAGCCGCGGCTGGCGGTGATTGACGCAGCGCCGGTCGATAGCCGCCGTCGCCTGGTGTTGATCCGCAGGGATAATGTCGAGCATCTGTTGATGATCGGCGGCCCGACCGATGTCGTAGTGGAACAGAATATCGTGCGCGGCACGCCGGCGCGAACCGAGCCGGCCGTGAACGCGACGGCCGCCGTCGCACCGCCCGTCATTGCACCGCCCGCCTTTGCCGCGTCGCCAACTCCGTTTGCGCCGCCATCGCGGCAGCCGATGCAAACCGAAAGCTCGTGGCCGTTACAGCCGGCGAGCGAGCCGGCACCGGTCCCGGCTCCGCGTCCCTATCGCGCCGCGGCCACCGAAGAGCCGTGGCTGCCGCCCGAACCCGGCGCCCGGCCGCGTCCTGCGCCGGAAGCGTTAACCGGCAGCCTCACCGGGCTTGCCGCCGAATTGTCCACCCGGCTGAGCGCAACGGAATCGACTGCCCCTGCCGTGCGCGTTGAACCGCCCGCCCGCCCGGCGCCGCCAGTAACCGGACCGGACATGACGGCCGAACCGGCAACGGCGCAAACCAGCGATCATAACCTCGCCGAGATGGCTCAACAGTTGGAAGCCGCGCTGCGACGCTCGCCGTCCTCCGAAGGCGCTCGCCCACCGGTCACCGATCCTTTGGCCGTGCCGTCGGTCGATCCGGCTGGGCGTCCCACCGGCCGCGATTATAAATTGCGCGTCGATCCGAAGTTCGAGGACCAGTTCGGCGCGAAATCGGACGCCGGGCCGCAACCGGAGTCGGAAAGAAAGCCCGAGCCGCGTTTCGAGAATGCGCCGGAACCACGTGTGGAGCCGCGTATCGACTCGAAACCGAAGACGGCGACCGGCAGCGGCAAGAGCGTCTACGATAGTCTCGAAGAGGAGATGGCCTCCCTGCTCGGCCGTCCGCCGGGGAAGACTTGAGAGGTCGTTCCGACCGCCGTGTTCGTCATTTGACGGTGGTGGTTGGAGTACTCGGATTAGGACTGATCCTGCTGGGCACAGCGCCCGCAGGGGCGCAGAGCATCAATGTCGATCTGGGCCAGAACGCCGGCCTGACCGAGCGCGTGATCCAGATGATCGCGATGCTCACGGTGCTGTCGCTGGCGCCATCGATCCTCATCATGATGACGTCGTTCACCCGCATCGTCGTGGTGCTGTCGCTGTTGCGCACCGCGCTCGGCACCGCCACCGCGCCACCCAATGCGGTGATCGTCTCGCTGGCCTTGTTTCTGACAGCCTTCGTGATGGGACCGACGCTGCAACAGGCCTACGACACCGCCATCAAGCCGCTGATGGCCAACCAGATCACCACAGAGCAGGCGTTCGATCGCGGCGCCGTGCCGTTGCGCGCATTCATGGAAAAGAATGTGCGCGAGAAGGACCTCAAGCTGTTCGTCGACATGGCGAAGCTGCCGGTGCCCGAAAAGCCCGAGGACCTTTCGCTGCGCGTTCTGGTGCCGGCTTTCATGATTTCCGAATTGAAGCGTGCGTTCGAGATCGGCTTCCTGCTGTTCCTGCCGTTTCTCATTATCGATCTGGTGGTCGCCTCGGTCTTGATGTCGATGGGCATGATGATGCTGCCGCCGGTGGTGGTGTCGCTACCGTTCAAGCTGATCTTTTTCGTGCTGGTGGATGGCTGGTCGCTCGTGGCAGGATCGCTGATCCAGAGCTACGGCACCTAGTAAGGTTCAATGGACACAGCCGATTTCATCATTGTCGGCGCGGGCAGCGCAGGCTGCGTGCTGGCGAACCGTCTGACGCAGTCGGGACGATACAAGGTCATTCTATTGGAGGCCGGAAAGCGCGACAGCGACCCGCTGCTGCACGTTCCCATCGGCTACGCCAAGCACTTCGCCAGCCCAAAGCACAACTGGCTTTACCAGAGCGAGCCCGGCGCGCAGGTCAAGCGCACGATGATCCAGCCGCGCGGCAAGGTGCTCGGCGGCACCTCGTCGATCAACGGCATGCTTTATGTGCGCGGCCAGCGCGAGGATTACGACCACTGGGCGCAACGCGGCAATTCCGGTTGGAGTTACGAAGACGTTCTGCCGTTCTTTAAGCGTGCCGAGGACTTCGCCGGCGGCGGCAATGAATTTCATGGCGAAGGCGGCCCGCTGCACGTCAGCGAACCGCGTCATAAATATCCGCTGACCGAGGCGTTTCTCGCAGCGGCGCGCAACGCCGGTTATCCCGCCAATGCGGATTACAACGGCGCGACCCAGGAGGGCTTCGGCTATTGCCAGTGGACCATCCGGAATGGCTGGCGGCATTCAACGGCGGTCGGTTATCTCAAGCCGGCGCGGTCGCGTGAGAACCTGCACATCGTTACCGATGCGCATGCGACCCGTATTGTGTTCGACAGCAAAAGGGCCACCGGCGTCGAATATCGCGCCGGCGGGCGCACCCGCACGCTCCACGCCGCAAAAGAAGTTATCGTCGCCAGCGGCGCTTTCAACTCGCCGCAGTTGCTGCAATTGTCCGGCATCGGTCCGGCGGCGCTGCTGCAAAGCCATGGCATTACGCCGCTTGTCGATCTCAAGGGCGTCGGCGAAGGCATGCAGGATCACTTCAATGCCTCGCTGATCTATCGCCTCGCCGATCCGGCGGCTTCCGCCAATGCGCTCGGCGCGAGCTATGCCCGGCGCGCCCTGGCCGGTCTGGCCTATCTGGCCGGCCGCCCGAATTACCTTGCCATGGGTGTCGCTTATTGCGGCGGCTTCCTTAAGGTTTCGCCGCAAGCCGCCTCGCCCGACGTGCAGATCATGTTCATGCTGTTCTCCGGCGAAAAGCCGGGACCGCATCCGCATGCGTTTCCCGGCGTCACCGTGGTCGGCGTACTGCTGCGGCCGGAGAGCAGCGGTCACGTCCGCATCGTCTCGGCCGATCCGTTCGCAGCGCCGGAGATACAACCGAACTATCTCGCCAGCCAGAATGATCGCGACGTTTTGATCGGCGCGACGCGCGCCATGCGCCGCATTATGAGCGACGCGGCGCTGGCGCCGCATCTTGCCGGCGAATATTGGCCCGGCAACGATTGCCAAAACGACGAGCAGATTTTCGACTTCCTGTGCGACAAAGGCCGTTCAAGTTATCACCCGACCGGCACGTGCCGCATGGGTATCGACGATGGGGCGGTGGTCGATCCGCGACTGCGCGTGCGCGAGATCGATGGCTTGCGCGTCGTCGACGCCTCGATCATGCCATCGATCGCGTCCGGCAATACCAATGCACCGACGATCATGATTGCGGAAAAAGGCGCGGCGATGATCTTGGAGGACGCCGCCTGATTTAGCTTTATCGCGTCACCACGCGTGGCGTCGCGGCGCACCGCGAAATCGAGCCGGTCGTTGTCTTGTCCGGCGTCGGTGGCACGCCGGTCGGCGGCTTCGCCGCCGCCGCGGCACTGGTCTTTGCCGCCGCTGCGTCAGCCACCGGCACATCGGGATAGCGGGCGCGCAAATCGCGCAGGAATGCGTCAAGCGTGTTGGTGGTCGATACCTTGCTGGCGACCGTCTGGAATTCCGGGCCGCCGACGCCGATCGGCGTACTGACCACCTGGAAGGCAAGCCGGTCCGGCCCCTCGGCCATCTTGGCGGCGTATCGCTCGCGCAGCCGCAATAGGCCGATCGGTTCGTCGCCAAGCGTATAGGCAATCGCCGCGCGCAGGATGTCGTTGCGCTCCGTATCCGTCAAAGGTTTGAAGTCGCGCCAGCGGTCGCCGTACATGCGCTCGATCTGCTCGCCGGCCTCGCGCCAGTTCTTGGCCGCCCACAGAATGTCCGACCGCAACCGCATCGCCTCATGGCCCCGAATGTCGGCGATCACTTCAAGCGCCAGTTGATGGCGACCGATGTCGGATATGGCGCGCGCCTCAAGCAGCAGCCGCTGATCGCGCAACTCGTTCGACAGGTCGGCGACGCGCGTTCTCTGCAAGGCACTGAGCGCGCGGTCGGGCTGGTGATTCATCAAATAGACGATGGCGAGCCGGGTCGCGACCTGCGCGCGCGCCGCGCCACGCAGGCGATGATCGACCTGATGCTGCAACAGTTCGGCCGCCTGATCCAGAAGATCGACCGACACCAGCCGGTCGGCAAGCCGCCGGATCATCTCGTCACCGCGGCGGCCGATCGGCGTCAGTTCGCGGAAATCATAGAACAGTCCGAGCGCCTCGATCGGCGGCAGGCTGTCGCCCTTGCCGGCGAGAAACAGGCTGTCGAAGGTCTTGGCGGCTTCGTCCTGGATCCGGCGAGTCTGGTCGCTGTCGGGATGTGCGCGTAACGCCGTGCGCATGACGTGAAAGGCGTCGCGATAGCGATTGTCCTCGGTATAAAGATGCGCGAGCAGCCGCAGGCCTTCGGTCTCGGTTTCGTCGCCGCGCCACACCGTCGTCAGCGTCTCCAGCGCGGTGATCGCCTCTTTGTGCGGCATGTCGGCGGTTTGCAGCAGCAGCGCGATCTCGCGCAGACGGCCTTGCGCCGCCGAGCGGCGGTCGCGAGAGGCGGCGGCGGCGCGGTAGCGGGTCAGCGCGTCGTTCTTGCGGCCGAGCGATTCATAGAGGCGGCCGGTCAGCACCGCGATCACCGGTTGCAGATCGTCCGGCACGCCGATGGTCTCGAAATCATCGGCGATGTGGCGGGCGGACGTAAGATCGCCCACTTCGATGTCGGAGCGCATGTGAAGCTGCATGGCGGTGCGCTGCAATTCGACCGGCAGCGCGCGAATAGCGAAGTCGAGCGGCTTGAAGGCATCATGCGCTTCCCGCCACAGGCCGCGCCGCGCATATGCGATCGCGCGCCAGACCGGCGCATCCTGCTTGTCGCCGATCTTCGGGTTGGCCAGTTCCTGGTGCGCCTCCTCCGGCCGGTCTAGCATAATGTCGGCCACCGCCTTGAGCACGCTCCCGGTCACATCGTCGTTGGCGTTGCCGCTACCGTCGGACATCGCGACATCGAGAACGGCCTTGGCCTCCGCGCCCATCTCGCGCGCAAGATAGAAACGGGCGAGATTGAAGCGCGCCTGCTTGAGTTTCGCCGGCGTCGGCGCGGCAGCGGCCGCGCCGATCAATTCCGATTGCCGCGCCAGATAAGGCGCCTCGCGATCGAAACCCCAGGTCTGGGTATCGAACGTCAATGCGCGGAAGCCCGGAGTCGATTGTTCGGGACGTTGACTGCTTGCGGCCGACGACAAAGTCAGGCCGCCGGGACGGCCGATGGTGATACTGCCCGGATCGAGCGATGCGATCAGATCGTCGGCGATCGGCCGCACGACGACGCCGTGAGTTGATGGCAATGCGTGGAGCTCGACGAAATCCTGCGCCTTCAGCAGTCCACGCGCCGGACCGAGCGCCGTCACCGCCAAAAGCCTGTCGCCAAATTCGGGATCGTCGAGGTGATGAATCTTTTGCGCGTTCTCGAATGGAATGACAATGCCCGCGCCATTCTTGCCGGAGCCGCTGCGCAGAATCGTCAGCGCCGTACTCGGCGTCGCCGGGGTGTCGCCAATGGTGACGGTCCAGGCATTGCCGTCGGCGGCGACCGCCGTCAGTTGCGGCCGCGCCAGGCCGATGCGCACGATGCCCTCGCCCTCCTTGCCGCGCGAGAACGTTGCCTTGCGCACCGCGGGGCCTGCGTTGCGCGTCAACATCGACAGGTCGATCGTGGCAGCGCTGTCGAACACCAGCCACAGCGTATCGGCGCGGCGGAAGACGGCGGCCGGCGTCGGCTGGCCGAATGGAAACTGAATGGTGAGACTGTCGCCGAGCGAATTGACGATGGCCCCGACAGCGCGGTCGGGTTGCGGCGCCGGTTCGGTGGGCGATGGCGCGGAAACTTGCATAACCGGCGTCGGGGGCTTTGCCGCAGCGGCAGGCTGTATCGCGGCCGCAGGCTTTGCCGGTGCGGCGATGGGCTTCGCTGTTTCCTTCGCGACATCCTTGACGACGACATCCTTGACGACGACATCCTTGGCGACATCTTTCGCCACTTCCTTGGCGACGACGTTGGCCACCTCCTTCGCCACGTCTTTGGCGACTTCCTTGGCGATTGCGTCGGGCAAGGTCCGGATGGCCGCTTTGACCGGCGCCCCAGCCAGCGGCGGCATGTCCTTCATCAACGGCGCGCCGGCCGGCGGCTCCTTTGTCTTTTCCGCCGCAGCATCCTTCACCGCCACCGTTTCCGGCGGCTCGATCGCCGGCGCGCTCTTCGGCGGCGCCATGGTTTGCACGGCAACCGCATCGCTTTTCTCGGCCTCGACGCCGCGACCGACATCGACCACGAAGCTATGATCTTCGTGGAACGAATGAATCTCGGGCGTGTCGTTGAATTGGAACGTCACCGCCACCGAATCGAATTCGGTATCGGCGGAAATGCTCTGTAGCGTTGCCGGCATGGTCGCCTTGGCGTCGGCCAGGTCCCATTTGATCTGCTGATTGAAATGCAGCGTCAGCTTGCCGTCGGCGTTCTCGGGCAGGACGGTCGCCTCGTCCGGCAGATCGAAGACATAACGCATAAACGTCGGCAGCTTGGCGACTTTGACCCGAACCGGCGGTGCCGTCTTGAGCTTTTCGACCATACGTTGTTTTTGCAACAGCGCTTCGGCCGCGCGCGTGCGTGCCGCCAGCTCATCAACCACGTTTTGCGGCAGGCCCGGCAGAACGCCGCTCCACGGGTCCGGCAACAAATCGACGAACAGCCGTTCGGCGGCGGGAATCGAATTGACGATGAGCTTCTGTTTCAGCGCAATGCGGATGGCCTTGCCATCCGGATCGAGGCGCGACGCAGCGATGATGTTCGGCGCACTGCTGTTGAGCCGGTCGACCGCGACCGCCACCGGCTGCTTGAATTCGATGACGAGGATCGCACCGGAGAGCCGCACCTTGGCGTCGACCGGTTCATTGAGACGAATGACCAGCCGCGTGTAATTGGCTTCGTTGACGACCTTGACCTCGCCCTTGACCGGATCGTTCGCGCGTGCGCCCGGCACCGCCGCGACCATCAGGCAGAACGCCAGAATGCCGCGGCAGACCCACGACCATGAAGGCGCACCAATGCCGCGCCTCGACCGCGCGCGGTCGGGCGCCCGCATCCCGTTGAAGGTGTGTGGCGAAGCCGTCATTCATCGACCCACCCGGCGGAAATGCCGGTCACCTTGAGCCTAGGGATTTGCATTTAACGTCGCGTTAACCTGAAACCGAATGTTTTCAATGGCTTGACGTGGGCCATCCGACCTGGCCGGCACTGTTGAATTCCTTCGTGTTTTTGGAAAGAACCCGACCTCGTATTGTGCTAGCTCATTTTTACCATCATCGCGCTGGAGGACACGCGGGGGACAATGGAACGACAGACAGTAGACTTGCCGCAATTTTCCGGCCTGAGAGGCATAGCGGCGCTCTTGGTTCTGTTTTTCCATCTTCGGACGCCGCAGGGTCTCGAACTGCATTTCGGCGTCGTGGACGCGTTCTCGAAATTTGGTTTTCTCGGCGTCGATGTCTTTTTCGTGCTGAGCGGCTTCATCCTCTGCCATGTCTACGGCACGTCTTTTTCCGGCGGCATCGAACGCAAGAACCTGCGAAATTTTGGCGTCGCGCGGTTCGCGCGAATCTATCCGCTGCACCTCGTGACAACGCTAATGATGCTGGGCGCTTATTGGGCGGCCATGCGCGCCGGGGTGACCCCGACCGAAACGAGCGGATATAGTTGGGAGAGCTTTCTTCTCAGTCTGCTCCTGGTCCATGAATGGTTCGGCGTCGTCGCCCCTAACCCCGGCTCATGGTCCATTTCCGTCGAATTCGCGAGCTACCTGATATTCCCGTTCATCGTCGGTTATGTGCTCCGGGTGCCCCGTCTTTGGCCGCTTGCGTTGATCGCGGTCGGCGCAATCGCTGTCGATACGCTCGAGGGCACGCGCGTGCTGCGCAGCGTCACCGAGTTCGTGATGGGATGTTCAGCTTACGCCGCGGCAAGGCACATCGACACAAGGCGGGTGTCCATGTTCGCCGGGCTGACATTTATTCTTCCCTTCATCGCTGCAGATATCGCCGGTCATGAGCTTGCAGGTCTGACGGCACTCAGTTTCGCCGTCACCGTTTTACTGCTTTCACGACCGGCATCGTGGGAGCCTTTCGCGCGTCTATGCGCCTCACGCCCACTCGTCTTCCTGGGCGACATTTCTTATTCGGTTTATCTGCTGCAATGGTTCATCTGGATCGGCTGGAAGCACGAACTTGCCCGCCTGCCTTTCTTCGCAGCCCATCCTTATTTAATGATCCTGGGCGCGGCCATGAGTGTCGTTCTCTGCGCGACGGCCAGTTATTTCATTTTCGAGCATTGGGCACGCCGTCGGCTGCGTGGTTTATTGATGGTCGGAAAAACACCGGTGCGCATCGTTACGATTGGCGCGGAAAGCGCAAAGACGGAATAACTGCTCAGCTATTGCCCTGCTTCACGTCGCCTTTATTGCCGCTGCTGTCATCCATCTTGCCATCGATTTTCGGCAATTCACCGGCGCTCGCAGGCTTGGCTTGCGCGCTGGCCCGGTTGGCCAATTCGACAGTGAGTTTCTCGGCCGAATCCGGCTGCATGTTGGCGAGGATTTCCGCCATAGTGCGCGGCTTCAACGCGGTTGCGACTTCGGCGAGGATTCGCATGTCGAGCCGATCGAAGATGCGCGCGGCATCCTTCGACTTCATGTTCTCGTACATCGAGACGATTCCCTTGAAGCGGGTCGTCTCGGCTTGCTCGCGGGCGCCGGTCGCGGCCTTGATGCGGGCTTCAACATCTTTGAGCTCGGTGACCTTGGCTTCGAGGCGCTTCTCGGCGGCCTTGATCAGGCTCTCGCGCATGTCGAGCGCGCGCTGGCGTTCGTCAAGCTCCTGCCGGCGATCCTGCAAGCGGCCGAGAATGGCACGCTCGCCGGGCGAATTGATCTTGCCGTTGGCCAGCGGCACCGTCTCGCCACCGACATCGAGCTTGGTCGGCGCGGGCGGCTTGGTGCTGGTCGCGAGCGGCGGTCCGGCATTGGCGGCCGGCGGCTTTTCCTCGCCGCCGCCATGCGAGGAGCCGGTCACGTCCTGCGCGTTTTCCCGGGCGCGTTCTGCCGTGGACTTGTTCGCTGCCTTGGCAGCGCCGACCGATCCGGTGACGTCGTCTGTTCCGGCGCCGTTGAAATTGAACATCTCCTGCGCCCACGCCGTCTTCTTCGCAGGCAGGGCGGGCGACCGATTGTCGTCGGCCAGCACGATCTTGGGATAGTCCGGCACGCTGTCGGCGGTCGTCACTGTCATGTCCGGCTTGACGAGGTTGTTCTGCATGCGCTCGCCCATCGTGTAGCCGCCATCGAACACGATGCCGGAGACTTTGAGCGCGAACAGACAGGTCGTCGCCAGCAGCACGATCGGGATCAGGCGGATATCGCGGAAGTACTTGTTCATGTCGCCGTCAGGCCGCCATTCATGCCGCAATGCCGCTCAACCGCGACCGCGTGCGTTCGGCGAAAGCCTGCGCCGCGGCGGCGACGGTCTGCGCATCCGGCGCCGGCGGCTCTTCGGCGATCTTGCCGGCGCCGGTGATGCGGATCAGCCTGGTGAGCAATTGTTCGCCGGCCTGCAACTGATTGCCGATCTCGGCCGACATGGCTTCGCTGCGTTGCAGCCGATCGTTCAACGTCTGCTCGCCTTCGCGCATCATTGACTTGAGGCCGGCGATCGCGCGTTCGGCAATCTCGGTCGCCGTTATCAGTTCGGAGATGGTGGCGCGTAGCGATTGTTCATCCGCCTTGAGCAGGCGAAGCTGCTTGTTGAGACGGACGCAATAGAGGATCGTCAGCAGGAGCAACACCGACACCATGCTCTCGATCAGGTATCCGTAATGGTAGCTCACTGAACCTCCATCCGGTTGCTGGGCTCGTCCGCCTTTTCGAACATGGCGAATGTCGTCCGTGGCTTTCGTAGTTTCTTGCCGACGCGCACCGCGACGCGGTCGCCGACTTTGCCCATGCGCCCCTCGGTCAGCGTGACATCGCCACACCGCACCGTGACCGGCGCATCGGGCTTGAGTTCGAGCATCAGCGTGTCGCCGACGTTGAGATCCATCATCCGCCGCAACGGCAGGCGCTCCTCATAGAGAACGGCAGCGACTTCGACCTGGGCCTGGCCGATTTCGGTCGCCAGATGGCCTTCCCAGATCTGATCGCGGCCGAATTTCTCGCCCATGAACATCTGGAGCAGCGTGGCGCGGATCGGCTCGATAGTCGCGTAAGGCAGCAGTAATTCGATGTTGCCGCCGCGGTCTTCCATGTCGATGCGCAGCCGCACCAGAATCGCGGCGTTGGCGGGGCGCGAAATCGCGGCGAAGCGCGGATTGGTTTCCAGCCGGTCGATGTTGAACTTGACCGGCGACAGCGGCTTGAAGGCGAGTTCGGCGTCGGCGAGCACGACCTCGATCATGCGCTTGACCAGGCTGGTTTCGATCGTCGTATAGGGCCTGCCCTCAATGCGCACCGTTGATGCGCCGCGGCGGCCGCCGAGCAGCACGTCGATGATCGAATAGATCAGGCTCGAATTGACGGTGGCGAGGCCGAAATTGTCCCACTCCTCGGCCTTGAACACCGCCAGCATCGCCGGCAGCGGAATCGAGTTGAGGTAATCGCCGAACCGCACCGAGGTGATGCGGTCGAGCGAGACCTCGACGTTATCCGAGGTGAAATTGCGCAAGGATGTCGTCATCAGCCGCACCAGGCGGTCGAAGACGATTTCCAGCATCGGCAGACGTTCGTAAGACACCATCGCCGAATCGATGATGGCGCGAATGCCGGAATTGTCGTTGAGCGAGACGTCGGCCAGGCTGAAACCGAGCAGACTGTCGATCTCTTCCTGGTTGAGGATGCGCTCGGCGCCACCCTTGGCCGACTGGAAGTTGGTCGTATCCTCGACCATCGCCGCCCATTGCGCGGCGGCCTGATCGGCGCCCGCCTCGGCTTCGGCGCTTTGCGCCGCCGGCACACCAGCTTCGGACTCGAGGGCTACACCCCACTCGGCGGCGAGCGCGTCCTGATTGATCTGATCTTTGACGGCCATCGTGTCGTGATTTCGATCTTCGAGAGAATTTTCTGGTTATTCAAACGCTCGGCCGACCGGGGCCCCAGTTACTGGACAACAATTTCCTTAAACAACACCGCAGTGACCTTGTTGGGCGCGACCGCGACATTGACGCGGCGCGTGAGTTCTTCCTTGAGCCGGTACAGACCGGCCGAGCCGTCGAGATCGGTGGCGCGCAATTCGCGCAAATAAGTCTGGAAGGCGTCCATCACCCGCGGCATCAGCGGCTGGATCTTCGGCACCAGTTCGGCGTCCGGCAGCTCCAGCACAACCTTGACCTTCAGGTACTGCGTGCGATCCGCGCCGACGCTCGACAGATTGACCAGCACATCTGGCAGATCGACGAAGGTCGCCGGCTTGACGACCTCATGCTTCGCCTCTTCGTGCTTGTCGTGGCCGCCGGCGAACATGAAGTAGGCGCCGGCGCCGCCGCCGACGACGACCAGCAGGCCGGCAAGGGCGATGATCATCACCTTCTTCGATGGCAGCTTGCTTTTCTTGACCGCAGGCGCATCGCCCTCCGCCTCCGGCTTATCGTCAGCGGGTTTCTTCGCCTTGGCCATGTCTAGTCCCAGTTCACATTTGCCGGGCGGCCGCCGGACGGCAGCCCACCCAAAAAAATCGGCAATGCATAGACATCGCCCCCGCATTGGAAGGTAAGGGCGTATGGTTAACAGATACTTTCAATCGGGTTCCGAACCGGCATTTTTTGCCGCTTTGCTCCCCCGCATGGCGGTTATTGCCGGACTGGAATGACGTTAAATTTTACTATCTATTTGATTTATCATCAAAATTCGAGTTGGCACGGTGTCTGCACTTAACACGGCAGCCGGCAAGCTTGGGAGAGCGAGCCGGCCTCGATGCCCGGCAAGGGCGGCCTCGCGAGGGCCAACCAGTGCCGGAACGTTAAGGGGAGATACCGATGCAGAATGCCCTGCTAGTTGGGCTGTCGCGTCAGGTCGCGCTCGGGCGCGAACTCGATGTGGTCGCCAACAACATCGCCAATATCAACACCACCGGCTTCAAAAGCGACGGGGCGGTGTTCGAGGAATTCATCGGCCGCACGGCGCGTTCCGACGACGTGGCGATGCGCGACCGCCGCGTCTCCTTCGTGCGCGACCGCGCCACCTGGGTCGACCTGAGCCAGGGCAGCATGGAGCGCACCGGCAACCCGCTCGACGTCGCCATCGACGGCAAGGGCATGCTCGCGGTGCAGACGCCCGCCGGCGAACGCTACACCCGCAACGGCGCGATGCAGATCAACGCGGCCGGCCAACTGGTGACCGGCGAAGGCTACCAGGTGCTCGGCGACGCCGGCCCGATCGTGCTGCAACCGACCGACCACGACATCTCCATCAGCGCCGATGGCACCCTCAGCGTGCGCGAGGGCGCCAACACCAGCACCGAGTCGCTGCGCGGCAAGCTTCGCATGGTCAGCTTCGACAAACCCAACCTGTTGCAGAAGGTTGGCGCCAACACTTTCTCCAAGCCGAACAACGTCAACGTGCAGGCCGACACCGCGTCGCGCTTCCAGCAAGGCTCGATCGAAAAGTCGAACGTTCACTCCGTGCTTGAAATGACGCGCATGATCGAAGTCACGCGCAGCTACACGCAGGTCGCCACCATGCTGTCGCAGCAGGCCGACTTGCATCGCTCGGCGATCGAAAAACTCGCCGACGTTCCGAACTAAGCCCCGGCAGCCGGAGATAACCCATGCGAGCACTACACACCGCGGCGACCGGGATGATGGCCCAGGAACTCAACGTTCAGGTCATCTCCAACAACATCGCCAACATGCGCACCACCGGCTACAAGCGCCAGCGCGCCGAATTCCAGGACCTGCTGTACGAGCACGTCACCCGCGTCGGCACCCAGACCTCGCAACAGGGCAACATCCTGCCCGCCGGCATCGAGCTTGGCTCCGGCGTCAAGACCGTCGGCACGCCGCGCATGATGACGCAAGGCACCCTGACGCCGACCGGCAAGGATTACGACGTCGCCATCCGCGGCGAAGGCTTCTTCAAGATCACCATGCCCGACGGCACCACGTCTTATACCCGCGACGGTTCGTTCGAACTCGATCCGCAAGGCCGGCTGGTGACCGCCGCCGGCAATGTCGTGCAACCCGGCATCACCATTCCGCAGACCGCCACCTCCGTGGTCATCAATCCGCAAGGGCAGGTCTCGGCCACCCTGCCCGGCTCGACCACCCCGCAGACGCTGGGCCAGCTCACGCTGTCGCGCTTCATCAACAAGGCCGGCCTGCAAGGCGTCGGCGATAACTTGTATCTGGAGACCCCCGCCTCGGGCGCGCCGCAAGACGGCACGCCGCAAAGCGACGGCTTCGGCGACCTGATGCAAGGCAATCTCGAACAGGCCAACGTCGAAGCGGTGTCCGAAATCTCCGATCTGATCGCCGCGCAACGCGCCTACGAAATGAATTCCAAAGTCATCACCGCCGCCGACCAGATGCTGTCGACGACATCCAACCTGATGCGCTGAGGTCTTACCATGATCCGCACGCTCGCCACCGCCGCCATCCTGATCGCCACCTTTGGCGTTGCCGCTACCGCCGAGACCGCGCCGCGGCCTTATCTCAAGGCCGAAGCGACGATCACCGGTCCGATCGTGCGCGTCGGCGATCTGGTGGAGAACGCCGGCATCATCGCCAACGTCGCGATCTTCCGCGCGCCCGATCTTGGCACCACCGGCGCGGTGCCGGCCGACGCCGTGGTCGAGGCGGTGCGCGCCCACGCGCTGATCGGCCTCGACACCAACGGCGTCAGCGAAGTGGTGGTGACGCGGGCAAGCCGCGAAATTCCGGTCGCCGATGTGCAAGCCGTTGTCGCGCGCGCGCTGTCGACGCGATTCAATCTCGGCGACATCAAGGATATCGCGGTGAACTTCGAGCGCGATCCGCGCGCGATCCAGATCGAGCCCAACGCCAAGGGCGAGCCGCGCGTTGCGGGCCTCACTTACGATGCGCGCAGCGGCCGCTTCGATGCCATGCTCGAAATTCCGACCGGCCCGACCGGCCGCGGCATCCTGCGACTTTCCGGCCGCGCGGCTGTGACGGCCGACGTGGTGACGCTGGTGCATGCTGTCGATCGCGGCGCACTCATCAAGGACAGCGACGTCATCGTCGAACGCCAGCCGCGCGCCACCATCGGCCGCGATGCTGTCAGCCGCGCCGATCGTGTCGTCGGTCGCGCCGCCCGCGTCAATCTGCGCGCCGGTCAGCCACTGCGCGCCGCCGACCTGATGAAGCCGGAGCTGGTGCAGCGCAACGAGACCGTGACGCTGGTCTACCAGGTGCCCGGCGTCACGCTGACCGTGCGCGGCAAGGCATCCGACGGCGGCGCCGAGGGCGACGTCATCGCCGTACTCAACGAACAATCCAAGCGCACCGTGCAAGGCGTCATCGTCGGGCCCGGCCGCGTCGTTATCTCGACCGGTTCGCCGCGGCTGGCCGCCAATCTTGTTCCGGCGGAACAGGATTCAAAACGCAAATGACAAGCAACGCGATCGGCAAAGCCGTGCGGCCGCTCTACAGTTAACTTGTGAAAGTGACACCGATGAAAATCATGACCTTCGCGCGCCATGCTATTCTGGCCACGCTTGCAGCCTCGCTGCTGTCGGGCTGCGCGGCGCTCGACCGCCTCAAGAATATCGGCGAACAGCCGGCATTGTCGGCGATCGATAATCCGACGGCGAAGCCCGGCTACAAGCCGGTGCAGATGCCGATGCCGGCGGCGCAGCCGGCGTCGTACAATCCGAATTCGCTGTGGCGCAACGGCTCACGCGCCTTCTTCAAGGACCAGCGCGCGCACCAGATCGGCGACATTCTCACGGTCAAGGTCAACATCACCGACAAGGCCAACATCGCCAACGAGACCCAGCGCAGCCGCGTCAATGTCGAAGACAGCGGCATCGATAATTTCTTCGGCAAGAACAAGGTGCCGATCATCAACGCGGCGGTGCCGACGCGCATCTTTACCGGCGACTCCAATGCATCGAGCGACGGCAAGGGATCGGTGCAGCGCCAGGAAGCATTGTCGACCAATGTCGCCGGCGTCGTCACGCAAGTGCTGCCGAACGGCAATCTGGTGATCGAGGGCCGTCAGGAAATCCGCGTCAACTTCGAAATTCGCGAATTGATCGTCGCCGGCGTGGTGCGGCCAGAGGATATCGAAAGCGACAACACCATCGACTCCTCGAAGATCGCGCAGGCCCGCATCGCTTACGGCGGCCGCGGCCAGATCACCGACGTGCAGCAACCGCGCTACGGCCAACAGGTGCTCGATGTGGTGCTGCCGTTCTGACGTTTCCCGCAATAGCCCACTCTCCGCTCGTCCCCGCGAAAGCGGGGACCCAGCGCAAAGAGTGCGGTCGTTGCGAATTTAGAGCTGGATTCCCGCTTGCGCGGGAATGAGCGGAATACGGATCAACAGAACGCAATGAAATTTAGCGCTTAAGCACAACCAGCTCCCCCGCCGTCGTTCGTCTCGCGAGCGAACAACGGCGTCAACGACGCGGCCTTCGGTAGCTCCCCTGCCGAAGGCCGTGTTCGTTTTTGTGAACGGTCGAAATGCGAGGGTAAGAAACACGCGGTCGCCATCACACACTCCGCGTCGCCCCCCGGCGAGGCGCATTGCTGCGCGATGCTCCTTCAGGATGAGGGAAGAGAAGCGTAGCCCCAGCATTTGTCATGGCCGGGCTTGGCTACGGCGTCCCCCGCGCCGCAAAGAACAGGGGCGATGAATCGCGTCTACTCTTTATCCCTCCCCGTCTTCGGGGAGGGTGGCGAGCGGGAGCGAGCCGGGTGGGGTCATTCCCCTACGGGACGCGCAACCCCACCCCCGGCGCTTCGCGCCGGACCCTCCCCGAAGTCGGGGAGGGATAAGAGAGGTCCGCCGTTTGAAAATTGAATTGGTGATGCACGCTCAAAAAAAATGGCCGGGACAATGCCCGGCCATTTCAAATTTCAAAATCGCGCAGCGCCGCCGGTCCACCCAAGTTCACACCCAGGCCAAAGCTCATGCTCTCAATCGTCGCGATAGACCCGCTCACGGCGTTCATGGCGCTCTTGCGCCTCGACCGACAATGTCGCGATCGGGCGGGCTTCAAGCCGGCGCAGCGAGATCGGCTCGCCGGTTTCCTCGCAATAGCCGTAGGTGCCGCCCTCGATCCGGCCGAGCGCCTCGTCGATCTTGGCGATCAGCTTGCGCTGGCGGTCGCGCGACCGCAATTCGATGGAACGGTCGGTCTCCGAGGACGCCCGGTCGGCCAGATCCGGATGGTTCTGGTTTTCCTCCTGGAGATGCAGCAGCGTCTCCTTGGATTCCTTGAGTATGTCTTCGCGCCAGGCAAGCAGCTTTGCCCGAAAATACTCGCGCTGCCGCTCATTCATGAAAGGTTCCTTATCGGACGGCCGATAAGGTTTAACTTTGGCCAACATCCTCGGACTCCTGTCTTTTTCTTATACTGAGCGAAGTCTCTTCCCCGGTGCGGCAGGCTTATATCGGGCCGCCCGCCGTCCGGCAATATCCCAGTGGGGATACCCCCACTGCCCGATTGGTGTGAAAGTTCAATGACTTCGGTTAATGCCGAAGTTCCGGCTCATGGCGCGGCCGGCAGGCTCAAGGACGGCTTTTGGGGGCGGCAGCGCTAGCGGATGCCGGCCTTGGCCAGTTCGACCGATACCCGCAGGTTGATTTCGCTCATCACCTGGTCGAGGCCGGGGTCGCCGCTTTCCTCGGTCAACCCCTCGGCGGCGACCTTGAGCCGCGCCATGGTCGAGCCGTCGACGCTGCCGTCGAGCATGCCGAGCTTGAGGGTGTCGAGGACATCCAGCGCCCGGCGGCCTTTGGCCACCGCGCGCTTCTTGCGCTCCATCGGGCCTTCGATGCCCTGCAACGCCATCAGGCTGTCGAGGCTGGAAATCGTGCGCAACGCGGAAGCACCAGCCGGACTGCGCGGGGCCTCCTCCTCGCTCAACGTGAAGGCGCCGCCCGACACCCGACGCGCCGAAGCGGGCGCGCTCGAAAAGGCCGCTCCGTTGGTGGCGTTGATCCGCATCGTATCGATAGATCCCCGAGTGGCTCCCCAAGCGCGAAGCTGCGCCGCTATGGTTAATGTCGGGTAAACGACCCGGCAAATTATGCCGGACCAGACCTTCGCTGCCGGGCCATGGACACGCCCCGCTGGCGGACCGAAACAAAACATTCAACGCTCACAGCGGTTTAGGAGCAATGCCCGCTTGGCACGGCATTCGCAATAGGTACGGCAGTCAACCGTCACATTGGGGAGCAGTGATGACGCGGACGTGCTTCACCGCCCTTGTGGCGGCACTACTGATTTCGTTTGCCTCGGTTGATGCCGGGGCGACCTCGCGCATCAAGGACCTCGCCAATATCGAGGGCGTGCGCCAGAACCAGTTGATCGGCTATGGCCTTGTCGTTGGTCTCAACGGTACCGGCGATACGCTGAATAATATTCCGTTCACCAAGCAATCGCTGCAAGCGATGTTGGAACGGCTCGGCGTCAATGTGCGCGGCCAGACGCTGCGCACCGGCAACGTCGCCGCGGTGATGGTGACCGCCAACCTGCCCGCCTTCTCAACCCAGGGCACCCGCATCGACATCACCGTTTCCTCGCTCGGCGACGCCAAGAGCCTGCAAGGCGGCATGCTGCTGGTTACCCCGCTGCTGGGCGCCGATGGCAATGTCTACGCGGTCGGCCAGGGTTCGGTGGCGATCGGCGGTTTCCAGGCCGAAGGCGAGGCTGCCAAAATCGTGCGCGGCGTGCCGACCGTCGGCCGCATCGCCAACGGCGCGCTGATCGAGCGCGAAATCGAATTCAATCTCAATCGTCAGAGCCAATTGCGCATGGCGCTGCGCAATCCCGACTTCACCACCGCCAAGCGCATCGCGGCGGCGATCAACGACTATATCGGCGTGCCGACCGCGGAATCGCTCGACCCCGGCACCGTCGGCATCACGGTGCCGCAGCAATACCGCGGCAACGTCATCTCCCTCCTGACCGAAATCGAACAGCTTCAGGTCGAGCCCGACCAGGCGGCCAAGATCGTCATCGACGAGCGTTCCGGCATCATCGTCATGGGCCGCGACGTCCGCGTCTCGATGGTCGCCGTGGCGCAGGGCAATCTTACCGTCACCATCTCGGAAAGCCCGCAGGTCAGCCAGCCCGGCCCGTTCGCACCGCGCGGCGCCCAGACCGTGGTCGTGCCGCGTACCCAGATCGGCGTGCAGGAGGACGGCAAGAAGCTGGCGCTGGTCAAGGACGGCGTGTCGCTCCAGCAACTGGTCGACGGTCTCAATGCGCTCGGCATCGGCCCGCGCGACCTGATCGCGATCCTTCAGGCGATCAAGGCCGCCGGCGCGATCCAGGCCGACATCGAGGTGATGTAATGACAAGCATCGCCATGCCCGGGACAATGCCCGGACCCGGTCTCGACGCGATGACGTCGCTCGGCGGCATGAACGGCACCGCCTCCGCCGCCGCCAAGCTCAAGGCGGCCTATGGCAGCGGCGCTTCCGCTTCCAACCAGGTCAAGGCGAAAGCCGCCTCGCAGGATTTCGAGGCTGTGTTCCTCAACAGCATGTTCCAGCAGATGTTCACCGGCTTGCAGGGCGACGGCCCGTTCGGCGGCAACGGCGCGACCGGGGTATGGCGCTCCTTCCTGACCGACGAATATTCCAAGTCCTTCGCCAAAGCCGGCGGCATCGGCATTGCCGATCAGGTTTACAAATCCTTGCTCGTCCAACAGGAGGCCCGGTCATGAACCAGCGCCCTCGCCCGCAAGCCCCGGCTCCCGTCCCGATCTCGAGCGTTGCCGAAGCCGAACGCGTCATCGCCAACCTGAATATGATCATGGACCGGCTGGTCGACACCGTCGAACGCGAAACGGCGAGTGCGCGGCTCGGCCGCCTGCGCAATGCACTCGCGGCCGACAGCGACAAGGCCGAACTGGCCCGCGCCTATTCTATCGAAACCGCACGGGTGAAGGCTGCCAATGCTTTCGTGGCAAGGAACCTGCCGGAGACGCTCGACCGCCTGCGCCAGCGGCATGACGCCTTCCGGGCGATGCTGCAAACCAACCTGACGGTGCTGGCGACCGCGCATGCGGTGTCCGAAGGCATTATCCGCGGCGTGTCCGGCGAAATCTCGCGCAAGCTGGCGCCCTCGACGTATGGGGCTTCGGGCCGCGCCAACAAGCCGGATGCAAAAGTCAGCGCGCCGCTCGCGGTCAGCCGCCAGCTTTAGCAATTCGTTAATACGCGGCCGTCCGATGCCGCATCTGCGGCATCGCTCATAGCGATGCTGTTTTAATCGACGCGATTGCGACACGATGAATCCTTCGATAACGGCGGTGTGCGCGATTATAGCGTCATCGCAACGCATTTTCCGCTGCATATACTGGCGTGCCGCCTGATATTAATACACGCGTAATCAAGCTTAGCCCCGAGTAAACAAGCGCCGATAAATCGGGCTGTTTTCATTGCCAGCTC
Organism: Hyphomicrobiales bacterium; assembly: GCA_041691675.1. GTDB lineage: Bacteria > Pseudomonadota > Alphaproteobacteria > Rhizobiales > Xanthobacteraceae > Pseudolabrys. The sequence goes on along the minus strand of JBEPUC010000024.1, from coordinate 22,743 downwards.
GTCGCGCCCGGCGCGCGCATTAACTCTCCGTTACGGTCCATGTGAGAGGTTTTCCAGTGACGCCTACCCGGCTTCAATGGCCGGTGCGCGCTCAAAGTCCAGTACGACAAACCAGAAAGGTTTTAAGACATGTCTTCGAGTATCACTCTCTCCGCCGGCGTTCGGGCGAACTTGCTTTCGCTCCAGAACACCGCCCAACTGATGCAGACGACCCAGAATCGTCTCGCCACCGGCAAGAAGGTCAACTCGGCCCTCGACAATCCGCTGAACTTCTTCACGTCGTCCTCGCTCGGTGCTCGCGCCAACGATCTGAGTGGCCTGCTCGACAGCATGTCGAATGGCATTCAGACCATCCAGACCGCCAACAACGGTTTGACCGCGATCACCGGCCTGGTCCAGCAGTTGCAGGCGACTGTATCGCAAGCTCGCTCCGACGCGAGTTCCGGCACCGCAGCCGCCACCCCCGGCACCGCAGCGCTCACCGGCACCACCGACGCGGGTGGCAATACCTCACTCGGCGCCAATAACCAGCTGACCTTCGATGTCGGCGGCGGCGTCCAGGTTTCGATCACCACCGGGACCCACACCAATGCGACCGTCAGCACCGTAACCGGCACCAGCAACGCGGTCGGTACCGACGCCACGGGTGCCACTTTGACTGTCGATGACGGCAGCGGCGGCGGCGCAAAAACGGTTACATTTGCTGCGGGCGATACGACGACCGCAAAGAAGCTCCTTGCTATCAATTCGCAGCTAACTACTGCCGGCTCGACCGTGAGTGCGTCGCTCTCGGGTGGTAAAATTGTGTTTAGCAACACGGCCGGGAAAACGACAACAGTCACCGCTTCGGCCGCCATCCAGACCGACCTCGGTCTCGCTGCGACTGCGACCTCGACCGATGGTGCCGCGGCCGCGGACACCGCGTTGACGCTTACGCAATTGGCCGCTTCGGTTAACGGCAACAGTCAATTGGCCGGCAAAGTGTCGGCAACGTTGACCGGCCCCGCCGGCGCTCCGACCGGCATCACGTTCAACAACCTGTCGACGACCACCGCGGTCGGCGTAAAAGGCCTCGTCACCGGCGGCTCGGGCCATGTGACTGGCAATGCAGCCGATACGGCCACGATCGCCGCCGGCACCGGCGGCACGCTCAGCAACGTTCGCCAGAGCTTGATGAACCAGTTCAACAGCCTGCTGACGCAGATCAACACCACGGCGTCGGACTCGGGCTACAACGGCGTCAACCTGCTCAACGGCGATACGCTGAAGCTGTCCTTCAACGAAACCGGCACCTCGTCGGTCGATATCGCGACCAAAGATGCCAATGGCGCCAGCTTTGCCATCAACGCCACCGACCTTGGCATCAGCGGCGCGACGGCGACCCAGTTCGGCGACAACACCCAGCTTGATACGCTGAGCTCTGGCCTGACCGACGCACTGGTCTCCCTGCGTACCCAGGCTTCGGCACTTGGATCATCGCTCTCGGTCGTGCAGACCCGTCAGGACTTCACCAAGTCCATGATCAACTCGCTGCAGACCGGCGCCGACAATCTGGTGCTCGCCGACTCGAACCAGGAAGGCGCCAACCTGCTCGCGCTGCAGACCCGCCAGTCGCTGTCGACCACAGCGCTGTCGTTGTCCGCCCAGGCCGACCAGGCAGTGCTGTCGCTGTTCCAGTAAACTCGACATCTTCAACCAAAATGAAACGGCGGGGCCTTGCCCCGCCGTTTTTCTTTTGACGACAGCCGCAAAGCGAAACGTCGTAATCGTTCGTTAATCATGCGCGGTAACGATGTGCATCAGGAAAGCACAGCACCATGCCGTTGAAAGTAGAACTCAAGCCGGGCGAGCGGCTCCTAATCGGCGAATGTGTCATCACCAATTCCAGCCACCGCACCAGTTTTCTGATCGAAGGCAAGGTGCCGATCATCCGCGAAAAAGACATCATGACGGCGGAGCAAGCCAATACGCCCGCCAAGCGGATCTATCTGTCGGTGCTGCTGATGTACACCACGCGCGACGCGCGCAACCAGCACGCCACCTACTTCGCGCTGGTGCGCGATATGACCGAAGCAGCACCCAGTACGACTGCTCAGATTGCTATTATCAATAATCATATCTTAACAGGAGAGCTATATAAGGCTCTCAAACAGGCCAAGAAACTGATCAACTACGAGCAGGAGCTTATCGGGAATGACGCAAGCGGCCCAAGCCTACGGTAAGGTTGCAACCAAGATTGCCAACCCGCGCGAGATGGAGGCCGGCCTCCTGCTCCAGGCAGCGGCCCAGCTTCAGACCATCCGCGACGGTTGGGACGTCAAGAAATCCGAACTCAACGATGCGCTGACCAATAACCGGAAGCTCTGGTCGCTGCTGGTTGCGACCGTGACCCGGCCGGAAAATCCGTTGCCGGCGAATGTCCGGCAGAACGTAGCCAATATTGGCATCTTCGTGTTCAAGCAGACGCTGACGGCGATGGCCAATCCCCGTCCGGAAAATCTCGGCGCCCTGATCAACATCAATCGCGAACTTGCGTCCGGGCTTCTCGGTCGCGCCTGAGCGCGACCTCATCATCCATAAAGAAAAAGGCCGCGGCATCGCCCGCGGCCTTTTGGCATGTCCCGTTGTGCTGGTGGCCGAGCAAGGCCCGCCGAATTACGGCGGCATATAATTGACCAGGCTGGTCTGATACATCATCGCGGTAACCTGCATACTGGCCTGAAGCCGCGTCTGCAACGTCAATATCTGCGCGCCGACTTGCTCGGTCGAAACGCCCTGGATCTGGTCCAGGTAATCGCCAAGCGTGGCATTCTGCTGCTGATGACGCGTGACCGCCGCTTGAACCGAAACCTGCGCGCCGGCAAGATCCGTCTGTATCTGGGAGATGTTCTGGACACCGGCGCTGCCGGCGAGGTTGCTGGTCAGCCTCTGATTGAGCGCTGTGCTCAAGTCGGGCCCGTTTGCGTTGGTCGACTGAATAGTGACGGCTGCTTCGGTGGCAACGTTCTGGATGATGGTGCGCAGCCCATCCTCATTGGCGCGAACGCCATAATTGACCGTCAGAGACGGATCGATCTGTGCGGTGGCGGTGCCGCGCGCCGGATCGGCCCCGGTCTCTCCGGTGTACCAGATTACTGTATTGGCCGAACTGCCGGTGGTCATGGCGGTCGCCGTGTCGAACGGCGGTCCATCGACGCGGGGCGGCGGATTGCTGGCGTCGGCGCTGAAAAATTCGTTTGAGGCCTGGACCGCGGAAGCTGCCGTCAGTTGGGTCGCGGCGAGCTTGCCGACCGCGATGGTCAACGCGGCCTGAAGATTGGCCGTGGTCGCCGCTGGATTGGCGCCGATCGTGAAAGCGTTGCTGGCCACCGGCGTGCTGGTGGTCGCGGTCAGCGTCAGGTTCTGCGTTGTCCCGTCGGGCAGGGTAAAGCGCAGGGTGACGCTGTCACCGGAACTCGGGTTGCCGCCGGACAGGTCAACCGTCATCGCCGCCGGGCTGCCGGTCGGGCCGCTCACGGTACCATTGGTCAGCGTCGAGGAAATCGAGGCAAGCTTGAAACCGAACGGCGACACGCTGTCTTCCGCCACTTGGACCGACGTCGTCGATGGGGCCGTGATCGTGACCCGGCCAAGGCCGCTGGTGCCGAGATCGGCCTGGCTGCGCTCGGAGATAATCTGCTTGAGACCGGCGCGCGCGCCGTCACCGTTGAGAATGTGATCGGAAGTTTCCACCGGCGGTGTGTCGGTAGCGCGGCCCGAAAACATATATCGGTCGCCGGCCCTTGTATTGAGCAGGCTGACCATAGAATCGAGCGACAGCGCCGCCGTCGATTGCGCTGTATTGGCGCCGATCGCGCCGGTGCCGTAGCTACCTTGCAGCATCGTCGTCTTCATCGAACTCGCAAGGTCCGACATACTGCCGAGCGCGGTGTTTGCCACGCTGATTCGCGTCATGACGCTGTTGGCGGTGGCGTCGTAACCGCCGATCGCCGACAACTGCGAATTGAGGCTGACCGTGACGCCACGGCTGATGCCGAGACCGGCATAGGTGTCGGCCTTCTTGCCGGTCGAGATCTGGCGTTGCAGATCGTTGAGCGTGGAGCGCAGATCGACAAGCGACTGGATCGCCGCCGCCTGTTTGCCGCCGATGGAAGAAACGGTCATAGCGTCCTCACAACTTCATCAGGGTGTCGATCATGTCCTTGACCGCCGACAATACGCGCGCGTTGGCGGCGTAGGCATTTTGCAGTTGCAGCAGATTTGCCAGTTCTTCGTCCATGTTGACGCCCGAGGTATCGTCGAAGCGTTGCTGCAACGACGACTGAACCACGTCCTGACCCTGTTTCAGGCTGTTGGCTGCGTCGGCGGCCTGACCTTGCTGGCTGATGACCTGACGCAGAAACGTGCTGATCGACCCCGAGAACGGCGACGCGGCGGTGCCGATGCCCGATGACGGTGAGAACTGCAACGATGAACCGGTCAATTGCTGCAAAATGAAATCGGGCCGCCTGCTGTCGCCCGCGGCGACGCCAGCCTGATAGGTGACGAGCTTAGACGGATCGCCCGCCAACGTCGCGTTGACCGCGATGCGGCTGGCAAAACCGGTGCTCTGCGCCCCTGTGCTGCTGAACGATCCGGTATAGGCCGTGGCGCCGTCGGTGAAGAGCGGCAACTGGCTGCTTCCGCCCATTAGCGAGGTTTCGGTGGTCGTCGTCGAAACGCCATTGACGGTGACGACGTTGCCGGGACCGTCATTGAGCACACGCAGCGTGGTGCCGGTCGGGTTGGACGCAACCATGCCGGTCGAACCGATTGCCTGCGCGATCTGGCTGTAAACGCCCGCCATGCCGCCGGAGAAATCGATGCCATAGACCTTGTCGCCGGCTGTCGCTGTCGCCGCATCGGACAATGGCAAGGCGCCGGGATCGTCAACGCGAACCAATGTGATGGTGCGCGGCGTGTTGGTCAGCGAGTCGGTGTAATTGATGGTGACTTTATTGCCGGACGCCAACCCGCCGATGTCGATGTCGAAGCCCTGCTGCGCGCCGGATGTGACCGCCGTGCCTTGCGTCGTCTTGTCGGACAACGCGCTCGCCATGGCGGTGGCGATGGCGTCGAGCTGTCCCTGCGCCTGCACCAGATCCTGGTCGCGCATTTGGACATAGGCCGCTATCGAACCCGAGCGGATGGCATTGTTCTGGATCAGGTCGACCGCGCTGCCGTTCGGCGAGGTCAGCGTGATCGTGCCGACGCCGCTTTTGTTCGGGTCCGCGTCCCATTGTGCGCCCGCCGACACCGTGCCCTGCGCGTTGAACGCCAACGTCGAGGCCGTGGTGCCGACCAGTTGCACGCCCGAATTGGTGAAGACATTGACCTGGTTGAAATTGCCCTGGACCACGTTGATGTCCATGAGCTGCGACAGCTTGTCGATATAGGCATCGCGCTGGTCGAGCAGAGTCGCCGCCGTCGCATCGATCGTGTTCATGCCGGCAAGTTGCCCATTGAGCTGGGCAATATGAGACATGGCGTCATTGGCCTGAGCAACCGCATCGGATATCCCAAGCTCTGCGCCGCCGCGCAAACCCTGGATATTGCTGCTCATGCTGTTGAGCTGTTGCGTCAGTTGTTGCGCGGTGCTGATGACGGAAGCGCGGGTGGCCTGATCGTCCGGACTGCTCGACAATGCTTGCAGCGATGAGGTGAAATTATTGTAGGCCGTCTCCAGCGTACTGTCAGAGCCCGGCGCGCCATAAATGTCCTGAAGCTGGTTATATATGTCTGCGCGCGTGGTGGCGTAACTTGCGCCTGAATTCTCTACCCGCAACTGCTTCTGCACGTAGGCGTCGATCTCGCGCTGAACCTGACTGACGCGAACGCTGATGCCGGCGCTGCCGCCCGCAACCTCGACCTGATTGACGGTCTTGCGGACGTAGCCGGCGGTCCCCGAATTGGCGACGTTCGCCGACACCATGGCGAGCGCCGACTGATTGGCGTTTAGGCCGGCGATTGCCGAGATGAGCGCCTGGGAGAGACCCATGGCCTTTGCAGTTCCTCGTTCTTAGCTGTCGCGCGAAATGTCGCGGCTTAACGCAGCATGTTCAGGACGTCCTGAACCATCTGATTGGCGGTGGTGACGACCTTGGTGTTGGCGGAGTAAGCCTGCTGGGTGACGATCAGCTTGGTGAATTCGTCGGCGATGTCGGTGTTCGAGCCTTCGAGCGACGAACCGACGATCTTGCCGGATGCGCCATAGGTTGCCGTTCCCGACTCCGCCGTCGCTTCAAAGGCGCCGCCATCGACGTGCTTGAGCGAATTGGCGCCGGAGAAATTGGCCAGCGTGATCTCGGCCAGATCAATGGTGCGGCCGTTGGAATATGTGCCGGTGATGCGGCCCTTGTCGCTGACCGCTACCGTTTCCAGCGAGCCGGCGGCAAAGCCGTTCTGCTGCATCATGTTGACCTGAACGCTGCCGTTGGCATCGGCATACTGCGTGATGCCCGCCGTGCTGTGAACCAGGCGAACGTCGCCGAGCGCAACACCATCGACCGTGACGTTGTTCAGCGTGATGGCATTGATCGCCGGATCGAGCTTGCCGCTGGCGGTGAATTTATAATCCATGCCGGCGTTCACCCAGGCGGGCTGGGTACCGCTGGCGCTTGAATTGCTCTGATAGAACAAATTCCACGTATCGCTGTGACCGGAGCCAAGCGACGAAGAATCGACCTTGGCCCAGCGCATTTGCACGTTCACCGCCGAACCCGACGTGTCGTAAGCAGTGACGGCGCCGCCGGAGACACTTTCGTTGAGGAATGACGTGACGTCCTGGCCGACGACCGTACTGTTCGACGGCAGCGCCGTTGACGTGCGAATGCCGAAGTTGCGCTCGGTCGCCGTGCCGCCGACGGTGATGACATCCGTCGTCGTCGCGGCGCTCACGGTGATATTGCCGTTCGCGGCATCGACGGAGCCGGTGCCGCCGGTGAGGCCAGCCAGCGCAACATTCAAGTCCGCCATCGTCATGATGTCGCCAGCGCCGAAGGTCAGCACCAGCGGCGGATTGGCTCCAATGGTGAAGGACATGGTCTGACCGTTCGCCACCGCAGCTTGCGTAATCAGGTTGGTGGCGTTGGTGGTGCCGACAGAAGCGCCAAGCGCGGTCAGCACGCCGAGCGTGCTGGTCCCGCCGATGCTGATATTGGTCGAAGCGTCGGTGCTGGTGAGCACCAGATGATCGGTCGAATCGAGCGACGCTGAGACCTTCGTCGTGGCGGTTTGGGCGTTGATCTTAGTCAACAGCGCGGCGGCATTGTCGCCGGAGGCAATCGCGATCGATGTGCCATTAATTACCAGCGCGCCGGCTGGCGCCGATAGGGAGGTCAGCGATGCCGAGCCGGTCAAGACCGCAGCGGCGTCCGGCAACAGCGTGGCGCCACTGCCGATCATCTTGGCGATCGCCGGCGCACCATTGACCGGGTTGGCCGAGAAATTCGAGGTGTTGAGCAATTCCGAGCCGGGAACCGCGGGGTCAGCGTCGATCGTCTTCGGATAGTTCGGCAAGTTGGCGCGGTAGTCGATTTCCGAGGTCTGTTGCGCCGGCAAAAACCCGTTCTGGAACTGCAGCATTTCCGGCACGCTACCGGCGAGGTTCCCGGTCGTGGCATCGATCGGAATACCCATGAGGTAATAACCGGCGCCGTTGACCAGATAGCCGTTCTGGTCGAGCTGGAAATCGCCGCGCCGCGTGTATTGATCGACCCCGCTGAAATTCGGCCGGCCATCGGCGAAACTGTCGGGCTTTTCGATAACGAAGAAGCCGGCACCATTGATCGCCATGAAGGTCGGCACCGAGGCGCTCTGCACGTCGCCCTGGACGGTGTTGGTGGATTGCGCGGTGGCCACGACGCCGCCGGCCGTCTGCTTCGACGGGATGTTGTCCTGGATCAGATCCTGGAAACTGGTGTCGGTTCGCTTGAACGCGGTCGTCTGCGAATTCGCGATGTTGCCGGAGATGTTCTGAAGCGCGAAGGCCTGCGCCCGCAATCCGGTGACGGCGGTGGTGAGTGCGCCAAAAATACCCATGACCTGTTCTCCACTGGCATGCGCGCCACGGCGCCCGAATGGGCTCCTTTCGCGCACGTTCCCATGGCGGTCATCGCAATCCGCGTGCCACGCCGATTATCATTTAATTCCAATGTCTTAAAAGAAAACGGCGGCCCGATGAGGCCGCCGCAAAGGATCTTTTCTGCCGTTATCCGGCAGTTTTTGCCGGGATCACCGGTTACGACGACGATCCGGCAGCGGGCTCGAACTTCATCGCCACGCCATTCATGCAGTAGCGCTGGCCGGTCGGCTTCGGACCATCGTCGAAGACGTGGCCGAGATGGCCGAGGCAGCGGCTGCAATGCACCTCGGTGCGCGTGGTGAAGAATGACCGGTCGGATTTGGTCTCGACCGCATTCGGCAGCGGCGCATAGAAGCTCGGCCAGCCGGTGCCGCTTTCAAATTTTGTCTCCGAAGAGAACAGCGGCAGGTCGCAGCCGGCGCAGGCGAAAGTCCCGGCATGCTTTTCCTTGTTGAGCGGCGAGGTGCCGGCGCGCTCGGTGCCGTGCTTGCGCAGGACATAATACTGCTCGTCGTTGAGCCGCTTGTGCCATTCGGCGTCGCTCAAATGCTTGAAGTCGATGGTTGCATCAGTGGTTGTCATTTTTGCTCCTGCCTTTGCTGACGAGGTTTGCTGTGATGAAACTTGCCCTGACGAAGTCTGGGAGCCGGCAAAGCTGAACTTGCCGAGGGCGACGAGCGCGGGAAGCGCAACGCCTGCCGTTAACAGCGCGCGTCGATCGATCATATCAGCTATCTCCCTTGTGCGAGCCCCAAATCTGCTCCAGCCGCTGATCGCGGCCGCAGTTCCAGCGATAAAACTTGTATTTGACCGCGTTCGTCACGTGGAAGTTCTGGTGATAATCCTCAGCCGGATAAAAAGCTCCGGCATCGACGATCTGGGTGTAGACCGGCTTTTTCAGCTCGGCCTCGACCTTCTTCTTTGAAGCCTCGGCCAGTTTTCTCTGCTCGTCGCCATGCACGAAGATCGCCGTGCGGTACTGATTGCCGTGATCGCAGAACTGCTGGTTCTGTACCGTCGGGTCGATGCTGTGCCAGTAATAGGTCAGCAGCTTTTCATACGACACTTTGCTTGGATCGTAGGTCACCTCGACCGACTCGGCGTGACCGGTACGGCCGGCCGACACCTGTTCGTAGGTCGGGTTCTTGACCGTGCCGCCGGTGTAGCCGGAAACCGTCGAGACCACGCCTGGAACCTTGTCGAAGTCGGACTCGGTACACCAGAAGCAACCGCCGGCAAACGTCGCCACCGCGTTAGCCGCCGTCGTCTTGCCCGGCGTCGCGCTATCTGCGCTCTGCGCACTCGCCCAACCAACGCCAATCCCGGCTGCAGCCGCGATCAACAGCAAACTCATGATTAAACGGCGCATCGTGCCTCCCGCTGCCATGTTCCGATGATTGTTCTATAAAGTTACGGCCGATGTCCCCGGATCGATGCATGCGCACCGGCTTTTTTGTATCCCCTACATAATACGTTTGCGCATGCGCGCCATTCAATTGAGCATCACCCGCCGATCACGCTTATGAGAGCATCATGCTCGAAACGCTCGCCAATTCGGCTTGCCGGACGGCCGCCGGCTGCCTAGTGTCGGCCCGCAAAACAAGAGGAATTCATGCGTTTTGACGGCACCCAAGCCTATGTGGCGACCGACGATCTGAAAGTGGCGGTCAACGCCGCCATCGCACTCGAACGGCCGCTACTGGTCAAAGGCGAGCCCGGCACCGGCAAGACTGTGCTGGCGCTGGAAATCGCCAAATCGATCGGTGCGCCGCTGCTGGAATGGCACGTCAAGTCGACCACCAAGGCGCAGCAGGGGCTATACGAATACGACGCGGTCTCGCGCCTGCGCGACAGCCAACTCGGCGACGCGCGCGTTCAAGACATCCGCAACTACATCAAACGCGGCAAACTTTGGGATGCCTTTGTCGCCGACGAACGCCCTGTGTTGCTGATCGACGAGATCGACAAGGCCGACATTGAATTCCCCAACGACTTGCTGCTCGAACTCGACCGCATGGAGTTCTTTGTCTACGAGACAGCCGAGACCGTGAAGGCGCGCCGCCGGCCCATCGTCATCATCACCTCGAACAACGAGAAGGAGTTGCCGGACGCCTTCCTGCGCCGCTGCTTCTTCCACTACATCCGCTTTCCCGATGCCGATACGATGCGCTCGATCGTCGATGTGCATTTCCCCGCCATCAAACAGAAGCTGGTGAGCGAGGCGCTGAAACTGTTCTACGAAATCCGCGACGTGCCGGGCCTCAAGAAAAAACCATCGACGTCGGAATTGCTCGACTGGCTCAAGCTATTGATGGTCGAGGACATCGGCCCCGAGACGTTGCGCGAGCGCGATCCGAAGAAGCTCATTCCACCGCTGCACGGTGCGCTTTTGAAAAACGAACAGGACGTGCATTTGTTCGAGCGGCTGGCGTTCATGGGCCGACGGGACGGAAGATAATACTCACATGTCGTCCCCGCGAAGGCGGGGACGACAGAGAATGTGCGTCGCTTCCCTCAGTCCGCAGCCGGCGTGTCGTCCGACGCGGCCGGCGAGTCTGCCGGTTCTGGCGCGAACGCGCTATCCGGCTGCGCGGCGGCGGGCTTATTACCAGGCTTGATACTCTGCTTGGCTGCGCGCGGCTTCACGGACTTGGCTTCGGCGGCTGATGCCACCGGCTTGGCTTCCGACACGTTACGTTTGGTGTCGGAATTCGCTTCGGGTTTACCCTCTTCCGGCGTCGGCGGCCGGTCGAGCCAACCCTGCCCTCTGCCGTAATCCAATATTCTGTCGCCGATGGCACGACCGAAACCGCGCGCCACCGCCTCGACATCGGGCGACAGCTTTTCCGGCGCTGCCTTGCCCGCGACCAGCGCCGCGGCCATCGAGGCATTGGCCGCCTTCGCAGCCTTGCCCGTCGCCATTTTGCCGCCAGCCGGTTCGGCGCTGAACGCCAGCAATTGTTTCTTGCCGAAGCGCGACATGTCCGACAGCGTCACGTCGGCGGTGACGCCCGTATGGCCGCCACCAATGCCGGCATCGTTTTTCTTCGCATTCGGGTCCGTCGGCCGCAGCGAACCGCGCACGACGACAGATGCCCGCGATAGCGAAAGCCCCTCCTCGCTGCCCGGCTCGGCATCGAGGCCGGCGTCGCGTAGCGTCGCCACCATGGTCGCAACGATCTCGTCGTTGACGCGCTCGAGCGTGCGTTGCTTGCGCTCATAGGTCGGGAACGCGCCGATCTTGCGCTCAAGCCGCGCGGTGAAGTTGCGGTCGATCACGACAAGGGTAGGCGAAAAAGCGAAATCGGTGACGACGATCAGTTTCGGGCGCGGCGCGGCGTTGCCGGCGGTATCGCCAAAACGCGCGCTGGAGGAGCCCACGTTGGAACTGCCGCAGCCCGCCAGCAGCAGGGTGACGGCGCAGACAAGAATGAGGCGCATGACGGGTTAAGGCTCGGACGTTGGCCGGCAAAATGGCTTGGCGGGCGCTTGCCTTAAACGAAATTGCGTCCGGCTACCACAGTCCGCGTACATCAAATGAGTACGTCACGCCGATACCCACTTGTATTTGATCGCGCGAGCCGCGCTGCGTCACCAGCGGGGAATCGGCAGCATCGCCCGCGAGCCGCTCATACTCGGCAAAAACAGTCGAGCCCCATTGCGGCGTCCAAGCATAGCCCAGTTGCACGCCCGCGCCGTAAGAGCGGATGCCGCCGCCGGCGTCGTAGACCGGAAGTCCGGAGGCCAGCGATTGTGCCGGTGTAATGCTGAAATAAGGACTCGTGGCCGCGTCGGTCGCAGCCGTCAGGCGCGGCCCCGCCGAGAAGGTCAGTTGTGGCGTCACCGGCACCACGACATCCGCCGTGAGATCCGAGACGATGCCGTGATGGCCGCCGAACCCCTGGCGCACCTCAAGCCGGGTGCGCAGCCATTGCGCCGGCCAGTATTCGGCAAAAGCGCCGAGCTCAAGCGTCCAGTCGACGTCGCCGAGGCCGGTCAGATCGCTGTCGCGGCTTTCCTTACGGTCGAAGCGCACCTTGCCGGTCGGGCCGAACTTGATGGGGCCGATGTCGAGGATGGCGAAGCTGGCGCCGTCGCGCGGGCTGTGAAAACTTTCGGGCGTGCCGGCGCGACGGATGCGCACGATCGGGAACGGCCACAGCATGTAATTGTCGGCACCCTCGTATTTGGGCAGCATGCGGGCTTCCGCGCCGAGAGTAACGGTCCAGCCGGACGACGGGGTCGGGGCGTAAAAGTTCGAGGCGGGTGGCGAGGATGGCAGATCGGCGGCGTGGGCCGGCGTCCAAACCTGCGTTGAGCCTATGCACGCAAGCGTTACCGCCGTCAGTCCCGCCACCCAACGCGTCATAACAATGCCTCGCCCCGCTTGTCCGTCGGGAGCACTATAACCCCGGAATCGCCAAGCGCATCAAGATCATGCCGGCGGCACGGGTTCCATTTTGCCTTTGTTGGGCGGGGTGACTTTTTTGTCCCTCTCGCCCGTTTTAGCCTTTCCCCTCTTGCTCCGATTGCCGCGACGCTCCGGGTCGTCCTGAGGCGTCGCGCCATCCGGCAGTGACTTTTGTGCCGGATCGGTTGCCACCGGCGCGGCGGCAAGCGCTTCCGCGGATACCGCCGGCGGCGGCAACAAAGGTCCGCCGGCCTTGAGCGCGTCGGCCCGTTTCACCCGGGCGGCCTCCTTGGCGAGGCGCCGCCGCTCCCGATAGCGCGATAACCCCTCCGCCAGCCTCTCGCGCGGAAACCGGCCCCAATAAAGCCCCTGCGCCAGTGCCCGGCCGAGCCGGCCGCCGGCCCAGACCAGTTCGTAAGGCGCGAACAGCCGCCAGGTCTGGTCGTCCTCGACGATGCCACGCGCCACCAGGCAGCCGCCCATCGCCGTCGTGTTGAGGCCGTGACCGCCGAAGCCCGACGCCAGCCACAGGCCCGGCGACACCTCGCCGACCTGCGGCATACGGTGAATGGTGCGCCCCAACGTGCCGCGCCACAGATGCGCGACCTCGATTGTGCCGATCGCCGGATAATTACGGCGAATGTCGGCGACCAGCGCACGCTTGAAGCGGGCCGGATCGGCCTCCCAGACGCGCATGCGGCCGGACCATTGCAATCTCGCTTCGGCGGGATTAGCGCCGCCGACAATGCGGTAATGATTGTCGGCGCGGTTGGTATCCGACACCGCGCCGCGATAGCGCACCAAATCGTGGAGCCGGTCGCCCAACGGTTCGGTCACCATCACGAACGTCGTCACCGGCAGCAGCGTCGCCGAAATGGACGGCATCAGCGGCCCAAGCTGCACATTGCCGGCCAGCACGACATGCGTCGCGCGCACCCGCGCCTCCGGTGTGACAATGCGCTTGCGCACGCCGGCCGGATCGATCCCGACCGCCGGCGTATCCTCGAAAATGCGCGCGCCGGCTTTTTCCGCGAGCGCGGCCAGACCGAGCGCGTAATTGAGCGGATGGATGTGGAAAGCATTGCGGTAATGCACGGCGTTAAAGTAACGCCGGTTCGCCAGTTGCTCGCGCACGTGCGCCGTCGGCCACATCTCCGCGTCGGCGCCGATCCAGCGCAACCTTTCGACGTAAGCGTTGGTGGCGTGCGCATCGTCGACCTTCGACACATGCAGCCACCCGGGCACCGGATCGACGCCCGGCAACGCGTTGTCGGCGATGGTGGCGCGGACGTAGTCGAGCCCCTGCTCCGACAGCGCCCACAATTGCTTGGTGTGGTCGAGGCCGATGCGCTCGACCATGTCGTCGACGCCTTCGGAATACCCCGGTAGGACGAAGCCGGTGTTACGCCCCGACGCCGCGCCAGCCACCTGCCCCGCTTCCAGAACCGCCACCGACCAGCCGCGGGCCGCGACCTCGCGCGCCACGGTCAATCCCGCGAGCCCCGCACCGATGACGCAGACATCGACATCGAGATCGGAGCGCAGCCGGTCGCGCGGCGGGCTTGCAACCCGCGTCGCCTCATACCAAGTCGATGCCGTGGAGGAAGCCTCAGTCATTGTTCCGCGTGAGGACATTGTTTCGCTTGAACGCGTTCGTATACGGTCGATTCGTCGCGGGCGAAGCAAAAGCGGCCCGCCATGCTAGAGATACAGACATATACGCCGTCCCGACAGTCCTTAAGCCGCCCAGAGGCACCCAAAGACACATATGCGCCGACTTTTGCTCCTCAGGCACGCCAAGACCGAAACCGCCGAAACCGGGCGCAACGATCGCACGCGCGTGCTGACCGAGCGTGGCCACAAAGATGCCGGCAGGATCGGTGGCTATATCGCAAGCCACGCGCTGACGCCCGATCGGGTGGTGCTGTCGCCGGCCGTCCGCAGCCAGGAGACCTGGAAATACATGGCCGCAGCCATAAAACCGGCCCCCGGCGCGATGACGCTGGACGCAATCTATAACGCGACCCGGCACGAGGTGTTTGCCGTCATCGCCGATACTCCGGCCACGGTGCATGCGCTGATGATCGTCGGCCACAATCCGAGCCTGCACGAACTGTCGCAGATGCTGATCGCGACCGGCGACATCGACGTCCGTGAGCGCCTGCGCGAGAAGCTTCCGACGGCGGGGCTCGTCATTATTGATTTCGCGCTGGACGACTGGAGCAAGGTGCATCCGCAAAGCGGCAGGCTCGAGCGCTTCGTCACGCCGAAGTCGCTCGAGCCCGGTACGCGATAGCGGATTGTGCGATGTGACGCGCGCGATCAGCCTTTCGGCAGCAGCGCGGACGGCAAAGCATCGGCACGATAAGTGCCGGGTCGGTTGCGGCGGAAGTAGCTACCGGCCTGCCATAAGAACAGTGCGAGGAATGCGCCGATAAAGGCGGCGGCGCCGAAGGCCTGCGTCTGCAACGCGCGCGCCACCAGCAATGCCAGACCAAGACTGACCGCAGCAAAGATCGCGACCCCCGGCCAATAGAGCAAGGCGTTGCTTCCCTGTTCGAACGTCACCGCGCCGCCTGCTTCGACAATGTGCCGGTGTAAGGCCGCAATGAAAGTGGAATAGGCTCGGTCCAGCCGCTCCTGTTCGACCATGCTCTTCCATGAGGACGAAACGATCTTGAGCGTCGGCGCACCATCGGCCCAAATTTCGGTCAGATAGCGCTGCGACTGCATGCTCGCCGGTTTGAACGACAGCCGTACGCGGCGAATGTCGCGATAGGCGATCCGGCCGGATTTGCGGCCCGCTTCCCAGTAAAGACCACCTGCCGCAAGCCGAAACGACCAAGGCGCGCCCAGAAGCGACGGCCGGTAAGAATAGATCAATTCATCGGCGACGGCGTGCGCGGGAACTTCGATCATGCGCAACATCTACATGACAAAGCCGCACCTGCTACAGAAATCGGCATGAAAACAAGTGTTAACCATGATCGAGGTCAGCCCCGCCGAAATGCCGCGGGACCGATGGCGAGTGTTCCCATCGCCAAAGGTATATAATACCTTAACGCCATACAGGTGGCATTAATAAGTGTGGTCTCGGGTATCGCCCGGGCGCCGGGTCGGGGGAATGTGTGATGGCTAAATTGTCGGATATTTTCGGTCGCAAAGGCGGCGATTTCGACGCAGACGCGTTCACGCAGCACACGCCGGCCGCTACCGGCAATGACAATGGCGGCGGTAACGGCGCCGGGAATGGCGCCATTCATACCAGCCGCCGGCCCGCCCCTACCGAAAGTTTCTCCGATGTCGGTTCGCGCATTGGCGAAGAGAACGAGGCGCTGCGCAATCTCCTGAACGACACCGGCCGCAAGATCGGTGAACTCGACGAACTCAAACTGGCCTTCGAGAAGATCGTCGGGCCGTTCAATTCGACATTGCGCGCGCTCGAACTTGAGAAGCAGCAGACGCTCGGCCTGTCCGGCATGCTGGCGGAGTCGCGCGCGGCCTACGACACGCTGCGGACCGAGTTCTATCAGATCGAACGCAAGGCGACCGCGCTCGAAAACGAATCCGAGAAACTGCGCGAGGACCTCGAACTGGCCCGCGAGTCGGGCCGCGGCCTTGAAAGCACGCGCCTCGAACTCCTGGACGGCATCGGCGCCCGCTCCGCCCAGATCGCCGAACTCGAACGGCAGTTGGCGCAGGAAACTTCACAGCGCCGCTCGCTCGGGGAGAGCCGCCGCACCGCGCAGGACCAGCTCGACGCCGCTGAAAAGCGTATCTCCGAACTCGAGGGCGAACACGCCGCCGCGCAGGAAAAGCTGGCGCTGCTCGAAGACGAGAAGCGCTCGCTCCAGGCCGCCATCGATCAGGCGCTCAACGAGACCGCCCGCCTCACCCGCCGCCTGACAGAAAGCGAAAATACGCTGACCGCGACCCGCGCCCAGCTCGGCAAGGTCGAATCCAGTTTCGCCGAAGCTTATGGCGAGCGTGGCCGCCTCTCCTCCGCGCTCGATGAATCGAAGGAACAGCATCAGGCCGAGCGCAACAGCCTGAACATGCGGCTCGATGCGCTGCAATCGCGCGCCGCCACCGCCGAAAGACTTCTGGCCGAAGCGCGCCAGAACCTGCTGGCCCGCACCGAGGAAGTCCGCGCCTTCGATCGCAAGTCGGTCGAAGCGACGATCTCGCGCAACAATTCCGAGAAGCGGCTAGCGCAGATCGAAGCCTCGCACGAGCAGCGCGAGCGCCAGATCAAGGATCTCGAACAGGCCCGGCTCGCGCTGACCGAGCGCAACAATGCCATGACCAAGACCTTAAAGGCGCGCGAAACCGCGCTCGCCCGCGGCGAAGAGCGGATCGCAGCGATCACCGAGCGCAACGGCCATCTCGAAGCCGACGTTCAGGTGAGCCGCACCAACATCGAAAAGCGCATCGAGGACTTGAACTCGTCCTTGCAGCGCGAGCGCATGGAGCGCGCTGTGATCGAAGGCGCGCTGGAAGCCGCCCGCAAGGACAATTCGCGGCTGCAAAGCGAGGTCGCGGCGCTACGCTCGGCGCTGCGTCGCGGCGCGCCGCTCGAAGAAGCTCCGGTGTCGAAGGTCGTCGATATCGAGAGCGACGACGAAAGCGCGGAATTTTCCGCCGCGCCTGCATTGCGCGCCGACAACGCGTGACCGACGCAACGCGATAGCGACTGCGCGCTGAAACTTCGGCAAGACATCGGCAAGACTTCGGGCAAGACTCTGTCGTTGAGATTTCGGGCACGCCAAGGCGGCCTGAACGACCGCATTCGCTAAATTGTCGCACAGAAACTTTGCCCGTTGTCGGAACGCGCAACACCCTGCCGCGTTCGTTCTCCATGTGACGTTCAGATCGCGGCCTACGCGCAAGGGGCCGCGGGTTTGCATAGTGCGGACGCCTTACGTTGTAAGGCTGTGGTCGTGCGCGTGCATGGTGCTTTTGCTTGCGTTCAGACATGAATTTAGGAGATTTTGCTGATGATGAAACACACCTTGACCGCGGCGGCGCTGGCCGTTGTCCTCGCATCCCCCGCCTTTGCGCAATCGACGACTCCCAGTCCGACCAAGCCAGGCGCGACGCAGTCGCAGATGGATAATTCCTCGATGTCAGGTTCGTCGACGGGGTCTTCGATGTCGGGTTCTTCGATGTCCGGCTCATCGACCGGTGCCTCAACTAGCGGTCAATCGAGCGCGATGTCTGCCACCGAGGCAAACTTCTTACAGAGCCAGCAATCGACCGAATGGCGCGGCTCCAAGCTGATCGGCGCCAGCGTCTACGGTCAGGACAACGCCTCGATTGGCGAGATCGATGACGTGCTCGTGGCCAGCGACGGCAAGATCAATGCCGTCGTGATCGGCGTCGGCGGCTTCCTCGGCGTCGGCGAAAAAGACGTCGCCGTTCCGTTCGACAAACTGACCGTGACGCGAAAGGCGGATTCGACTTCGATCGACAAGATCACCGTCACCTACACCAAGGACGAACTCAAGAGCGCGCCGAAGTTTGCCTATTACAAAGCCGGCAGTTCGACGACCGGCGCGGCAACATCCGACAAGAACGCGCCGTCCAGCACCACCAAGAAATAAGTCGCATGTAAGCGTCGCATGTAAGCAACGTGACGTAATCGACGCGGCGCCCGGCTTTGAAACAGCCGGGCGCCTTTTTTTGCAGGCCAGCAGCGCGCCGGCTTATGTGACAGTTGCGCGCGAAGAGCCTATATTCGCGGCATGAGCAAACTTCTCATCATTGTGCCGTTGCTTGCCTTGCTGGCGGTTTCGTTGTGGTTTGCCGCCGTGGCCTGGACGCATTTCGACATCGGGTCGATGCCGGCCTATGGCTGGGCGGCTCTCGCCGGCGGCGCTGTCATGTCGCTTATTGTCGGCGGCGGCCTGATGGCGCTGATTTTTTATTCCAGCCGCCACGGCTACGACGACCTCAGCGGCGGCGACGGCGACCCGCAAGCCTGAAACGAGCCTGGGACAACTTGATCGCGCGAAGGTTTTTACTGCGGTTTTGGAAAAGCTGTCCGCCACAGAAACCCGATATCGCGAGGCTGCCAAACCGGCTATCTATCCGGGCATTCTCCCCCGCGCGCTTTGAATCGGCACGCAGACCCGGAAGAGACCCATGAACCAAACGGTCACCAACAAGGCATTGTTGCAGGAGCAATTCGGCAAGAACGCCGGGCACTATCTCACGTCGACCCCACACGCCACCGGCAAGAGCCTGCAACGGCTGGTCGATCTGACCGCGCCGCAAAAGTCCTGGCGCGTGCTCGACATCGCCACCGGCGGCGGCCACGTCGCCTACACCTTCGCGCCCCATGTCGCGCGGGTCTGGGCGACCGACATCACCCAGGAAATGCTCGACGTAGTGAAGGCCGAGGCCGCCAAGCGCGGGCTTGCCAATGTCCGCACCACCTACGCCAAGGCCGAGGCGCTGCCGTTCGAGGATGAAAGTTTCGACCTCGTCACCTGCCGGATCGCGCCGCATCACTTCGATTCGATTCCCGACTATCTCACCGAGTCGCACCGCGTGCTCAAACCGGGCGCAACGCTCGCGGCGGTCGATAACGTGGTGCCGGCCGGACCGGTCGGCGATTACATCAATGCGTTCGAGAGGCTGCGCGATCCGAGTCATTTGCGCGCCTGGACGATTGAGGAATGGCGCGCGGCAATAAAGGCGGCGGGCTTTGCCATCGGCCACGAAGAACAATTGTTCAAGCCGATGGAATTCAAAAGCTGGACCGTGCGCTATGACAATGTCATGCGGGCGCTGTTGCGCGCGATGCTGACGCAAACCACGCCGGAGGTGAAAGCCTTGCTCGAGCCCAAGGGCGATGGCGACGCATTGACCTTCCGGCTGTGCGAAGGTTTGTTCATCGCGAAGAAGACGTGAGCCTTGTCTTTACCTCCCCCTGCAAGGGGAAGGTCGCTCGCCGGAGCAGAGCGACGGCGGGCGGGTGGGGTCAATTTTGTCGGGGCCTGCCCGGCGATGACCCCCTCCCCGACCCTCCCCCTTTCAGGGGGAGGGAGAAGAAGAATAAAAAACCGGCGCCGAATTTTAATCGGCGCCGGCTTTTGTATTCGCAACCCTTGGAGCGCCGCGCTTACATCGCGTGATGTCTGTGGCGCTTGTGATGCCAACGATGCGAGGCCGGGCGAACGTAGCCGGGCTCCCAGTCCGGGTGCGCGTCATAGGCTGCGTTGACCAGCCAGCCGCCGACGATCGGCACCACGCAGGAGCCGATGAGGACCCCGGCTTCGCGGTTGGTCAGGGGGCGCTTGAGCAGCACGGTGGCCACCATCGGCGATATCGCCGCGCAGCCCATCGTGGTGGCGGCATAGGCGCCGAGGCTGGTGAGGCCGCTGCCGTTGTCCCACTTCCAGTTCCAGTCGTTGATCGCGAAATAGGCGGCGGTCGAGGCAGCGCCGGTCACGATCGCGGCAGTCTTTATTTCTTTGCTGATGTGATGCCGCCCGCCCGCATTGGCCGCTTGTCCTGTCAACGCAAAGGCCAGGATTGCGGCGACAGCCAGCGCCAGACCATGTCTCATCGTTTTCTCCCCAGGTATTGAAAAGGACTCGTCTCCGCTTTGTCCGCCGCTTCGGTTCCCGTGTCGAGGCGGGGTCTGAGCCGAAGGCTGGTTATTAACAGCGCAAAGACGGCCCGGCAGACCGGCCCCGTTCCAGGGCGGCGTCGATAAACCCCGCCAAATGCGCCGGGGCAGCGAATCGTTAAGCTGTCGTTAACCACCCGGCGTTCACATTCTGTTATGTATTATTAACAATGTGATTCTGCGTCGCTGGCCGGGCGGATCGGCGTCTTCCAAAGGATCACGTTTCCATGAGCAAATTTGGGGGCCTTTTCGCCCGCAAGCCGGCGAGCGTCATCGACCTTCTGGCGCGGCCGTCGCCGACCTCGAACGGCGACGCCAAGCTGGAAACGGGACCGGAAATCAGGCTTGAGACGTCGCTGGAAAATCCACTGGAGATCGACGAAGAACTGTTCTCCAGCGCCGGCGCCCAAGTCGGCAGCGACAACGAATCCCTGCGCAATCTCCTGCTCGACGCCAACGCCAAGATCGCAGAGCTCGATTCGATCAAGGCCGCGGTCGGCAGGCTCGCCGATCCGGTTGGCAAGGCGCTGCGGGCTTACGAGACCGAAAAGTCGGAGAAACTCAGCCTCCAGACTGTCCTCAACAATACCCGCACGGCCTACGGCAAGCTGCGCAACGAGGTCGCCGACATCGAGAAGAAGGCGGCCGCGGCGGAAAAGGAATGCAGCGCGCTGCGCCAGGAGTTGACGACGACGCAGAGCGTGCTGCGCACGGTGGAAGCGACCAAGGCCGAAATCACCATCGACATCGCCGCCCGGCGCGCCCAGCTTGCCGAACTGGAAGCGCGGCTCGCCCAGGAAGCGGGCGAGAACGTCGGGCTCCGTGAGGAGAACCGCCGGCTCGACGAACGGCTCACCACCATGAACAAGCGCGTGATCGCGCTCGAATCCGACATCAACGCAGCGCGCCAACGTCTGCTGATGGCCGACGACGAGAAGCGCGCGCAGCAGGCCTCGCTGGACAAGATGAGCGCCGACGCCGCCCGCCTCACCCGCAAGCTGACCGAGACCGAGGCAAGTCTCGGCGCCACGCAAAGCCGCCTGCGCGCCGTCGAAGGCAACTTCGCGGAAGTCAATAACGAGCGCGCCCGCGTCGTTACAGCGCTCGACGAGAGCAACGAACGTCACGATCACGAATTGTCGAGCCAGCGCATGCGCTTCGAAGCGTTGCAGGCGCGGGCGTCGGCGACCGACAATCTACTCGGCGAGGCGCGCGAACACCTGCTCGCCCGGGCCGAGGAAATCCGCGATTTCGACCGCCGCCTCAATGATACGATCAACGAGCGCGACCATCTTCAAACGCGCGTTTCAGATCTCGAGGCCGACCGCATCCGACGCGAGTCCGAGATGAAGGAGATGGATCACGCAACATCGACCTTGATGGAGCGCACCGGCGCGCTGACCCGCGCCTATAACGCCAAGGAAGCAGCGCTCGGCCGCGCCGAGGAAACCGTCGGCGAACTGTCCGCCCGCATCGATACGCTCGCCAAGGCGCGCGGTAACGACAAGATGCTGGCCGAACAGGCGATCGAAGAACTTACCGCCGCGCTACAGCGTGAAAAACTCGAACGCTCGGTGGTCGAGGGCGCGCTCGAGGCCGCCCGCAAGGACTTCGCCCGCGTCATGCGCGAGGTGATGAGCCTGCAACGCGTCCAGCAGGCCGCCGAAGAACCGGTGGCCCTGAAAGCCGCCAACGCGGCCTGAATTTTTTCTGACGGCATTTATCGACGGCAAAAAGAAGGGCTGCCTTTGCGGGCAGCCCTTCCATTGTCAGCCGTCGCCCAGCCGCTTATGCGGCGTTACGCTCCGCAAAAGCGCGTGAGCCGGACGATCTCTATCGGATCGTCCTTACTGGACCTCGTGTGAGGCAATCGAGGCGAAGATCCAGTTCACGAATGCCGGCGAACGCGGCGATAGACAATGAGACACTGGATCACCTCCTTTCTGTTGTGGATGGACGGCCCCAATATAGGCCCGCAGGCGAGATTCGGAAGGGGCTTTTGGCGCGCTTTCCTCACCGCACCAACTCCCGCATGGCCCGATCCAGCCCGTCCAGCGTCAGCGGATACATCCGCCCGCCCATCAACTGCTTCACCATCTGGATCGAGTGCGTGAAGTCCCATTCCTTCTCGGGCACCGGATTGAGCCAGATGCTCGCCGGATAAGTCCGCAGCACACGCTCCATCCACGTCGCGCCGGCCTCCTCGTTGTAATGCTCGACCGAGCCGCCGACGGCCGCGATCTCGTAAGGCGACATCGAAGCATCGCCGACGAACACCACCTTGTAGTCGTGCGGGAAGGTGTGCAGCACGTCCCAGGTCGGCGTCGTCGCCTGAAAGCGGCGGCGGTTTTCCTTCCACACCTTCTCGTACAGGCAATTGTGGAAGTAGAAATGCTCCATGTGCTTGAACTCGGTGCGCGCCGCCGAGAACAGTTCCTCGGTCGCCTTGATGTGCCAGTCCATCGAACCGCCGATGTCGAAGAACAGCAGCACCTTCACCGCGTTGTGCCGCTCCGGCCGCATCTGGATGTCGAGATAGCCCTTGTGCGCGGTGCCCTTGATGGTGCCGTCGAG